>CACYYS010000017.1 GCA_902778725.1 uncultured Ruminococcus sp.
TCCTTCCTTTGGTTGGTTGGTTTTTTGTGGTGATTAAATTATACCATACCAATCGTTGGACTTCTCTTCTTTTTGGGTCACATCATTTTAGCACATACAGAATTTTGCTTTTTTCAGAAAAAGATTCCACGCCGTGAAAAAAGAGGGAATGCATAAATCGGATAAAAAATTTCATAATCAGCGCGACCTTTTTCCCGAAACATCTTGATTTTATTTTTATTTGTAGTATAATATCAAATATTAAAGGATGCTCCGCGCCTCAAAAATGCAGGATTCGCGGATAAAAATTTCAAAAAAAGGAACAAACTTATGAAAAGAACCGACATCAAAGAAATTTATGCAGCACAAAAGGCCGAAAAAGGCGTTACCGTCTGCGGCTGGATCCGCAACATCCGCGCTTCCAACGCATTCGGTTTTATCGACGTGAACGACGGCAGCTGCTTTCTGCCGCTTCAGATCGTTTTTGAGTCCTCCCAGCTCGCAAATTACGACGAGATCGCCGCGCTCAACGTGGGAGCAGCGATCGTCTGCGAAGGAGATATCGTCCTGACTCCGGGGGCAAAGCAGCCTCTTGAGCTGCACGCCGCCCGCATCGCGGTCGAAGGGCCTTCCACCCCGGACTATCCGCTGCAAAAGAAAAAGCACAGTATGGACTTCCTCCGTACGATCGCCCACCTCCGTCCCCGTACCAACACCTTCAACGCCGTCTTTCGCGTTCGCTCGGTCGCCGCTTACGCGATCCATCGCTTTTTCCAGGAGCGCGGATTCGTTTACGTCCACACGCCGCTGATCACCGGATCCGACGCGGAGGGCGCGGGCGAAATGTTCCGGGTGACGACCCTCGATCCCGAGGCTCCGCCCCGCACCCCGGACGGCGAGATCGACTGGTCGAAGGACTTTTTCGGCAAAAAGACCAACCTGACCGTCTCCGGTCAGCTCAACGGCGAGTGCTTCGCCATGGCGTTCGGCAAGATCTACACCTTCGGGCCCACCTTCCGCGCCGAAAAGTCCAACACGCCGCGCCACGCCGCCGAGTTCTGGATGATGGAGCCGGAGATCGCCTTTGCCGATCTCGAGGACGATATGCGCCTTGCGGAGGATATGATCAAATACATCGTTTCCTACGTGATGCAGGAATGTCCCTCCGAGCTTGCGTTTTTCAATCAGTTTTTCGATGCAACGCTTCTGGAGCGGCTGCATAATCTGGTAGAAAACGACTTTGCCCGCGTTACCTATACCGAGGCGGTGCGGCTCCTCACCGAGAGCGGGAAGGCTTTTGAATATCCCGTTTCCTGGGGGATCGATCTCCAGACCGAGCACGAGCGGTATCTCACCGAAGAGGTTTTCGGCAAGCCCGTTTTCGTCACCGATTATCCGAAGGAGATCAAAGCGTTCTATATGCGACTCAACGACGATCAGAAGACGGTCGCGGCAATGGATATGCTGGTCCCGGGCGTGGGCGAGCTGATCGGCGGATCCCAGCGTGAGGAACGTCTCGATCTCCTGCTCGCGGCGATGCAGCGCTGCGGACTCAAAGAAGAGAATTATCGCTTCTATGTAGACCTGCGCAAATACGGCGGGACAAAACACGCCGGCTTCGGTCTCGGATTCGAGCGACTGATCATGTATATCACGGGAGTCGGCAACATCCGCGACGTAGAGGCTTTCCCCCGTACGGCAGGCAACGCGGAATTCTGATAGGAGAACCATGAAATTTTCTGATATGCAGACCGGCGAGCTGAACGCGCTTCTCGCGGCGCTTTCGTCGGAATATACGGATTATCTTAAAATGGGGCTGAAGCTCGATCTCTCGAGAGGCAAGCCCTCGACCGAGCAGCTTGATATCTCAAGCTCTCTCCTCGTTTCAGACGGGGGAAAGGATACCTATCTCGCGGAGAACGGATTCGATTGCCGGAACTACGGGATCGGGGACGGCCTGCCTGAGATGCGGCGCTTTTTTGCCGAGGTCTTTTCGATCCCCGAGGAGAGCGTCATCGTCGGCGGGAATTCGAGTCTCAACCTGATCTATGACGCGGTCGAGCGTTTGATGCTCCTCGGCACCGGCGGGCACAAACCATGGTGCAAATACGATAAGATCAAGTTCATCTGTCCCGTTCCCGGCTATGACCGCCACTTCGGCATCCTCGAGACGCTCGGGATCGAGATGCTCCCGGTGGAAACGGGGAGGGAAGGACCCGATATGGACGAGGTGGAACGGCTGGCGGCCGATCCTCTCGTCAAGGGCATTATCTGTGTGCCGAAATACTCAAACCCGACCGGCTTTACCTATTCCGAGGCGACCGTCCGCCGTCTCTTTACGATGAAGGCGGCGCCGGATTTCCGTATCTTTTTCGACAACGCGTACGGCATCCACGATTTCGGCGATCAGCCGGACGTTCTGCCCGACCTTTTCGGAATCGCAAAGGAGTGCGGAGCGGAAGACCGGCTCCTATATTTTACCTCGACGTCCAAGATCACCTTCCCCGGAGGCGGCGTCTCTCTGGTCGCGTCCTGCGACCCCAACCTTTCCGAGATCAAGCGGGCGATGAGCATGGAAACGATCGGATTTGACAAGCTCAACCAGCTCCGGCAGCTCCGGTACCTCAAGAACGCCGAGCACACGGCGGCGGTGATGAAGCGCCACGCCGCGTTTCTCAAGCCGAAGTTCGATCTCTGCTCGCAAAAACTGCACGGCGGGCTCGACGGCCTCGGGATCGCGGATTGGTATGATCCGAACGGCGGGTATTTTATCAGTCTCAACGTACCGGACGGCTGCGCAAAGCGCGTCTGGAGCCTGATGAAGGCGGCGGGCGTCACGATGACGCCGGCGGGCGCTACCTATCCCTATCACCGCGATCCGCGCGACCGCAATCTCCGCCTCGCGCCGACTTACTCCACGCTCGACGATCTTTCAAAGACGCTGGACGTTCTTGTCTGTTGCGTCAAGCTTGCGGCGTGCGAGCATTACCTCGCTTTGCGGAGCGCGTCATGACGGAAGAGGAGAGAAAAGCGCTCGTCCTCCCTTATCTCGGCCGGGAGGTAGAGGTCCGGATCGACCGTCCGATCGGCTATCTCCATCACAAGCACGGGATCGAATTGAAGTATGAGGTCAACTACGGCTTCCTCCCCGGCGTGATCGGCGGAGACGGCGAGGAGCTGGACGTTTACGTCCTCGGCCCCACCGAACCGCTCGAGCATTTCTCCGGCCGGGTGATCGGGATCGTCTTCCGCCGCGACGACGAGGAGGACAAACTGATCGCGGCGCCGGACGGCGCGGTCTTCAGCCCCGACGAGATCGCAAAACAACTTGATTTTGCCGAACGGTATTACAACTCCTATATTGTAACGGAAAAAGAAAAACGCCCCTGAAAAGGGCGTTTTTCCATATCGGCTCAGTTTTCCTTTTTGGGATCGAGCAGCGTGTAGACCAGCGCGGCAAGCGCGCCGCCGACAAGCGGACCGACGATAAAGACCCAAACGTTTTTGAGCGCGTCGCCGCCGGCGAAGAGCGCGGGCCCGAAGCTGCGGGCGGGGTTGACGGAGGTGCCTGTCAGCTTGATGCCGAGGATGTGGACCAGGGTCAGGGTGAGACCGATGACGATCCCGGCAACGGAAGCGTTCTTGATTTTGCTCGTCACGCCGATGATCGCGAGCACAAAGACGAAGGTAAGGATGATCTCGATCACAAGAGATTTTGCAATGCTGCCTTCAAAGAGACCGTTTGCGCCGAAGCCGCAATCCCAACCGAAAATGCAGCCGAGCACGGCGGAGCCGGCGATCGCGCCGACGCACTGCGAGAGGACGTAGCCGAGGAAATCGGTAAAGGACAGTTCCTTGCGGATCAGCATGGCGAGGGAGACCGCGGGGTTGATGTGGCAGCCGGAGACGTTGCCGATGCTGTACGCCATCGCCACGATCACAAGGCCGAAGGCGAGCGCGGTGAGAAGATACCCGCTTCCGGCGGCAGCGTCGCAGCCGACGGCAACGGCGGTCCCGCAGCCGAAGATGACAAGGACGGCGGTCCCAATACATTCACTGATGTACTTACGGATTCTTTCCATTTCAAATACTCCTTTCAGGATTTGATACTTTATTTATAGCACAAACGTACCTTTTTGTCAACCGAAAAAACAAGAGACGCGGGAATTGACAGGCGCAAAAAAAGATGATAGAATACAGACATGACAACCGCGCAGGAAAGGAAAAAATATCGATATGGCAAACCGACAGGATAAGATCGGAGTCGTCTGGGACTTCAACGGGACGATCCTTGACGACGTACAGATCGGCCTTGACGCTGTCAACGTCTTGCTGGAGCGCCGCTCCAAGCCCCGCATCCCCGACCTTGCTTCTTATAAGGATGTTTTCGGCTTTCCGATGCGGGAGTATTACGCCCGGGTCGGGTTCGACTTCAGCCGCGAGTCCTTTGACGACGTTGCGCCGGAATGGCTCCGCGAATACCTGCTGCGGGAAAAAAGCGCGCCTCTCTGTCCCACCGTTCCGGAAGCGCTCGACGCCCTGCGTGACGCGGGGATCCCGCAATACCTTGTTTCCGCGTCCGAAGAAACCATGCTGCTCGGACAGGTCGAGCGTCTGGGAATCGGAAAATACTTTGAAGAGGTCCACGGACTCGATAATATCTATGCAGACAGCAAAGAGGCGCTGATCCGTTCCTTTGTCGCGCGAAGGGAAGGGCGCACCGTGTTTTTCGGGGACACCGAGCACGACGCCTTCTGCGCCCGCTCCGCCGGCGCGGAGGTGATCCTGATCGCTGCCGGCCACCAATCCGAAAGAAGACTGAAACTGACCAACGCGCCCGTCGTGGATCGCGCGATCCGGGCGGCAAAAATCATAATAGGGGAATGAATATGGCAGATACCGTTTTTTTTGATGCGAATCTCAAATCCAACCCGCGCCTCCCGACCATCGTGTTCTCGGTCAGCCGCCGCGGGGACAAAACGATCGTAGAGGCGGATCGGCGGATCCGTTCGCTGCCCCGCGCTCTGATCGAAAAATTCCGGGGCGATGCGCTCTTTTCCCGGGAGGCGATCGCCTTTCTCGAGGATTCGGTCAAGCGGGGATTCAGCCGCATCGGCCGGTTTTCCGTCGATCCTTCTTCCTATGACATCATCGTGACCAAGACCGCAAAGTCATTTACCTCCAAAGGCGGGATGATGCTCCCGCCCGCAGAGGTCTACCGCGGCTCCGGAGAGGATTTTCCCGAGGAGCTTGCCGACCTTGCGGAAACGGCAAAGACAAACGCCCTGATCTGTGTGGCAAAACAGGACGGCCGGATCGTTTCCGCCGCCTACACGTTCGAGGAACCGACCGAAAACCGCTATTGCGAGATCGGCGTCCAGACCTGCGAGGAATACCGCCGGCGGCATTTTGCGCTTGCAACGATGCGCGTCCTGCTCGGCGAGCTGGAAAAGCGCGGCGCCACGGCGATCTACCGGTACGAAAAAAGCAACCTTCCCTCCGAGGGGCTGTCCTCCGCCTGCGGATTTGAGCTTTGCGAGGAGGGCTATGATATCGCGGTCTTCCAGGAAGGAAGGAACTGATGCCCTTTGACGCCGCTATGCTGAAGGCCTCTCTCGCCGAATGCAGAGAGGCGCTCGCCGGGGGACGGGTCGAAAAGATCAGCGTCCCGGAAAAAGAACTGGTCGTTTTCTCCTTTCATACCGTCCGGGAAGGAAAGTCCTGTAACCGCAAGCTGGAGATCTCCACCTACCCCGACCTCTCCTGCGTCCATCTCACCGAAATATCGGTGGAAAACCCCGCCGTGCCGTCCGCTTTCTGCCTGCAGCTGCGCAAGTATCTGCTCGGCGCCCGTCTCACGGCGATCGAGCAGCTCGGCTTTGAGCGGGCGGTCCTCTTTTCCTTTTCCGCAAAGGACGAGATGGGCTATCTCACCGACCGCTTCCTTGTCGCGGAAACGATGGGAAAGTACAGCAATCTGATCCTCCTTAACAGCGAGCGCCGCGTGGTCGCGGCCTCCCGCCTGATCGAACTATCGCTCAATTCCAAGCGTCCGGTCCTCTGCGGGATGAAATATGAGAATCCACCCGCGCAGAACAAGCGCGATCCTCTCGCCGAAACGCGCGAAGGCTTTTTTGAGATCTATTCTCCGGATATGCCGCCGGACAAGCTTCTGATGGCAAATTATTACGGTATCTCGCCTCTCGTCGCCCGCGAGATCGCCTGCCGTGCCGAGCGCGCGGGAGGCGGCGGGGAAGCGCTCTGCGGAGAACTGCTCCGAACGGCAAAGATGATCCGCGAGGAGATGTTTTCTCCCGTTCTGCTTCTCACCCCGGACGGCACGCCCGCCGACTTCAGCTTCCTGCCGATCACCCAGTACGGAGCCGAGAGGCAGGTCGTCCCGTTCTCTTCGGTCGGTCTTCTGCTCGATCGCTATTCCGCGGAAAAGAACAGGCTGGCGGCCATCCGCCGACGCGCCTCCGATCTCTTGCGCGTTGTTTCCAATTCTCAAAAACGGTTGGAGAAAAAGATCGCGCTCCTTGAAAGCGAGATCCTCGACAGCAAGGACGCCTCCCGCGACCGAGAAGACGGGGAACTGATCACGGCATATCTGTACCTCCTCAAAAAAGGGATGGACCGCGCTCGCCTTACCGACTATTCCGCCGATCCCCCGACCGAGCGCGAGATCCTCCTCGATCCGCTCCTCACCCCGCAGCAAAACGCCGCCGCCCGATTCAAAAAGTATAACAAAAAGAAGAGCGCGCTCGCACACGCGCAGACGCAGCTCGCCCTCGCCCGGGAGGAGAGCGGGTATATCGAACGGGTAAAAGATTCGCTCGACCGTGCGGAAGGCGAGAGCGAGATCAACGAGATCCGCGAAGAGCTGGAGGCGGGCGGATATCTGCGGCAAAACGCAAAAAATCGCCGGCAAAAGCCGAAAAGACCAGCTCCGGACGAATACCGGACCGCGGGCGGCTATCTGGTCTATTGCGGAAAAAATAACCTGCAAAACGAATATATCACCTTCAAGCTCGCGCAGAGATCCGATATCTGGTTCCACGTCAAGGATCGCCCGGGATCTCACGTCCTGCTTGTGACGGAAGGGAAAGAACCCTCCGCCGAGGACTACACCCAGGCGGCGACGATCGCGGCCGTATGCTCCTCCGCCTCGGGGGACGCCTCCGTAACAGTCGACTATACGAGAGCGGGCGAGGTAAAAAAGCCGTCCGGATCCAAACCGGGCTATGTGATCTACCATAAGAATTTTTCCACCCTCGTCCGCCGGGATGAAGCGCTGGTCCGCTCGCTGCGCGTCAAATAAACAGCGCATCGCACTCCGAAAAGGAGTGCGATGCGTTTTTTGTCATTTTTCCGGTTTTTTCCGCGCGCTTTTCACAAAGAAGAAGACAGCGGCGGCGATAAAGGGGAGTCCGGAGATCAGACCGTTCGGCGCGGGACCGAGCAGACGCGCGGAGGCGGTACCGGTCACGCAGATCAATAACGGGATCCCGGCGGCCGCGTTGACAGCGCCGTGGAAGAGGGAGGGGAGCCAAATGCTCCCGCTCTTTTCATAGAGCCGATCGCAAAGAAAACCGAGGACAACGGTGAATATGCAGAAGAGGAGCATCCCGACGACGGGGAAGCCCGGATAGTCGGTCCCGTATTCATATCCGATCAGCCAGATCAGCGGCCAGTGCCACGCGCCCCAGATCAGACCGCCGAAGAGAGATCCCCGCGTTTCTCCGTACCGCGCTTTCAGCCGGGGATAGAGGAACCCGCGCCAGCCGACCTCCTCCCCGAGCGCCGCGATCATATTGAGGAAGGGAGCGCAGATCACAGTGCTGACGGCCGATATCGCAAGGTATGCGGGATAAGTGATCCCTTCGGCCTTGAGCTGCTCGAGCGCAGAAGCGCCCGCCGTCTCTTGGAGATAACTTCCGCTCAGATCAAAATGCTCCGGAAATATCAAAAAATAGAGGAGCGCGCCGAGTGCGGTCAGAACGGCGGGGGAAAGCCAGGCGAAGAGGATATGGCGGAGATTTTTCCGGATCCGGGGCCGCCAGCCAAACTCCCGGAGACTTCCCCCCGCTAAAAGAACGCCGAGCAGGGGGACAAACATCAACGCCGTCATAACCGCCGTTGCTATCAGGGAAAGGCCCTTTTGATAAAGGAGCCAGACAACGCCCTGAACGATATAGGCAAGGGTAAAAGTCCAGAAAAGATACCTTGAGACGCGGCCTTTCCCGCGATCCGCGTTATCCATCCGTCTTCTCCGATCCGGCCGCAACTTCCACACAGAAGCCGTGATGGCCGCAGGCGCTGCAGGTCAGCTTGCGGGTCGCGGGCGTGTGCCGCGCCCAGAAAACCTCCTTGAAGGTTGGTCTGAAGATCGTGTGGCACTGCGGGCAGAGATACTCCACCTTCCGGAAGTACCAGGAAGAGATCCAGACGGCGTAAGGGATCGCGACAGCGGCCCAGATCAAGAACGGCCACCAGATCCCCTTGAGGATCCAAAGGATGATCGACACCCACTGCAGGATCCCGACAGGGATTCCCGTGAGAAGCATGATCAGGTGGATCTTTTTCAGTTTGTTTCCGTTTTTCATCGTGTACGCCACGTCGCCGATGGATTCAACGGAGAGCTCGCTGACGCTCCGCAGGCCTGCTTTCAGCGCTTCCAGCTTCTGCAGTTGCTTCTCCCGTTCCGAGATCTCCCCGCGCAGAGCCTCCTCCTGCTGAGAGAGCAGCAGGGAAATGACGCTGCCGGGATCTTCTTCGGCGAGCAGTTGTCCGATCGAGTCGATGGGAAGTCCGAGCTCCCGCAGAAAGCAAATGAGCTTCATCTGCCTGAGGTCCTCTTCGGAATACAGCCGTCTCCCTCCCTCCGAGAGCGCGGAAGGGATCAGGATCCCCCTGGTATCATAGTACTGGACCGTACGGACCGTCACGCCGCAGAGCTTTGCGATCTCGCCCGTTGTGTATTGCGACACGGCGTTTCACCTCCTTTGCGTCAAGTTTAGCACATGACGCAGCGTCACAAGCAACCCCTTACGCAAGGGGATTTTTCAAAAAAATCAAAAAACCGATTTTCTCGCCCTGTCCCGGTATTTTTTCGGAGAAACGCCGAAGCGTTCCTTGAAGAGCCGGTGAAAGAATTCCGTGTTATGATACCCTACGCTTGTTGCGATATCGCCGACCCGCATATCCGAGCATCGGAGCAGATACTCCGCCCGGGAAAGACGCTTTTCCTGGAGAAGCTCCGTAAAGGTCCGTCCGGCTTTTTGACGGATATAGCGGGAAAGCCATGGGACGTTATAATGATTCTGATCCGCAAATTCAAGGAGCGAGGCGGTCTGATAGTTTTCTTCCAGATATCTGAGCGCCTCGAGATAAACGTTTTTGCTGATGTTGTCTCCCGTCAGATCACTTGAGTGGCCGATCAGTTCAAGGATCAAAAGCTCCATCGACAATTCGCGGATGTTTCGTTTGTCCGGCCTCTTCTCCAGGAAGGAGAGGATCAGATTTTCGAACAGATTTCGGATCTGCGGCGTCCCGGCCGTTTTGAAATAAAGATAGCCGTTCGTGCTCTCCCGTCCGGCGATACAATCCAGAATGAATTTTCGAAGCGGCGATTCCTCTTCGCGCGTCATTTCCACCGTTTTGGCAAAAAACTGGGGCAGCACAATAAAATTGACCGCGAGATCGTTTTCCCCCGCGGGGAGGATCTCATGGACCGTGTGTGGATTGAGAAAAAGCGTCTCCCCCTCCGAGAGCGTGATGCTCTTTTCTCCGATAACGTGCGTCATCGCGCCGGAGTAAACGTATATGATCTCGATATAATCGTGAGAATGCTTCGGGAAATGAAGAAAACGGGTATGTTTGCGCATCGCGATCAGTTTGCCGATCTCAAGCATTTTCTTTGCATTGATCACGTTTTGCCCGTTCTCCATATAAAGCGTCCGGTCGAGGGAGCCTCCGTTTTTGAGGATCGACGCTTCCTCTTTCGTGATTTCTGCCAGGCGGTTTTGGATCTCTTCGTTCATCTTACTTTCTCCTTTTCCTCTATGATATACGATAAACTCACTTTTTGCAAGTGCAAATCAGGTTGTTTTTTAGTCAACAGAGGTTGTTGTTTTTCAGATACCGTTATGGTATACTATTCGTGACCCCGTGCTGCAAGGTTCTATTCTGAAAACGGAGAAAGGAATAAAAAGATGTACGAGAAAAACCGAAAAGCCCCCGCGCTTGACCGAGAACTCTTCCAAAATCCCACCTCCGAATACAGGGGGGCTCCCTTCTGGTCCTGGAACTGCAAACTGGAAAAGGACGAACTCCTCCGGCAGATCGGGATCCTGAAGGAAATGGGCTTCGGTGGATTCAACATCCATTGCCGTCAGGGACTCGCGACCCCTTACCTCTCCGATGAATTCATGGATCTGGTCAAAGTCTGCAACGAGAAGGGAAAAGAGGCCGGGATGCTTACCTGGCTCTATGACGAAGACAAGTGGCCTTCCGGCTTTGGGGGCGGGTATGTGACGCGGGACGCCGAATACCGGCAGCGCTTTATCGTCTTTACCTGCGATCCCGATTTCAAACCGCGCGGGGATTCGATCCTGATCGCGAAATTTGACGTTGTCCTCGACGAAACCCTGTGTCTGAAATCCTACCGGAAGACGGAGGACGATGAGAACGCGGAAGGAACTCTCTGGTCCGTGTGGCGGATGATCGCCGCGCCGAGCGCCTGGTACAACAACCAAACCTACGTTGATACGCTGAACAAAAAAGCGATCGAACGGTTTCTTGAAGTTACGCACGAGCGATATTTTGAAACGATCGGCAGGGAATTCGGGAAAAGCGTTCCGGCTATCTTTACTGACGAGCCGCAATTCCGCGGAAAGGGGACGCTCCCCTATGCCGCCAGCAAGGCGGACGTCAGATTGCCCTGGACCGACGATCTGGAAGAGACTTATACCGCTGCGTACGGCGAGTCTCTTGTTGACCGGCTCCCTGAGCTTTTGTGGGATCTTCCCGACGGCGCGGTATCGCTGACCCGCTACCGTTATCACGATCACGTTTCCGAGCGGTTCGCTTCTGCGTTTGCGGATACGATCGGCTCGTGGTGCGACAAACACGGGATCGCTCTGACCGGTCATATGTTCAACGAGCCCACCCTCGCCTCCCAGACCTTCGGGATCGGAGACTGTATGCGTTCCTACCGCGCGTTCGGCATTCCGGGGATCGATATCCTTTGCTCGCTTTTGCAGTTAACCACGGCAAAGCAATGCCAGTCCGCGGTACGCCAATACGGGAGACCCGGCATGCTCAGCGAGCTCTACGGCGTGACGGGCTGGGATTACGACTTCCGGGGCCATAAGCATCAGGGCGACTGGCAGGCGGCGCTCGGCGTCACCGTGCGGTGCCACCATCTCGCCTGGGTATCGATGAAAGGCCCCTCCAAGCGCGACTATCCCGCTTCGATCTCCTACCAGTCTCCCTGGTACCGGGAATATCGGTACGTGGAGGACCACTTTGCTCGGGTGAACACGGCTCTTACCCGCGGCACGCCGTACGTCCGCGTCGCTCTCGTCCATCCGGTAGAAAGCTACTGGCTCCACTACGGTCCGAACGAACAGACCCGGCTCCGGCGGGATGAGCTCGACGACAATTTTAAGAACGTGACCGAATGGCTCTTAAAGGGAAACGTCGATTTCGACTATCTCTGCGAGTCGACCCTGCCGCAGCTCTGCCCGCGCGGCGACCTTCCGCTGCGGGTCGGCGAGATGGCCTATGACGTTGTGATCGTCCCGGAGTGCGAGACGCTCCGCTCCACCACGCTCGATCGGCTCGAAGCGTTCGCCTCCGCCGGCGGCAAGCTCGTCTTTATGGGCGAGGCGCCCGCGTACGTGGACGCAAAGCCCTCGGAGCGCGGCAAAGCGCTCTTCTCCCGCTCCCGCCGGATCTCCTTCAATCGCGGCGCGCTGCTCGCGGAGCTGCAATCCGACCGGACGCTTGAGATCCGGGACGAGAACGGCGTTTACACAAACAATCTGATCCATCAGATCCGGCGAGACACGAACGGATTCTGGCTCTTTATCGCGCATTGCGAGGAACCGTATAACAAAGACGTTGCGATCCCGCGAGGGATCCGTATCCGCGTCAAGGGGAGGTACAAGCCGCAGATCTGGGATACGCTGAGCGGAGAGACAAAGCCGGTCGCGTATGAAACGAAAGACGATTACACCGAAATCAGCGTCTCGCTTTACGATTATGATTCGCTGCTCCTCTTTTTGGCGGACACGGAGGAGGAAGGCGCATTCCGGCCGGAGGAAACGCCGGTCGCCGCCGTATTCGTTCCCGTTCCGGCGTTAGCCGACTATACGCTCTCCGAGCCGAACGTGCTCCTGCTCGACACGGCGCGATACGCGATCGACGGCGGAGAATTTGACGGTCCCGAGGAAGTGCTGCGCATCGACGCGAAGGTTCGGAACCGCCTGGCTTTCCCCGTCGCGAAGACCCAGCCGTGGGTGATCCCGGAAAAACCCGCCGAGCATACGGTCACGCTTGAATTCAAGATTTTGAGCGAGATCGCCTACGATAAGCCGATCCTCGCCCTCGAGGATCCGGAGCTCTCCGAGATTATCTGGAACGGCGAAAAAATCGCAAACCGTTCCTGCGGCTGGTACACGGACAAAGCCATCCGCAAAGTAGAGCTGCCGGATCTGAAAAGGGGAGAGAATACGCTCCGCGTGACCTTCCCGTTCGGCGAGCGCTCCAACTGCGAGGCGGTATATCTGCTCGGCGACTTCGGCGTCCGGGTGACGGGTAAGGTCGTGACCGTGATCCCCCCGCCGGAAAAACTCGGCTTCAGCGATCTGACGGATCAGGGCCTGCCGTTTTACGGCGGAGAGGTGCGTTATCGGATCCCTCTCCCGCTCGACGCGGAGCGTGATGTCAGTATCACGGTCCCGCACTACCGGGCGGCGGTCACCGCGATCGACGTTGACGGGAAACGGAAGGCCGTGATCGCCTACCCGCCCTATCAGGCAGAACTCGGCCGGCTCGCGCAAGGCTCTCACGAGATCGTTGTGAGCGCGTATATCTCCCGACGCAACTGCTTCGGCGACTTACACAACACGGACGAGAAATTCGGCTGGCAGGGGTCGCCGAATGCATGGAAAACGAAGGACGGCCTCTGGACCTATGAGTACCGTCTCCGTCCAACCGGGCTTCTCTCTTCTCCGATCATCGGGCTAAGATAAAACGGGAGCGGCGGAACGTTTGTTCCGCCGCTCTGGTTTTCGGATCAGGGCCGGTCGATCCCGGCAAGGAGATCGAAGTATTCGACCTGCTTTTCATATGTCAATCTCCGCGTTTCTTTGTTCGTGAGAAGCGACTGAAGAAAGCTTTGGTCCCGCAGGACGAGGAGAGTGTCATCCGGCAAAGAGGAAAGTCCGTCCTTCTTTCCGAGCGGGAGCGCGGATAGCCGGAGGGCGTGATCGTCGTAGCGCGTTTCCTCTTTGACCGAGTCGGGAAGTTTCACGAATACGCCGAGCTCCGACACGCTGTCGTAAAGCTCCCGGTCAAGGAGAAGAATGCAGTATTCGCCCGCCGCAAGCGTATAACGGAAGGTCTCCTCCGCCTCCGCGTTGCGCGCGCCGTTATAGTAGGTGCCGCTCTGCTGATAGGTCTCGGCAAGGCGTCCGGGAACGTAGGTGATCCGGTCAAAGGCGATCCCGGGGTCGGCGCCGTCCCCCGCGCAAAGAGAGGAAACAGACGAAAGGATCTTCCGGTAGGTCGAGCCGTCGATGTACTGCGGCCCGGCGTAAAGGAGAAAGAGGTCATACTTCGGCCTTGAGGCGCATTGCAGCAGCCCGATAATCAGAGCGAGCAAGGCAAAGGCGGCGAGGAGGATCTTCAGTTTGTGTTCTTTCCAGATTGCCGGGAGGGAAAAAGATTTTTTCCCCCCGTTCGGTATGGATTCGCGATCGTTCATTTTTTCTTTCCTGCTTTTTATCTCGGAAAAACCTCTTTACAAACCGGAAGCGGAGTGATAAGATGGTATCGGGTGAAGAAAAAGACGGAGCAGTCCCGCCGGATGGCGGCGTCCGTCTTTTCCGGAGTCAGTCGATCGGATTCCCGTCTTTGTCAAAGAGCGGCAGTTTTTCGAGATATACGATATCCTTTCTCTTCGCCGCGTCTCCTTCCGCAAGGATCGTCGCGATCCCGGCGATCTCGCCGCCCGCCGCCTTGACGAGCTTGATCAGGGCGTCGCAGCTCTCGCCGGTGGAGACGACGTCGTCCACGATCAGGATGCGTTTGCCGCGCATCATTTCGGCGTCCGCGGCGTCCAGATACAGGGTCTGGCGTTTCGCCGTCGTGATCGAATGTACTTCGCACTCAAAAACGCCGGTCATATAGAGCTTCTTGCCCTTCCGGGCGACAAAATACTTCTTGTCTCCGTGGATCTCCGCCATATCGTGACCGAGCGGGATGCCCTTTGCTTCCGCGGTGATCAGATAATCGTATTCGGGAGAGACTTCAAGGAGAGCGCGGGCGCAGCCGCGGGAAAGCTCGGGATCCCCCAGGATAACGAACGCGCCGATATAAAGCGAGTCGGAAAGGGGGCAGAGGGGAAGATCCCGCTCCAGACCGGCGACCTTGAGATGATAATATTTCATATTGGTACTCCTTTGATCGAATTCCAAAGATTATTATACAACTTTATTTTGATTTGTCAATAAATTCTCAAGATAAAACGGAGGTATCCATGGTTACCAAGATCCCTTACGACAGGTCCTTTCTCGAATGTGTGACCGACGAGCGCGAGACACGCGGCGTCCTCGTTTCCTCCCTCCATCAGATGAAGTCCGAGGGCAGGGAAGAGGACACGGTACGCGACTCACTCGACCACCCGATCGGCGCTCCGCTCCTCGAAAACTGGGTAAAAGGCAGGAAAAAGATCCTGATCATCACAAGCGACCACACCCGGCCGGTCCCCTCCCGCGTGATCACGCCTCAGGTCCTTGAGCGGATCCGGCGCGGCAGCCCGGAGGCGGAGATCCGCATCCTGATCGCGACCGGCGTCCATCGCGAAACGACCGAGCGGGAACTGGAGGAAAAATTCGGCGCCGATCTCTATCCGCAGATCCGCGATATGATCCGGGTGCACAAAGCGTTTGAGTCCGAGACGGTCGCCAAGGGGACCCTCCCCAGCGGCTGCGAGCTCACGGTCAACGCGCTCGTTGACTGGGCGGACGGCGTTGTGGCGGAAGGCTTTATCGAGCCGCACTTTTTCGCCGGTTTTTCCGGCGGGCGGAAGAGCATCCTCCCCGGGATCGCCAGCGCGTCGAGCGTGATGCAGAACCATTGCGCCAAGCTGATCGGAGACGAGCATTCCCGCACCGGCGTCCTTGCGAAAAATCCGCTCCACGAGGATATGGTGGCCGCGGCAAAACTTGCCGGACTCGGCTATATCGTCAACGTCGTGATCGACGGAGAGAAAAAGATCGTCAAGGCCTTTTCCGGCGATCCCTTTGCCGCCCACGAGGCGGGATGCGCCTTCGTCGGCGGGGTCTGCCGGGTCAAGCCCGTGTTCTCCGATATCGTCCTCACGTCAAACGGCGGCTACCCGCTCGATCAGAACGTCTATCAGTCGATCAAATCGATGACGGCGGCGGAGGCCTCGGTCAACGAAGGCGGCGTCGTGATCTGCGTCTCCTGCTGCGGGGACGGAAGCGGCGGGGAGGAGCTTTACCGCTGGTTTGCGGAATCGAACGGCGCGCGGGACGTCATGGAGAAGATCCGCGGCATCCCGGCAAAGGAGACGATCGGCGATCAGTGGATGGCGCAGATCCTCGCGCGCATCATGCTGCGCGCCTCCGTGATCATGGTCACCTGTAAAAAGTCCGAACCGATCGTGACAGGTATGGGCATGCTGTGGGCGGAGAGTATCGGCGCCGCCATCCGGATGGCAAAGGAACTCAAGCCGGATTACGACGGGATCACCGTGATCCCGGACGGGATCTCCGTGATCGTGCGCGGCGACGAGTAAGCGGTTTCCTTTTTAAAAGACAAAGCGCGGTTTGCAGAAGCAAACCGCGCTTTTTTCAGATCAGTTCGACTTTTTTCATGATGATATTTTCGATCGGCCGGTCGGCGCTGTCGGTCCTGGCGGCGGCGATCCGGTCGACCGCGTCCATCCCGTCCGTCACACGTCCGAAGGCGGCGTAGCTGCCGTCAAGGAAGGTCCCGTCCGCGTGCATGATGAAGAACTGGGAGGAGGCGCTGTTCGGATCGTTCGTCCGCGCCATCGAGACGACGCCGCGCTTGTGCGAGAGGGCGTTCGGATATCCGTTGGAACGGAACTCACCGGGGATCGTCTCAGGGGAGCCGCCGCAACCGGTCCCGGTGGGATCTCCGCCCTGTATCATAAAGCCGGAGATGACCCGGTGGAAGATCAGCCCGTCGTAAAAGCCTTCTTTCACCAGCTTTTCAAAATTCTCGACCGTTCTGGGCGCGTACTTCGGCAAAAGCTCGATCGTGATGACGTCCCCGTTTTCCATTGTGATGCGAACCATAATAAAATCTCCTTTTATTTTGTTTCCGCAAGCGCGGATGATTTCGGGGAAAACGGAATATTCTATAAGCGAGGTGTCTTATGGAATATTCGGAAAAACGCTATGGGGAAAAGGCGGCCTTTGCCGTCTATCTGCTCTCGGTTTCGGGAGGGATCTATCTCGGGATGCGCTTCGCCCTTCCCGCGCTGCTCCCCTTTTTGCTCGCGGCGGCGATCTCGGCGGCGTTTTCCGGCCTCTCGGGGAAACTTACCTCCAGCACGGGGAGAAAAAAAGAGTATCTGTCTTTTCTTCTCTCCGTCGTGCTGACGCTTTGCCTGATCGTGGCGGTCTGCTACAGCGTAAAACGTCTGGTGGAAGAAGCGATCGGGTTTCTCGGGAGCGTACTCTCGGATGAGGAGGCGCTGGCGGGGATCTATCGGGAAGTGCAGAGGGCGTTCGGACCGATCCTCGCGAAACTGCGCATCCCCACGGAAGGGATGCTCGATCAGCTGATCGGGGAAGGGCTCTCCGGGATCGCGGGCTTTGCGAGAACGGTCCTCGGTTTCCTGATCTCCGCTTTGCCGGATCTGATCCTCTTTTTCTTTGTTACCTTTCTCTCGGTCTTTTATTTTACGCTGGGAAAAAAGAAAACGCGGGAAGCGCTGAAGGAGCATCTGGGACGCGGGAAAAGCGACCGCGTTTTTTCCCTTTACCGGAAATTCGCGTACAGTCTGCAAGCGTATGCAAAAGCGTACGCCGCGCTGTTTTTCATCATTTTTTCCTGTCTGTTTGTCGGATTTCTGGTACTCGGGCAGGATTACGCGATGCTTTTTGCCGCGATGATCGCGCTCCTCGATCTGCTCCCGGTGATCGGGACGGGGACGGTCCTCGTCCCGTGGGGGATCGTTCTCCTCCTCCTCGGGGATACGGGAAAGGGCTTCGGGCTCTTGATCCTCTTTGCGGCGACGACCGTGCTGCACGAGCTGCTGGAGCCGAAACTGCTCGGGGACAAACTCGGGATCCCGCCGCTGATCACGCTGATCTGCATCTACGCCGGCTACCGTCTTTTCGGCCTCTCCGGAATGATCGCGGCGCCCGTTCTGTTCGTCGCGATCCGGGCGGGGCAGCGGGAGGAGCTCCTTTCAGAAAAAGCGGATCCCTCCGACGTCGGTTAGCGGTTCCTCCGAGAGGGAGACGAGTTTGGTCTCGTTCTTCTTGCAAAAGAGATAGATCGACGGATACTGCGGGTGTTTTTTGATATTCCCGGCAAAGTAAAGCGCGTTTTTATAATACCCGGACGCGCCGCCGATGAACCCGTAGGGATACACGTCGGTGCGGATCGCGCCCGGTTCGGTGAGGAGAACGTCAAAGCCGTTTTTGACGCCCTTGTCGGCAAGGTCCCTGTCCGCCGTGATGAAAGCCTGGAATCCCGCCTGCGCGCAGGAGCAGGCGGCGTAACCCTGTTTGACGTCCACGATATGGAAGGATTGCGCTTCCGCCGCTTCCAGGATCTTCGGCGATACGGTCTTTTTGCGGCAGAAGACGTAGTTTTTGATCACAAAGGCGTTGAACTTCGCTTCATCGGGATATCCGCTTTTAAAATCGCCGCGGTCATACACCAGCTCGCACCGGATCAGTTCCGCCAAAGGCTTCAGCGGATCAAGATAGAGCGGAGAGGCGACGAGATATTTTCCGATCTTGCAGAAGAACATATCGGCGTGCGAGCATACGGGATAGGGAAGCGGAACAAAGCGCGGCAGGAGGATCGGGGTGACGCCGCGCTCGGAAAGAGCGCTCTGACAGGCGGGAGACAAAAGATCCCCGAACACCGCATAAGTCGGAGCGATCATAACACCTCCGTCAAAAGAAAAAATATTAAAGAAGCGCGGAGCAAACGCTCCGCGCTCACGAACGCACGGTCAGGAAAGAGAGATTCTTCCGGAACGGACCGAGCGGAGACAACGGGAACAGATGTTCACGGTCTTATGCTCGCCGTTGACAACGACCTTGATCGTTCTTACGTTGGGCTTCCACGGTCTGTTGGTTTTTCTGTTGGAGTGAGAAA
Organism: uncultured Ruminococcus sp.; assembly: GCA_902778725.1. Classification (GTDB taxonomy): domain Bacteria; phylum Bacillota; class Clostridia; order Oscillospirales; family CAG-272; genus RUG12395. The sequence continues at coordinate 18,601 of CACYYS010000017.1, forward strand.
CGTTGTGACCGAAGGTAACGCCTTTTTCGCAAATGCAACATTTTGCCATGTCCGACACCTCCCCCGCCGCTTTTTTGCGGCCAAGTCTGCAATGCTATGAAACAACGCTATAGAGTATAGCACACCCTTCCCAAAAAAGCAAGAGAAAACCGAAAAAAACTTTATTTTTCCCGATATTCTTCCGTCGGGACGCCGATGCAGACCCCGTTTTCGATCCCGGTGATCCGCACGGGGACCTCGCATCCGCGCGGAAGGGAAGCGGCTTTCACGGCAAATTCCGCAAACTCGGCGCTGTGACCGTGATAGAGGCCGTCCTTTTTTTGTTCGATCAGAACCGGGCAGACCGGTTTTTTTTCGGCAAGCTCGCGCAGCTCACGCTCCCGGACCCGGTCGCGTACGGCGGCGAGTGCGGCGGCGCGCCGGTGCTTTTCTTCCTGCGGGATCTGGCCGGGATATTCGGCGGCCGGCGTTCCGGGACGGGCGGAATACGGGAAAATGTGAAGAAACAGGAATCCGACCTGTTCGACAAACTTGCAAGTCTCGGCAAACTCCGCGTCGGTCTCCCCGGGGAAGCCGACGATCATATCGGCGGTAAAACGCACGCCGGGAAACGCCTCCCGGAGCATCGCGATCCCCCGGAGCGCCATATCGGCGTTGTACTTCCGCTTCATCCGGTTGAGGACGGCCGTCGAGCCGCTTTGGAGGGAGAGATGGAAGTGCGGCGCGATCTTGGTAAGACGCGCGAGCCGGGCAACAAAGTCCGGAGTGAGGAGGGAGGGATCGAGCGAGCCGGTGCGGATCCGGAAATCACCCTCCAGCCCTTCCAGTTCTTCGAGCAGATCGATTAGTCGTTTACCGAAGTCTCGCCCCCAGGCGTCGACCTCGATCCCTGTGAGGACGATCTCCCGGCAGCCGCCCGCGATGATCCGGCTGACCTCTCTCAGCACGTCGTCCGACGGACGCGAACGGACGGGACCGCGCGCCCGCGGTATGATGCAGTAGGAACAACGGGAGTCGCATCCGTCCTCGATCTTGATATAAGCGCGCGTACGCGGGAAGGACCGGATTTCCATCGGTTCGTACCGATTTGTCTCCGGCTTGGCAAAGCGGGGGACCGCCCCCGCGAAAAGCGCCTCCGCGGCTTCGACGCAGGTCATTTTTCCCCCGGTGCCGCAGACGTAAGCGACGCCGGGGATCTCCCGGATCTTTTCGGGCGAGAGCTCGGAGAGGCATCCCGTCACGATCACGGCGGCGCCGGCCCGCGCGGCGCGGCGGATCGCCTGCAGACATTTACGGTCCGCCTCGGCGGTGACGGTACAGGTATTGATAACGGCGACCCGGCAGCCGGCAAGATCTCCTTTGACGGTAAAGCCGCGCTCCCGCAGACTCTCCGCGATCGCGCTGCTTTCATACTGACTCACCTTGCAGCCGAGCGTCTTGATGCCGATGATAAAATCTTCCTTCGTCATAGCTTCCTCCGTTTCCTGCATTTTACCATCTTTTCGACTCAATGTAAATATTTTTTTCGATTTTACTTGTTTTCCGACCGCGGGACGTGTATAATGAAATCAACGAAACAGGAAGGATGTATTTTATGGGCAACGTACATATCATCGACCACCCCCTGATCCAGCACAAACTCTCCATCATGCGCAATAAGCACACCGGATCCAAGGACTTCCGCACTCTTCTCAGTGAGATCACGCTGCTGATGGGCTATGAACTGACCCGCGATCTTCCGCTGGAGGACATGGTCATCGAGACGCCGATCGCCGAGATGAACGCCAAACGCATCTCCGGCAAAAAACTTGCGATCATCCCGATCCTGCGCGCCGGACTCGGTATGGTGGACGGGCTCCTCTCCCTGATCCCGGTCGCCAAGGTGGGGCATATCGGTCTCTACCGCGACCCCGAGACCCATCAGCCCGTTCCGTATTACTGCAAACTGCCGAACGATATCAGCGACCGCATCGTCATCGTCTGCGATCCGATGCTCGCGACCGGCGGTTCCGCCTGCGACGCGATCGCCATGCTCAAGGAGCGCGGCTGCCGTCACATCCGTATGCTCAATCTTGTCGGCGCGCCGGAAGGCGTGGAGCGCGTAAGACGCGAACATCCCGACGTCGATATCTATATCGCCGCAATGGACGAATGTCTCAACGAGCACGCGTACATCGTGCCCGGTCTCGGAGACGCCGGCGACAGGATCTTCGGCACCAAATAATGCTGGAGCTCCGGATAGGAAAAAATGATTCCGGACAACGCCTTGACAAGTTTTTGTCCAAGGCGTTGTCCGGAATGCCTTTTCCCATGATCTACCGCCTGATCCGCCAGAAAAAGATCAAGCTCAACCGCAAACGCGCAGAGCCGTCCTCCCTCCTCTCAGAGGGGGATACGGTGCTTGTCTTCGCCCCGCCCCGCTTTACCGAACGCGGCGCCGGGACCGCGCCCGTCTTCCCTCAGAGCGACCCGGACGTCCTCTATGAAGACGAAAACGTCCTCGTCCTCTTCAAACCGGAGGGGATGCTGGTCCACGAGGGAGACGGGGAAAAGCCGGAAGGCGTGACGCTGATCGCGCTTGTGAGCGGCTATCTGTACCGGAAAGGGGAATACCGGCCGGAAGAAGAAAACTCCTTTGCTCCCGCGCTCGCAAACCGCATCGACCGCAATACCTCCGGCCTTGTCCTGGCGGCAAAGAACGCCGCGGCGCTGCGCGCGCTCGACGAGGCGATCCGGGAGCGCCGCGTAACAAAGAAGTATCTCTGCGTCGTCCACGGCCTTCCGTCTCCTTCCTCCGGCTCCTACCGCGGCTATCTCCTCAAAAATGAGAAGACCAAGACCGTCGCCGTTTTTGACGCGGATCCGCCGGGAGGGGCAAAGGAAGCGCGGACCGACTATCGCGTCCTCTCCTCGGGGAAGAGCTTTTCTCTCGTCGAGGCGGAGCTTTTCACCGGGCGGACCCATCAGATCCGCGCGCAGTTCTCGCACGCGGGGCATCCTCTGCTCGGCGACGGGAAATACGGGGAGACGCGCGAGGATCGAAAGCTAGGCTACCGCTCGCAGGCGCTATGCTCATATTATCTCCGCTTCGGGGATATGCCGGAGCCGCTCGCGGCGCTCTCGGGCAGGGAAGTCTCCCTCCCCGAGGAAAAGATCCCCTTTCTCGCCGATTATCATGACCGCCTGCAAAAGATATGAAAAAAGAGACGCCGAAGCGTCTCTTTTTTTGTTCAGTCGTTGATATAGGGGAGCAGAGCCATGTATCTCGCTCTCTTGATCGCAACGGCAAGCTGCCTCTGATGCTTTGCGCAGGTGCCGGAGATCCGGCGGGGAAGGATCTTGCCGCGCTCGGTGGTGAGCTTGCGGAGACGACCCGTATCCTTATAATCGATCTGCTCGATCTTATCCTGGCAGAACTGGCAGACTTTCTTTCTTCTGTGGTTCTGGCGGAACTGCCGCTGACCTTCCGGTCTTTCGTTTCTGTCCATGTTAAACTCCTATTCTGCGGAAAATTCGATTCACGCGGGGCACTCCGCACGGTCCCGCGCGCCGTTTGTCAAAACGGGAGATTGTCTTCGTCGGAGACTTCCTCAAACTTGGAGGCGCCGGTATTGTCGAAGCTGGGCGTTCCGAGAGAGCTTCCGCGTCCCGGGGCGGCGGCAGCGGCGTCGCTCTGGCTCTTGCTTTCGACAAAGCCGACCTCGTCGGCCACGACCTCTGTCGCATAGCGCTTGGCGCCGTTCTGGTCGGTCCAGTTTCTCGTCTGGATCGAGCCGCAGACAAGGATCGGTTTGCCCTTGGTAAAATACTTACAGACAAACTCGGCGCTCTTGCGCCAGGCCACGATGGTGATAAAGTCGGCGGTAGGCTGCCCTTCCGTCTGGGAAGAGGAATAGCGGCGCTGTACGGCAATGGTGAAGGTGGTCACGCTGAGTCCGCTCTGCGTTGTTTTCAGCTCGGGATCAGCAGTCAGGTTGCCGATCAAAGCAACTTTGTTCAGGCTGGCCATTTTTTACCTCCTTCGGATCATCATTCCGCTTTTTCTTCAGCGGCGGGAGCGGGTTCCTCGGCGGGCGCCGCGGCGGGAGCCTCGGCGGCGGGGATCTCTTCCTCTTCGGTCTTTTCTTCTTCGGGAACGGCGATCGCATCCGGGATCTTGGCAGATTCACGGCGGACGGTCATCCCGCGGAAGATCGCATCGTCGATGTTGAAGCGGCGATCAAGCTCGGCGGGGAAAGCGGCGTCGGCGGCAAAATACACGAGAACGTAGTATCCTTCCGGAATGTCGTCGATCGGGTAAGCGAGTCTGCGCTTGCCCCACTCGTTGACTTCCTGGATCTCGCCGTTCTCGCGGATCAGTCCGATGAACTTCTCCACGGTCGCTTTGATCTCGTCTTCCGCCAGGGTAGGATTGACGATGAACAGGACCTCGTAGTTGTTAACCATAATTACACCTCCTTACGGTCTTATGACCGCCTCTTTCGGGGCGGCAAGGAGACAGGTATGAAAGATTTACCTGTATCGGTTGATTATTTTAGCATAAGAAAACGCTTTTGTCAAGGTTTCTGTTTTGAAAAACCGTTGAAATCGGCAAAAAAAGATGTTAGAATATAGGCATGAAAAAGAATGACGTACTCACGCTGAAAATAGAAGAACTCAACAACCTCGGATACGGCGTCGGTTTTGCCGGCGGCAAGACCGTTTTTGTCTCCGGCGCCTGTGACGGCGACACCGCAAAAGTCCGGATCATCAAAGATAACCGGACCTACGCCGTCGGCCGCGCGGAGGAGATCCTCTCCCCGTCCCCGGACCGGATCGCGCCCGCCTGTCCCGTATCCGCCGCCTGCGGCGGCTGCGCCTACGCCTCCGTTTCCTACGCGCACGAACGGGAGATCAAGCGCAAAACGGTCGAAAACGCCCTCCGGCGCGAAGGCTTTTCCGGGATCCCCGTGGAGACGGTCGTCTCCGACGGCAGGATCGAGGGGTACCGCAACAAGGCGATGATCCAGCTCGGCGTATCTCGGGAGGGAAGGATCCTCTCCGGGTTCTATGCGCCGAAGTCCCACCGCATCGTTCCGTCCTCCGGCTGCCGCCTCCAGCCCCCTCTCTTTTCCGCGATCGCCGATGCCGCCGTCTCCTTTCTTGAAGAAAACCGCAAAGGAGAAAAAGCGGGCGCTCCGCTCCCGATCCGCTGTCTCTATCTGCGCTGCGCTGAGTCGGGCGATACCTCTCTCGTTACCGTTACACGGAGCGAGGGGATCGGAGAAGCAAAGTCGCTGACCGCCTTTCTTTGCGGGCGTTTTCCCTCCGTCACGACCTCCTTTTACAACGTTAACGACGGGGAGGACAGTACCGTTCTCGGGCGGGAGAGCGTCCTTCTTTCCGGTCCCGGCTATCTTGAAGACGTCCTCTGCGGCAACCGCCTCAAGATCTCGCCCTCCGCCTTCTATCAGGTCAACCGCCCGATGGCGGAGCGCCTCTATCAAAAGGGGAGGAAACTCCTTTCCCTGACGGGGAAGGAGACCCTCTGTGATCTTTACTGCGGGATCGGAAGCATCGGCCTCTCGATGAAGGGGGACTTCTCCCGTCTCGTGGGCGTCGAGATCGTCCCGGACGCCGTGCGCCGCGCCGCGGAAAACGCCGCCGCAAACGGCGTAATCAACGCGGAGTTCCATTGCGGAGACGCGGGGATCCTCACTCAGTCCCTCTCCCTTCGCCCGGACGCCGTCATCCTCGACCCGCCGCGCAAAGGCTGCTCCGCCGCCCTGATCGAATATCTCACCGATACCCTCTCCCCCGAGAAGATCCTCTATATTTCCTGCAACCCCGCCACCTTCGCCCGGGACGCCCGGATCTTCTGCGCGCACGGTTATTCCTTTGATCGGGTTTACCCCTTTGATCTTTTTCCGCGCACCGGGCATTGTGAGGTAGTTACATTGATCACTCGAGCCTGAGTTGAGGCTACGGTTTAGATATAAACGAGGAGGACTGTTTTATGGGGGCCTGGAGCGTCAGTATTACCGGAAATGATACCGCACAGGATTTGTTATCCGAATACACCGCTGCATTTTATAAATATGAATCAGAGGAAGCGGTAAAAAGAATTGATAACTATATCCGCACGAATATGTTTGACGAATCCGATGAAGAAGAATGGTGTAATTACTTTTACTCCCTTGCGGATTTTATGTGGAAAAAGGGAATCCTTACGGATGAAATCAAGGAAAAAGCAATCCGAATGATAGAATCCGGCTTTGGTCTTGAATTATGGAAAGAAGCAGGAGAAAAAACGTTCGAAAAAAGAAAGCACGCATTGTCTGAGTTTAAGGCAAAACTGACATCTCCGATGCCTCCTAAGAAAAAGGTTAAGCCGAATGTTCACACGGAACGCATTTTTGAAAACAGTGATATCGTAGCGATCCAACTGCAAACTGCGGGGAAACCCTATACGAAGAATGATGAAAAGCCCATGTCTGATGATGAATTCCACGCTTTTGACGGAAAATACGTTCTGATGCAGCTCATTGATTGTTATGCATCCTGGTCATCGTCGATTGTTCCAGAAGTGAAAGACTATTGGGCATATTTTCGACTGTTTGACGGGGTATATGATACGGTTCCGCACGAAATAAACTATGATGAACTGAAACCTGCTAAAATTCATGAATCAGGCATTGTCTCATGCTTTACATGTGAAAGCAATATGTTCTATTTCAAGCGCCGCAAGTATCAAGTGATCGGCAAAGCTCCAACAAAAATGGTTTCCGCTGAAAGGAGCAACGCAAGTATTTTCTTTGGGATCAACAAGCCTTGGAGCAATCCCGACTCTGAATTTCTTGCTGCAATGGGAAAAGACGTCATCTGCGGAGAATACTACTGCGGAACAGATGACCGTTTGCTTGAAATCTGCCACTATGCAAACAGGTATGGTAGATTCAACTATCAGTTGTCAAGAGATGAGAATGAGAGGCTTTTTTCAGAAGAAGAGACTGCGATAATGAGCAATATTGAATCTTCTCTTAATAAGGGTGGAAAGCTGCTTTCCCTTCAATTTGGAAACCGCACAACAGGAATCGTTACAGTAACTGACAATAGAATCGATAACCTTTATGTCGAGGGACGGTTCCAGAACAATGGATTTGGAACACAATTACTGCAATACGCCGTATCATTTGTCGGAAAAGGCGCCTATATCGTAGTTCCGAAAACAAACAAGGTTTTAATTCACATATGCGAAAGAATCGAGGCCGTAAAGAATACGGAAGATCTCGGCGCAGAAGTACGTTTTGCGTTTTGAACCGGACATTGGTCGACGGCATAGGCTTTACGAGGACGGTCGTGTGGGCAATATAGATAACGGCATTTTAATTCACGCTATTGTCCCAAGGCATATTGAATCAGTCGTATTGATGTCTCGAGCCTAAGTTGAGTGTACAGATTAAATGAATTAAACAATCTGGTATTTTAGGAGAAACAACAATGCCAAGACATGAGTTTGGTATGATGCCGTTCGCCCCGCAATATGGTAAAAGATATGACAAATATGAGCCACAGAAGTATTCCTGTATTTCCATAGAAGATGAGTATATGGAGCGTATCGCAGCAGAATTGCAATCTGTTGATTTCTATTGGCATACACTTTCCGTTAAAGGCAAAGGACTTGCATATTACGGAATTACACTTATACCGCCTTCTTCTTTGAAAGCCTTTATCAAACTAACAGGAAAGGAACCTGTTTTATCAGAATTAACAGAGTTGTTAGAAAAGGCATTGGATGAAAACAAATGGGTAATTCATTTTGGAATATAATGAATCTGACGTTCGGGTGTATGAAACTATTTATGATTGATGCACAATCTACGCTGTTGTCTCGACCGTTTCAGAAAGCAGATACTAAGCAACGAGGTCAAACGAGTAAACAGCATAGATAATGGACTTATTATTCACACCATTGTCCCAAGGCATATTGAATCAGTCGTATTGATGTCTCGAGCCTGAGTTGGGACTACGAGATAGATGATGGATGATTATTTGCTAATGGAGAAATTACAGTATGGAAGCAAAAATCTATATATGCAATACAATTGGTGAAATCAAAGAAATATCGCCCAACGACTATAATTGGGATTATTCACCGTCGCAATTTTGCATTGTGGAAAAATATGAATCCTTATATGAAAAAGCTCTTGTAAGATTCAAAGATAATTCGATCTATGCGCTGCCCGGAAAGAATAAAGCTATTCGTGTGTATAAGGGAATTGACAGAGAACCTTTAGATTACACACCGGATGACATGGATAGGTATTCTAAAGCAGAGACCTTGCAGTATTATAATGGACTGGATAACAGAAAACTTGATTTGATTTTCTATAGGATGGCTGGATCTTGCAGAGAGCTTCCTGATGGGTTGGCTTTTATCGGCTACGACGTGGGATATCTGTTTGGGAAAGGCTATGGTGATGGGTTTTCAGCCATATGCGATTGTATGTTCTTATGCAGGTGGCACGGATGCGATGAAGAAGGAACGGAGTTTAGCAAAGAGTTCCATCAGTTGAACAAAAACGGATTGTTCGACACCGAAGAGCAAGCGGTTAATTATCTGTACCACTATTTGAATCAAGACTGGGCAGAGACCGGGGATTTCTGCGTGTTTGAAATATATGAACTTGTTTCGGAGTAACGAAGATAGCTCAATTATAATACAGATGTTGTGATCAACGGCATATTCCTGACGCCGGGGGTCGAGTGGGTATCGTAGATAACGGCATTTTTATTCACGCTATTGTCCCAAGCCATGTCGAGACAGTAGTATTGATGACAAAGAAATAACCAAATCGGGATTTGCGGAGGAATGACGCTTGATCAAAATATCTCTGTTAACCGGGGAATTGTGTTTTACCGTGCTGTGGTTCCTCAGCCGTGGAATGATATGGATGCAGCAGAAGAAGGTTGTCTGGAAAAGAGAGGCGCTCCTTCTATTGATGTATATCAACCTTGCTGTGCTTATTCGTTTTGTCTTTTATCCTTTTTTCACCGTCAACGGCGAGGTTCAGCCGCTTATCATTAACATGAGCAGCCTTCAGCCGCTTCGGGTCAATTTGATTCCGCTTGTAAACATTCTGGATTATGATATCAAACGCGAAGCTGCAATTAATATCATCGGAAATATCAGCATGTTTATCCCGACAGGCGTCATTATGCCAATCCTGTACAAGCGTCTGGATTGTTTTTGGAAAGTGCTTCTTGCTGGCGCGGGCTTGTCCTTTGTGATCGAGGTGATCCAGCTGCTCTTTCCAGGCAGTGTAACCGATATCGATGATCTGATTCTGAATACATTAGGAGTAGCTGTCGGTTATGGAATCTATGCGGCATGCAAACGACTTAAGCGATAACTTCCAATTTGCCGAGACAATGCAATCGATCCGGGTGTCCTGACGCAATCGGTCAACGGCATATTCCTGACACCGAAGCTCGTGTGGGCAGCGTGAATAATAAAAGACCGATGGGATGAGATCGTCTTGATACAAATAGGCGGAATCAGCTTTGATGAATGAAAAATAGATTATTGGCTGTAAAGAATTCGGCGAGCGCAGCCGAGGAAACAACGCAGATAACGAACTGTTTGTTCCGCTGTTGCTCCAAGGTATATCGAATCAGTCATATTGATGCATCGAGTCCGGAAAGCGCAAAACCGAATCCATGATAAAGGCAGGCGGCAGACAAGTATTATGGATGCAATAACAGGAGCGCAGGAGAAAGAAAAAAGATCGGTAAATCAAACCGGTGTACTGATGGTACACGGTATTCAAGGCAATCCAAAACAGTTCTCTTTTCTGACGGAGGCGCTTCCGACGGATATCATGACAAACTGCCTTTTACTGCCCGGGCATGGAGCCGGTGTATCTCAGTTCCGCCGCAGCGGTCAGGAGATGTGGCTTTCTTCGGTAGTCAATGCCGCCAAAAAAATGCGTGTTCAGTACCGCAACCTGGTTTTCGTGGGACATTCCATGGGGTGCCTGCTCGGACTTCTCGCTGAAAAGGAAAACCCCGGGTTATTTGACGGTATGATACTGCTGTGCTGTCCGTTTTCACTTCGCCTAACGTTCCGGTATCTGAAAAACAATGCGCTTTCTTTCCGGAAAAACCCGTTGACCCGTATGTTTTGGCGACAAAGGAAGCAAATGGCGTGAACGCATCTACACCGTTTGCTTATCTATTCTGTCTGCATCCGTATATGGAGTTATTTCGTTTGATTCGACACGTTAGAAGAATGAAATTTCCATCCACTCCCGCGTATTACTTTTTTTCTTGCAGAGACGAAATTGTCAGCCCCCGATCTGCTGTTATCGCCCGGGAGCACGAGGCGGATCGCGTTTGTTTTTTGGAAAACTGCGGACATCAGTATTTCACCGAAACAGCAAAACAGGAAATCATAAACACCTTGCTGAAAGCCCTGTGCTCTGTATGAACCGGAGAACGGCGCCGCCCGGAAGCTTGAAAATCGAATTTGCGAGGAAGCCTGTATGGAGAACAGAAAAGAAATCATAAGTAACTTTTACGCGCAGCATGGCGAAGACGGACGGACCGAGAGATCGCGTCACGGTCAGCTCGAATACCGCACTACGATGACTTATATCCATCGCTACGCGACCAAGCGATCCAAAATCCTTGAGATTGGCGCCGGAACGGGGAGATACTCCATCGCCCTTGCAAAAGAGGGCATGGACGTGACGGCGGTCGAGCTGGTCGAGAGCAACCTCGCCGTTCTCCGAGAAAACAGTAAAGGGATGGAGCGCATTCGCTCCTTTCAAGGAGACGCGACGGATCTGAGCCGATTCCCAGATAACTCGTTTGACGTAACGCTCTCCCTCGGCCCGATGTATCACCTGTATGAAGCCGACGAGGTAAACCGCGCGATCGACGAGGCGATCCGTGTCACAAAGCCACGAGGTGTCATTCTCTTTGCTTTCATATCCGTGTTCGCCATCATGTATGCAAACTATTTCTACGGGAACTGGTCCGAAGGACAGACGGAGAATTTCACGGAGGATCATCGGGTACGGCATTTCAAGGAGCAGGTCTTTACGGGATACGATGTGACGGAGTTTGAGGATCTGTTTCGCGGAAAACCGGTCGAGTGGATCACCACGGCGGGCGTGGACGGTATGCTGGAGCCCATTGAAAAACGTCCCGACTTTTCCATGACGGACAAGGAGTTTCAGGCTCTTGCCGAATGGTATCTGGCTTTTTCCGAAAAACGGGAGCTCTTGGGACACACAAATCATCTCCTGTATATCTGCCGTAAGCAGGCGATCCATACGATGAATCTGACTCCTGCCGCTTTTTCCAAGATCAAAAACGGCACGAAAACGATCGAGCTGCGGCTCTATGATGAAAAACGCAAAAAGATCCGTCCGGGAGACCGCATCGTGTTCACCGAGACCGAAAGCGGGGAACAACTGGAAGTCCGCGTGCTGGAGCTTTCCGTCTTTGACTCCTTTGCGGCGCTTTACGCCGCTCTCCCGCTTGCGGCGTGCGGGTATGCGGAGGAGGAGCTCGACCGGGCGTCGCCCGAGGATATGGATCTCTATTATTCCAAAGAGCAGCAGAGAAAATACGGCGCCGTCGGGATACGGATCGCTCTGCCGTGACCGGAGCGGGAGGGAATGATATGGTCTTGCAAACCGAACGTCTCATCCTGCGCCCCTGGGAAGAAACGGACGCGGAAGAATGCTATCAATATGCAAAAGATCCCCGCGTCGGCCCGATCGCCGGATGGCCTGTGCATACCGATGTGGAAGACAGCCGCCGCGTCATCCGTGAGGTGCTGACGGCGCCGGAGACCTACGCTATCGTACTGAAGGAAACCGGGCTTCCCGTCGGCAGCATCGGTCTGCATCACAACGATCTTGCCGAAAAGGACGACGAGGCGGAGCTCGGCTACTGGCTGGGCGTTCCTTACTGGGGGAGGGGGATCGTACCGGAAGCGGCGCGCGCACTTCTGCGCCGCGCTTTTGAGGATCTCGGACTCGCCCGTGTCTGGTGCGGTTACTATGAAGGAAACGAAAAATCGAAGCGCGTGCAGGAAAAACTCGGCTTCCTCTATCAATGGACGAACAATAACGTACCTGTCCCGCAGCTCGGCGAAACACGCCGGGGGCACGTCAGTCTGCTGACAAAAGAGCGGTGGGACGCGATCACGCGGGCGGATATCACCTACCTTGCCGGAAACCGCAAATTCAACTACCGCGTCTGCGGCATCCTCCTCTCTGAGGGGCGCATCCTCGCGATGCGGGACGAACGCTCCCCCTATTACTATCTGCCGGGAGGGCGGGTAAAAATGGGCGAGGCTGCGGAAGACGCCATCCTGCGGGAAATGAAGGAAGAACTTGACGTAACGCCCCGCGTCGTCCGTCCGCTCTGGCTCTGCCAGAATTTTTTTACCGAAGACGTGGACAAGCTCCGGTATCATGAAATCTGTCTCTACTATCTGCTTGACGCGGCGGAAACCGGCCCGGAAAAGAGGGGAGAACGTTTCACCCTCCGCGAAGGAGCGCATACGCACGATTTTGTCTGGCTGCCGTTCGAACGTCTGAAAGACGAAAGCTTCTACCCGCTCTTTCTCAAAGACGAGATCTTCCGTCTGCCCGAAACCTTTACGATCAAAACAGAGCGCGAACCGCTCTGAGGAGGAAAAAATGAAAAACAAAAGCGATATCTGCGAATATCTCCTTGCCGCGCTGAAGCGCGAATACGCTCTGCAAAAAAACGACATAGGCGCGGACGCGCTCTTAAAAAAACGCGGGATGACGTTTGAGACCGAATCCTATGAAGTCGCCGGATTCGGGCACTTCTGCATCCTGCGGATGAAGGCGTTTTTCGGGCTGATGAAGATAGAAACGGCGGTCCTCTCTCCCTTTGAAGCCGACGTGCCGCTCTTCAATCTCGACCGCGTCTTTGCGGCGGGGAAGGAAACGCTGATCGCAGAACTCTACGACACGCAGATCAAGCCCTGGCCCCCGGAAAAACAGGCGGAGTTTGACCGGATCCGGGAGTGGGATTCCGACCTTCCGGAGAAAAAACAGGAAGCGCACTGGTACGACGGACTCCTCTACTCCTGCTCCTATCACAAGCAGGGGAAAAAACTGACCGCGCGCTTTGACCGTACCGCGCAGGCGTACGTCAATACATATCTCAGCCAGCTCGCGTCGGCGCCGCGGTGCGACCGCGGGGAGAAGACCGCGAAAAACGCGGTCTTTGCCCGCGCGCTGACGGAAAAAGGCGGTCCCGCCGTCGATACGATCACCAAACTGTTCGGGAAAGAGACGGCGGAGCGCCTGATCCTGACCCATATGTACGGCGTCGAAACCGAAAAAGGAGAAAATGCAGAATGAAGATCGCAGTCGTCACGGGAGCGTCCTCCGGGATCGGGAGGGAACTGCTCTATGCCATCGACCGGGAGAGAGAATTTGACGAGATCTGGGTGATCGCCCGGCGCGCGGATCGTCTGGAAGAACTGAAAGGAAAATGCCGGAACAGGATCCGTCCGGTCCCACTCGACCTCTCCGAGGAGAGCGCGATCGATTCATACCGCGCGCTCCTTGAGGAGGAAAAACCTGAGATCTCCCTCCTTGTCAACGCGGCGGGGTGCGGGATCTTCGGTCCCTTTGCCGAAAGCGACCTTGAAAAGCAGCTGAACTCGCTGAAAGTCAACGCTCTCGCCCTGATCGCGATGTGCCGCGTCAGTCTCCCGTATATGGAGAGCGGCGACAGCATCATCAACGTCGGCTCGAACTCTGCCTGGCAGCCGGTCCCCTATCAGTCGGTCTACGGCGCGAGCAAAAGCTGCGTCCTGAACTTTTCCCGCGCGCTCGGGAGGGAGCTGCGCCCCCGCGGGATCCATGTGATGTGCGTCTGCCCCGGCTGGATCAAAACCGAGTTCCAGGCGGAGGCGGAGCACGATACCTACATCCGTTACGTTGACCGTTGGTACGGAGCGGACGAGGTAGCGGCGCAGACGATGAAAGACCTGAAAAAGAAAAAGACCGTCTCCATCCTCGGCCATCCCGTCCGCCGGCAGGTCCGGCTGGTCAAATTCCTGCCGGTCGGCCTTGTGATGAAGATCTGGTGCAAACAGCAGGGGATCTTATGAAAAAACAAACGAAAAAGATCTTTGTCCCGATCCTGATCACGGTGCTGATGATCCTCTATTTTATTCTTTATTTCGGGTTTATTCTCCGGCTGCTGCCGGGCGTTTTGCTCAAGGTGCTTTTCGGGATCATCCCGGCCGTTTTTGTTGCCGTTATGATAAAGGTCTGCGTTCAAAGAATCAAAGAAATCAAAGGAGGAGAAGAAGATGATCTTGGTCAATACTGAAACCATCAGCGGGAAGGAACTGGAAATGCTGGGACTGGTGAAGGGAAGCACGATCCAGTCAAAGCACCTCGGCAAGGACATTTCTCAGGCGTTCAAAACCCTGGTCGGCGGCGAGCTGACGGCGTATAACGATATGATGAACGAAGCCCGCGCGCTGGCGACAAAGCGCATGGTGGCTGAGGCGGAGGCGTTGGGCGCCGACGCGATCGTCAATATCCGCTACGCCTCTTCCGCGATCATGCAGGGGGCGGCGGAAGTGATCGCCTACGGCACCGCCGTCAAATTCCGGGCGTAAAAGAGGGAGCGCGGCGCGCTTCCGACACAAAAAACAACAGGGAGAAAAACAATGAAGCAACTTGACTTTACCGTCCGCCGGGAAACCGAAGCCGATCACCGCGCGGTGGAAAACCTCATCCGGGAGTCCTTCTGGAACGTCTACCGTCCCGGGTGCAGCGAGCATTACGTCATCCACCGGCTCCGGGAGGATCCGGCTTTTGTCCGGGAGCTCGATTTTGTGATGGAGAAGGACGACAAACTGATCGGGCAGAATATGTTTATGAAGACCGTGATCGACGCCGACAGCGGCAAAACGGTCGACGTTCTGACGATGGGACCGATCTGTATCGCGCCGGAGCTGAAACGCAAAGGCTACGGAAAAGCGCTGCTCGACTACTCGCTCGGGAAGGCCGCCTCTCTCGGCTACGGCGCGGTCCTTTTTGAGGGGAATATCGCCTTTTACGGCAAGAGCGGATTTGATTACGCAAGGAACTTCGGCATCCGCTATCACGATCTGCCGGAGGGCGCGGACGACTCCTTCTTCCTCTGCCGGGAGCTGATCCCGGGGTATCTGGACGGGGTGAGCGGCGTCTACCGGACGCCGGCGGGGTATTACGTCCCGGACGAAGAGGTGGAAGCGTTCGACCGGACGTTCCCGCCGAAGGAAAAGAAAAAACTCCCGGGGCAGATCTTCGGATGAACCGCGCCGTCGTCTATCTCCACGGCAAGGGCGGCTCCCCGGCGGAAGCGGAGCACTACCGTCCTCTCTTTCCCGGCGCCGACGTGATCGGGTTTGATTATCGCGCGAACACGCCGTGGGAAGCGAAGGAGGAGTTTCCTCCGTTTTTCGCCGCGCTGCGCGGGCGCGCCCGTCCGATCATCCTGATCGCAAACAGCATCGGCGCGTATTTTGCGCTCTCGGCGGGCGTTGGAGCGTTTATCGACCGGGCGTACCTCATCTCTCCCGTCGTTGATATGGACCGCCTGATCCGGGACGCGCTCAAAGCGGTCGGCTCAACGGAAGAAGAGCTCCGGGAAAAAGGCGTGATCCGTGCGCCGTTCGGGGAAGACCTCTCGTGGGAGTATCTCGCCTACGCGCGGACGCATCCGATCCGGTGGAACGCGCCGACAGATATCCTCTGCGGCGCCCGCGACGCGCTCGTCCCCGGGGAAACTGTCCGCGCCTTTGCTAAGACCCACCGCGCCTCTCTCACCGTGATGGAGGACGGCGAGCATTGGTTCCACACAAAAGAGCAGCTTGCCTTCCTTGACCGCTGGCTCCTATCCTGCAAAGAAACGCCGAGATGAAGATCGAAAAGATGACCGACCGGATCGAAACAAAACGGCTGGTCCTTTTTCCCTATACCTAAGAAAACCTCGCCCTCTTCAACGCGGATATCTCCCGCTTTGAAGAGACCTACGGCGTTCTTTACCGGGGCGAGGAGCTTGACTATCCGTCTGGCGGATCGCCTCGAAAAACCGAAAGACGAATGGAAAAATGGGGTATTAAGCAAAAAAACGTTTTGTACGGAGAAAACGATATGTTCAAAAGTTTTTGTTTTATTCTGGTCGGACTCTTTCTTCTTTCTTCCTGCGCGGCAAATCCTTCGGCGGAAGCGACGCAAACAGAAGCGCTGACCGAGCCGGCGAGCGTCCCCGCGGCGCCCGGATCAAGCGCGCCGGAAACGGATGCCCCGGCGCCGTCTGAGACCTTTTCCGTACGGGAGATCACCGTGAGCGATACGGTCGTTACCTTCATCGGGACAAACGCCCGACCTCGGCTCGTGATCGCGCAGGGGGGCGTCAACGCGCGGGAAAACATCGAAAGCTACGCCGCAAGGACCGGCGCTTCGATCCTTGTCAACGGCGGGATGTGGAACACCGACGGGACGGCGTGCGGCGCTACGATCATCGGCGATACGATCTATCAGATCCTCGACGAGTACGCGATGCACGGCAGTTACAACAACAACGAGATCCTGACCTATTTTGCCGACGGGCATTTCGAGTCCGTCCGGATCGCCTCGGACAGCGACTGGAGGGCGCTCCGCAAACGCGGCGCCGAGTGGTGCGTCAAGGGCTGCATCCCCCTGATCCGCGATAAAAAAGACGTGATCTGGGACGACAATACCGTCCACGCCCGCTCCTTTATCGCGCAGGACGTAACAGGGACCTACTGGGTCGGCGCGACCGGCGGCTCCGGCTGCGGCGGTCCCGGGATCAAGTACGCCGATCTGCGCGACGCGCTCCGCGAGGCGATCGACGAGCCCCTCCTCTTTCTCTACGCGCTGGACGGCGGCGGCTCCTCCCACCTCTGGGCGCAGGGACAAAAGCAAAATCCAAACGTCAAAAACGAGAACCGCGCCGTGGTCAACGTGATCGCGTTCTGGGAGTGAAAACCTATTACAAAAAGGATCCCCGGGTGACAAAGGCGGTGGATCGGGCGCTGGAGACGGTTTCCGCCATGCAGAACGAGGACGGCACCTTCTCCGCCTTCGGCGGGGA
>CACYYS010000018.1 GCA_902778725.1 uncultured Ruminococcus sp.
GCGCCGGCGGCGAAGAGAAAGGAGAGGAGAAAGGCGGCGGCGTGAGGGCGTCTGACGGCGCCGGAGAGCGCCATCCGGAGCACCGGAACGGCAGAAAGGCCGAAGGAGAGCCCGCGGAAAAGAAAGAGCAGCCGTACAAAAAAACCGGACAGATAGCTGAATCCGACGAGCAGCAGCAGCAAAAGCTGGCGGATATCGGGAAGGGAACGCCGGAACACCTCCGCGAGAAATCCGGGAAAGTCCGAAAAAGCGTAAGAAAAATGTCCGGCGATCTTCTCGAGCAGAAGATCGGAGAAAGCAAGAGGAAAGAGGAGAAAAAGGAGCGCGCCGACCAGAACGGAGAGCAGAAAAACGAAGAAAAAACCGAGCGCAAAGGAGCGGCGCTCGCGCTCCGCGGAGAGGGGGGCGGGATAGACGGAAGTTTCCGAAGTCATAACTGCCTCCGTGAAAGAGTTCCGTATATCTTATGTGAGATTCCGGGAGTTATGCCTTTTTTTCCGGAAGAGCCTCGCGGCCGAGCTCGGCCGCCCGGTCTTTGCAGGCGAGCATCGCTTCTTCCACGATCCTCTCGAGCCCGAGCCGGTCAAAGGCGGCGAGCGCCTGTTCGGTCGTTCCGTTCGGCGAGCGGACGGCGGCGATCAGTTCCTCGGCGGGCCTTCCGGAGGTGAGGAGCAGCTCGGCCGCGCCGATAAAAGTCTCCGCGACCGCTTTTTCCAGTTGAGGGAGTTCTACCCCGCAGGAGCGGCCCGCCTCCGTGATCGCCCGGATGAAGCGGTATACGTAGGCGGTCGCGCTGGAGGTGGCGGCCGTCATCCCGTCCATTTCCGCTTCTTCGACGCGGTATACGCTGCCGCAGCGGGAAAGGAGCCGGCAGATATTCTGAAAGTCTCTGTCGGAGACAAGCTCGTTTTTACAGACGGCGATCACGCCCCGCCGGATCTTGATCGGGGTGTTGGGCATGATACGCACGACGCCGCACCCCCCGAGCCGGTCGGAAACGGAAGAGAGCGTCACGCCGGCGGCCGGCGTGACGACGGTTTTTTTCTGCGCAGAGCAGCCTGTCGCCGCGATCTCCGAGAGGACGGCGGGATAATTCTGCGGCTTGACGCCGAAAAAGACGAGATCGCCGGAGGCAAAGGCCTCCCCCGGCGTCAGGGCGCGCGAAAAACCCTGGCGGATCAGGTCGTCGATATGCTCCGGCGTGCGGTTGCAGAGCGTGATGTCCGCGGGGGAGAGCGCTCCGTCGCCCGTTGTTACGGCGGAGAGGAAGGCGCGCGCGATATTCCCGACTCCGATCACAGAAAGCTTTTTGAACATAATCTTACCTCTTTTTCTGTATTTTACCACAACGGCCGGCGATCTTCAAGTAAGATCGCGGAAAAAGTTTTGTTCTTTATGCGGTTTTTGATTGTTTTTCCCGAAAAGAGGTGGTAGAATAAATATATGATGAACGACGACCGTTTCTGTGAGCTGAAAAGGATGCCCCCGCTTGAGACAAAACGTCTTGTGCTGCGGAGGATGAAAAAGACCGATGCGCGGGATATGTTTGAATACGCCTGCGATCCGTGCGTGACGAAGTACCTGCTCTGGTCCCCGCACGAGAGCCTCTCCCATACCAAAAAGTATCTGGCGTATCTGGAAAAGCAGTATCGCGCCGGCCGCTTTTTCGATTGGGCCGTGACGGAAAAAAGTACGGGGAAGATGATCGGGACCTGCGGATTTGCCGCGCTCTTTCCCGACGATCTGCGCGCGGAGATCGGCTATGTGATCAATCCTCTTTACTGGGGGCGGGGGATCGCGCCGGAAGCGGTGCGCGCCGTGATGGAGTTCGGCTTTTTTGAGCTTGGTCTCCACCGGATCGAGGCGAGATTCATGGAGGGCAACGACCGCAGCTTCTCCGTGATGAAAAAATGCGGGATGACCTTTGAGGGTTGGCTCCGGGATCATCTCTTTGTCAAAGGCGAATACCGGACGATCGGGATCTGCGCCCGGATCAATCCGGATCATGAGAGGGAAAGGGAGAGATCATGCTGTTCCGAGTCGCCACTTACAACGTAAAGAATACCGAGGGGGGAAGGAGTCTTTCCGGGATCGCGGACGAGCTTGCCCGCTCCGGCGCCGATATCATCGGGCTGCAGGAGCTTGACCGGGGGACGGAGCGGAGCGGACGCGCGGACCTCCTCGCCGAGCTGGGGAAGAAAAGCGGTTACGCCGAGGGACGCTTCTGCCGCGCGATCGACTTCCAGGGAGGGGAATACGGGACGGGGATCCTGACGCGCCGCAAGATCCTCAACGCTTCCGTCCGCTCGCTTCCGTCCGGAGAGGAGGCGCGGATCCTGACGATGTTCGAGATCGATCTGGACGGGGAAAAACTTTTCTTTGCCAACACTCATCTCAGCCTTGAGCAGGAAGCGCGCCGGAAACAGCTGGCGATCGTGGCGCGGACGCTGCGCGGCCGCTCTCGCGCGGTGCTGACCGGAGATTTCAACATCCGGGGCTTTGAGGAGCTTGAAGTCTTTTGCGGGATGAACATCGCAAATTTCATCGGACATTCCTTCGATACCTTTAAGACGGGAGGAAAGATCGACAACATCATCACCTCCCCCGATATCTCGATCCGCTCGGTGAGAATGTCGGAGAGCGGATATTCCGACCACAATATGCTGATCGCGGATCTTGAATTCTGACACACGGGAGAACGCCTCTGCGTATAAACGCGCAGGGGCGTTCATATATTTTAGCAAAAAACGGAAAGGTGCTTTATGAAAAAGATCATCGTTTTTTTGCTTTTCTGCGCGATTTTGCTTCCGCTTTTCTCCTTTCCCGCGGCCGGCGCCGTTTTCGACGGAGAGCTGCAGGCGGCAGCCGCCGTCCTGTACGAACCGGAGACCGGGACTTTCCTCTATGAAAAGGAAGCGGATCTCGCCCTGCCGCCCGCCTCGGTCACCAAGGTGATGACGATCCTTTTGATCTGCGAGGCGATCGACTCGGGCAAACTCTCGCCGGACGAGAGCGTAACGGTCAGCGAGCACGCTTCCTCCATGGGAGGATCGCAGGTCTTTCTTTCTCCCGGAGAGGAAATGAAGGTTGCAGAACTACTGAAGTGCATTGTGGTCGCCTCCGCGAACGACGCGGCGGTCGCCATGGCGGAACACCTTGCCGGGAGCGAGGATTCTTTTGTCGCGGAAATGAACCGGAGAGCGGAAAGCCTCGGGATGAAAAATACGCACTTTGAAAATGTGACGGGACTTGACGATACCGTGACAAATCACGTGACGAGCGCCCGGGATATCGCGCTGATGTCCGCGGAGCTGATTGTAAAGCATCCGAAGATCCTCGAATACAGCGGGATCTGGATGGACAGCATCCGGGGCGGCAGCTTTACGCTGACCAACACCAACCGGCTGATCCGCTTCTATCCCGGGGCGACGGGGCTGAAGACGGGGAGCACCGCCAAGGCAAAATTCTGTATCAGCGCAACGGCGGAACGAAGCGGGCTTAAGCTGATCGCGGTCATCATGGCGGCTCCCACGCGCGATATCCGGAACGCCGAGGCAAAAAAACTCCTCGACTTCGGATTTGCCAATTACGAGATCTATCGCAGCGAGGGGAGCGCGATAGACGGGATCCCGCTGACGGGCGGTGAAAGGAAGAGCTTTTCCGCGTCTTATCCCTCCTTTCAGCGCTTGGTGGAAAAAGGGAAGGCGCGGGCGGTCCGGGCGGAAAGAGAAATGGAGGAAAGCTACGCCGCGCCGATCGCGCCCGGAGAAATCGTCGGCAAGATCTTTTATACGCTCGACGGAGAAAAGCTCGGAGAGACGGATATCAAAGCGACCGACGGAGCGGAGAAGATCGGTTTTTGGGGCATCGTACGGAGAGTTGCACAAAAAATCATTTCCTTTTACCCGGATATAAGCGAGAATAACGCTTGAAAAAAAACCGCGCTTGTTGTATACTGATAAAAAATACAACAATGAAGGATGGATGTTTCAAACATGAAACTCAACGACGCGTATCTTTCCCGTTTTGTGAGCGGAGAACAGCTCGAGGGGATCCGCCCGGAGGCGGAGGCGGCTCTCGAAAAACTGAAAAACGGCACCGGAGAGGGTAACGACTTCATCGGCTGGAAGGACCTCCCCGTTTCCTATGACCGCGAGGAATTCGCCCGCATCAAGGAGGCGGCGGAACGGATCCGTAAAAACAGCGAGGTCCTCGTTGTGATCGGGATCGGCGGTTCCTACCTCGGCGCCCGCGCGGCGATCGAATTTGTGCAGGGGAATATGCACAACCGTCTGAATAAGGACGCGCCCGAGATCTATTACTGCGGGAATTCCATCTCCGGCAGCGCCCTTGAGGGGATCCTTTCCATCTGCCGGGAAAAGGATTTCTCCGTGAACGTCATTTCCAAATCCGGAACGACGACCGAGCCCGCCGTGGCCTTCCGCCTTTTTCTTGCGCTCGCCAGGGAAAAATACGGTGAGGCGGCGAAGGAACGAATCTACGCCACGACGGACAAACGACGCGGAACGCTCAAGAGTTTTGCCGACAGAGAGGGGTGGGAGACCTTCGTCGTCCCCGACGACGTCGGAGGACGTTACAGCGTGCTTACCGCGGTCGGCCTCCTCCCGATCGCGGCGGCCGGCGTCGATATCGACGCGCTGATGGCGGGCGCGGCTGCGGCGCGGGACCGGTATTATCTCGGCGGCGGCTTCAACGACTGCCTCAAATACGCGTCGTACCGCAATCTCCTTCTCCGCGCGGGGAAAAACGTGGAGATCCTTTGCACCTACGAGCCGTCGCTCGCTTTGCTTTCCGAGTGGTGGAAGCAGCTTTACGGCGAGAGCGAGGGGAAGCAGGGAAAAGGGCTCTATCCCTCTTCCGTTGTTTTTTCCACCGACCTGCACTCCCTCGGCCAGTATATCCAGGAAGGGCAGCGGATCCTCTTCGAGACGGTCATCGATCTCAAGGACTCCGGTTCCTCTCTTGCCGTTTCTTATGACGGGGAGAACGCCGACGGTCTGAATTTCCTCGCCGGCAAGACCTTTGACGAGGTCAATCACACCGCGATGGTCGCAACGATCCTCGCCCACACCGACGGCGGCGTTCCCAATCTTGTTCTGGAGGTCGCGGACAGGAGCGCCGCTTCGCTTGGCGAACTGATTTATTTCTTTGAGCTTGCCTGCGCGGTTTCCGGTTATATCCTCGGCGTCAATCCCTTCGATCAGCCGGGCGTGGAAGCGTATAAAAAGAATATGTTCGCTCTCCTCGGCAAACCGGGATACGAGGAGCTCGGGCGCAGTCTCGCCGAGAGGATGAAGGAACCGATTCATCAAATGTAACAAAATTAAGAAATTCTTTGCGCGGCACTTGCAAACGGCGATATTCTATTGTAAAATAAAAACAGGAAGGCTCGGATACCCGGCGGGGGTCTTCGGGCGTACAAATTCAACCCGCCGAAAAAGGATGAACGATGGTAAAACTGATTGTAGGCGTCAAAGGAACCGGAAAAACCAAAATGCTCATCGAGATGGTCCATGACTCGCTGGAGACATCCAAGGGAAGCGTTGTCTGTATCGAGAAAAGCAATAAGCTCCGTTATGACATCAATTACAGATGCCGTCTGATCGAGGCGGAAGAATATATGATCGATGACGCGCAGTCCCTTTACGGATTTGTCGCGGGCATCATCGCGAGCGATCACGATCTCACCGACCTTTATATCGACAGCGCCCTCCGTATCGCAAAGGAGGATATACCGGCTTTCGAGGCTCTGGTCCTCGAGCTGGACCGCCTGTCCGAAAAATACGGCTTCAACGTCGTGATCACCGCCTCCGCCGCTCCGGAAAAATTCTCCGAGGCGATGCATAAGTATTTCAACTGAAAACGGAAAAAGCGAAAAACGGTCTGTGAACGCAGACCGTTTTTTCGATTTTCACGGTCCGGGACCTGCTGCATAAGATAGTAGGGAAGGCGACGCCTTCAATCACACATGGAGGTTTTCTATGGCAGATAACAAATGTCTGTGCGGTTCCTCCGGAGGGGGGCAGCGGGAGACGGTGTGTATCGACACGCATCGGATCCTCGACTCCTGCAGGGACCGGGATTGCTACAAGGACTATAAATGCCTGCTTACCGATTACGGACAGGAGATCATCGAGCGCACGACCAACGTCCGGGCAAAAGACGCCGAGATCATCCAGGCGTGCGTTTGCGTGGAACCCATCGACTTCAACCGGGGCTTTTACAAAGTTCAGGTCCGGTATTACATCAAGGTAACGTGCGAAGCGTGCCTTGGCCGCGGAAGCGCCCAGGAATTCTGCGGGATCGTCACGGTGAACAAGAGCGTCGTTCTCTTCGGCAGCGAGGGGAACGTGCACATCTACCGCAGCGTGTGCGAGAATTGCTGCTGCTGCGAGGATCCGGATCAGGCGGCAAACCACGGTACGAATATGCCGGAGGCCGTGGTGGAGGCCGTGGATCCGGTCGTGCTCGGCTGCAGAGTATGCGAGCCGCGGCCCGTCTGTAACTGCTGCTGCCGGTCGGCGGAGCTGCCGGAGTCCGTCTCCTGCTGCGTGAACGGCGCGCTCGACGACCGTGAGGATCGCCGTGTTCTGCTTGTCTCTCTCGGGATGTTCTCCGTGATCCGGATCGAGCGCCCGGCGCAGCTTGTCGTCAGCGCGGGTAATTACGCCGTCCCCGATAAGGAGTGCAGAGCGGCGGAAAGCGAAACGGATCCCTGCGGTCTTTTCCGCGAGATGGAGTTCCCGATCTCCGAGTTCAGCCCGCCCACCCAGCGTCAGCTTGAAAGATAACTGTCTTCGAGCGGTCTGCCGCAAACCGGCAGACCGCTTTTTTGTTTTTGAGCGGGAGAAAAGGGGACGCGCAGAGGAGAAAAAGGGAGGATTTGCGAGATAAAGGCCGTCAAAATTAAAAAAACAGGAAAATATCAAAAAAAGGCTTGACAGAGCGAGAAGAGGATGATATAATGCAAGACGTTGTGAAAACAAAAATATCGGAGGAATTTTGAATGTCCACTTTCATGGCTAAGCCTGAAGAGATTGAACGCAAGTGGTATATCGTCGACGCTGCGGGCAAGCCTCTCGGGAAAACAGCAGTTACCGCCGCGACTTTGCTGCGCGGTAAGCACAAACCGGAGTTTACCCCTCACGTCGACTGCGGCGAGTTCGTTATCGTGATCAATGCGGCCAAGGCCGTTTTGACCGGCAACAAGCTTGAGCAGAAGTTTTACCGTCATCACAGCGGTTACATCGGCGGTCTCAAGGAAATGAACTACAAAGAGCTGATGGCGAAAAAGCCGGAGCTCGCTGTTGAACTCGCGGTGAAGGGAATGCTTCCCGACAACACGATCGGCCGCGCCGAGATCACCCGCCTCAAGGTTTACGCGGATGAAAATCACAAGCATCAGGCACAGAAACCCGTGCCGTATGAAGGCTGAGAGAAAGGACGGATAAGTCAGATATGTATACCAGCGCAAAACCGTATTTTTACGGCACCGGCAGAAGAAAAAGCTCCATCGCACGCGTCCGTCTTTATCCCGGCACCGGCAATATCACCGTCAACGGCAAGGATATCGACGAGTATTTCGGGCTTGAAACGCTCAAACTGATCGTCAACCAGCCCTTCGGCGCCACCGGGACGGAAGGGAAGTTCGATATTGTCGCTTCCGTCAAGGGCGGCGGATTCTCCGGGCAGGCGGGCGCGATCCGCCACGGTCTTTCCCGCGCACTCGTCCTCGCGGATGAAAATAACAAGCCCGCGCTCAAGGCCGCAGGCTTCCTGACCCGCGACCCTCGTATGAAGGAGAGAAAGAAGTACGGTCTCAAAGCAGCCCGTCGCGCTCCTCAGTTCTCGAAGAGATGATCTCCGGACCCCCGAACAAATCTTCGGGGGTCTTTTTTTTGCGACTTTTTTCCGGCACTTGCATCTTTCCGTAATCTGTGATATAATAAGATATCCAATGATCGTCATTTTTTGTTTTTATGGTGAAAGATATGAAAATAAAAAGGATTCTTCCGCTTTTTCTTCTTCTGGCGATGCTGCTTTGCGCCTGCGGTCTGAACACGGAACCGACCGACACGAGCGCAACGCCGGAGACGCCGCTCCTGCCCGACCAGATCTCCGATACGACCGCGGCGACCCCCGCGCCCCCGACCCAGCCTGTCGCAACGACAGGCAGGGAAGACGCGGAGACGGCGCCGGTCGGCCGCGAGCCGATCCGAGGAGAGATCTCTTCCGATTCCGGCACCAAGCTTTCCCTTTCGATGGATTGGATCGCGCAGCCCGTCTCGGAGAACCGATACAGGATCACCGTGATCCTCTATTTGAACTCCTATTCGATCTTTGTGGGAGAACGCAGCGACGGCGAGCTCGCCGTCGGGTCGCACCGCACGACCTATCGCAGCGACAAGATCGAGTATGAAGACACGAGAAAAACCAGGATCGCCTTGACTGAATACACCTTTGAACACGAGTTTTCGGGAACGGCGACCCGCGCGCTCCCGGTCAGCGCGTCCTGGCATTTTGGCGGCGTCTACGCCGGAACGCCGGTCGATTGGATCTCGCTTGCCGGTTTTATCCGGATCGATCGGGCGGCGGGGTAAGCGTTTTATGAAGGAAATCGTGCTCCCGGCGACGGGAGGTGTGCGCTCCGCGCTGATCGATATCGAGTTCAGCACTGCCTGCCAGTTTGCCGCGGGCGGCGGCGTTCTCAAATTTATCTGTCCGGCCGATAACCCCGACCGCTTCAAACAGATCAAGAATCATCTGAAGCTGATGCTGGGAGAGGAGAGGATCAAATTGCTGATTCAGGGCGAGGACTTCGTTCCGGACAGCCGCGGCGCGAGGATCCTGGAAGCATATTACCCCGAAACGCTCGGCGACAAGGACTTCGGGAAAAAGCGGAACGATATTTTTATCGTGATGGTTTAAAAAGAGGAACACAGCACATGGTGCTGTGTTCCTCTTTTTTGTATCGGAGAATAAGTACTTTACACGTTTTGTATCCGGTTGTTGACTTCGTCCGGATCGTGATAGGTCGGTACGACGCTTTTGAGGGCTTTTTTTATGATATCCGAGTCGGAGCAGGAGGAGGATTGCTCCAGCGCGCTGCGCAGGATATTGAGGCGCTTCTCCACCTCTTCGCGGGAAAACGGGCTGTCTTTTTCGATGAAGATCAAGTCGTTTTCCGTTTTATCGAGCGTTTCGCTCTTGATCAGGAGTTCTTCGTAGAGCTTTTCTCCCGGACGGAGGCCGGTCTCTACGATCTCAATATCGTTATAGGGCTTGAGCCCGGAGAGACGGATGATATTCTCGGCAAGATCGAGGATCCTGACGGGTTTTCCCATATCCAGGACAAAGAGCTCGCCTCGCTCGGCCAGCGCCCCCGCCTGCAGGACAAGCTGCGACGCTTCCGGGATGGTCATAAAGAAGCGGGTGATCCGTTTGTCGGTAATTGTGACCGGACCGCCGCTTTCGATCTGTTTTTTGAAAAGCGGGATGACGGATCCGTTAGAGCCGAGAACGTTGCCGAAGCGAACGGCGGAGAACGCGGTCGCGCTGTCTGTGCGGCACTGGACGATGATCTCGCACATCCGCTTGGTCGCGCCCATGATATTGGTCGGATTGACCGCCTTGTCCGTGGAGATCAGGATGAATTTTTTTACGCCGTATTTTTCCGCAAGATCAGCGACGTTGAGGGTACCGAACACGTTGTTTTTGACCGCTTCTGCGTTTGAGTGTTCCATCAGCGGCACGTGTTTATGCGCCGCCGCGTGGAGCACGATATCGGGGCGGAAAGCGGCAAAGACGGATTCAAGACGTTCTTTGTCCCGCACGGAACCGATCTCGACCGAGAGGGGGAAACTCTTTCCGTATTTGCGCAAGAGCTCCTGCTGGATATCGTAGGCGTTGTTCTCGTAGATGTCGAAGATAATCAGGCGGGACGGGGCAACCGCGGCGATCTGACGGCACAGTTCGCTTCCGATCGATCCGCCGCCGCCGGTCACGAGGACGCACTTTCCTCTGTAATACTCCCGGATTTTTTCGTTGCCGATCAGATCGATCGTATCGCGGAAGAGGAGATCCTCGATCTTGACCTCGCGCAGGACTCTCTTGCCGGACGAGGTCTCGCTGAGCGGAAAATCATAGATCTTGACCTTGCATCCGGTTTCCGAATAAAAATTGTAGAGATTCAGGATGGCGGAGCTCTCAAGGGACGGGATCGCGATGAAAATCTCCTGGACCGGCATGTTTTTGAGCCGCTCGCGGATGTTCTCGTCCGGAGCGTAAACGGGGAGGTTGAGGATCTTGTTCCCGACCTTTTCCCGATTTGCGTCGATGAAGCAGAGGGGGCGGTAGTGGGAGGAGGTACTGTAGAGAAGTTCGTTTGCCAAAGAGAAACCCACGTTTCCCGCTCCGACGATCGCCACCTTGATCTTGTTCGAGGCCGCGCTGTTGACGTTGAAGCGGTTATACATCACCTGGTAACAGAAGCGGGACGTGAGGGTGAGGATATCGAAAAGAGCCACGACGGAGAAACTCTGCCACACGCCGATGTATAATTTGTCAAAGAAAGAGGTGATGAAGAGGCCCGCCAGACACGCCGCTCCGTCCGCAACCACGGTTTGCAGATATGCGAAAGCGTTTGCGTAGCGCCAGACGTTGGAATAGGCGCGGGCGAGGAGGCGGAAGAGGAGGATGCAGGCGAAAAAGATCACGCAGGAAACGGAAAATTCCGCAAAAGTCCGCTTCGGAGCGGTGGAACCGGAGATCTGAGTGAGAAGAAAAAAGCCGGAGGCAACAAAAACAAAAATCAGGGTGTCGATCAAAACGAGCAGGAATTTGCGATTTAGTTTGAGTTTTTTCATGATCATCCATCCGTTGTAGTGGTGCGCCGCTCTTCGGCGGAAAAATTATTTTTTGAGCGCTTCGAGATAATCGGCTACATCGCCCACCGTGATGAATTTGTGGAGATCGTCTTCATTGATCTCGACGTCGAGCTGCTCCTCCACGACAAGGACAAGCTCCGCCAGCTCGAGAGAGTTGACGCCAAGGTCGTTTGCCAGGGTCGCTTCGGGCGTGATCTTGCTTTCATCGATCTGAAGCTCGTTTACCAGGATCTCTTTTACTTTTTCAAACATTGTAATTTTCCTCCAAAAATGAATAGTAAAGGTATTTCCAGAAGATCAGACGACTTTGAACCGTTTGATTTTCCGAGATGCGGTCTTTTCAAATTCCTCGTAACGGATCTCCGTGACGGCGATCTGCTTGAAGAGGGGAAGACGCTTGTTGATCGCCGTGACCTTGGAGCGGATATTCTCTTCGATCTCCTCGGTCGGCACGCCCTCGAACTTGGTCATATCGGGGACGCAGATGGCCGTGATGCGCGGCTCGCCGTTTTTGTCCTTGCGGCCGATCACGACGGCTTCAAGGATCTCGGGGATCGTGTAGAGGTATTCTTCAAGCTCTTCCGGGAAGATATTTTTTCCGTTTGAGAGGATGATGACGTTCTTTTTGCGTCCGGTGATGAAGATGTATCCGTCGTCATCCATATATCCGATGTCGCCGGTACGGAAGTATCCGTCCTCGGTAAAGGCTTCCGCCGTTGCTTCCGGGTTGTTGAAGTAGCCCATCATCACGTTGTCGCCTTTGACGAGGATCTCGCCGGTCTCGCCGTTTTCGTCATAGTCGATCTTCACCTCGCAGTGCTCGACGGGAGTGCCGACGCTGCGGAGCCGGATCGCGTCCGGACGGTTGACGGCGACCAGAGGAGAACACTCGGTGATGCCGTAGCCTTCGATGATCAGGATCCCGAAGCTGTGGAAATCCTTGATGATCTGAGGATTGACGGCGGCGCCGCCGCAGACGATGCTCTTCAGGTTGCCGCCGAACGAGGAGGTGATCTTGCCGAAGAACTGCTCGCGCTTGTCGATGCCGACGGCGAGGAGCGCGTCGGAGAGCTTCATCGCGGCTTTCACCTTGCCGCGCATCCCGCGCTTGTCGATCTCGTCCCAGATCTTTTTGTGCATGGTCTCGACAAAGAGGGGGACGAGCATCAGGGCGTTCGGCTTGAAGGAGGCCATGTCCTTGATGGTGCGCTTGAGAGAACTGTTGATCTTGATGGACGCGCCGAGATTCATGATCGCGAACTGGCCGCAGGTCATCTCGTATGTATGATACGGGGGAAGGAAGGAGATAAAGGTATTGTTCCTGTCATAGGACATGGATTGACAGGAGGAGTTGGTCGCCGCCGTCAGATTGCGCTGGGAGAGCATGACGCCCTTGCTGGAGCCGGTGGTGCCGGAGGTAAAGATGATGGCGCACATTTTCTCCATATCGATCGTGTGCTCGGTAAAGACGGTGCAGCCTTCCTCCAGCATCTGCTCGCCGCGCTCGATCAGAGAAGCGTAGGAGAGACACTCGTCTCCCTCTTCCGGCTCGATCGCGATATAGTGCGTGACGCCGGGGAAGAGGTCCTTGTTCTCCAGAACGTTTTTGTTCATGGATTTTGTAAAGATGATCCCCTCGGCGCCGGAAATGCGGATGAAGTCCGCAAAGTTGGCGATTTCCAGCTCCTTCGGGAGTGGGACGATGACGCCGCCGCCGTTGACGACGGCAAGATAAGACGCGATGTATTCAGGGCATGTGTCGCCCGAGATGGCGACGGTCTTGCCGAAGAGTCCGATATCGGAGAGCGCGGTGCCGAGCGCCCGGACGTGGTGGAAAAGATCGCGGTAAGTGAACTGCTTTTCCTCACCGCCGCGTTCGTAGTAATACAGAACCTTGTCGCCGAAGCATTCCGCTCCGCTTTGGACCAGATGATAGAGATTGTCAATGACTTTGGGCCGCCCTTCGGGGTGCAGCGGATTTTTGAATTTCATAAGTGCCTCCAAAAGAATACTTTTACTATTATATAGGAAAGAACGAGGAAAGTCAATACGGAAGGAAGGAAAAATGGAGTTGATTTTTTACCGAGGATATTATATAATAGACGCAGTGGATTTGCAAGTGTATTTTTTACCAGCGGGGAAGGGGGGGTGCCGCCACGCAGGATCCTACGCAGAATAAAAAGAAACGGTATCTGATCCGCTTTTTGCTCGGGGCGCTTTTGCTCCTCCTTGCGCTGCTGGCGCTCGCGGGTATCCTCAAGCTCGTCTCCGTTTTTCTGAAACGGCCGGAGCCGGAAGAACAGACGCCGTATATCGTATTCGAGTCGGCGGATTATGACGCTGATATCACGCAGGACGAGGCGTATATGCAGCAGGACCGGCGCGTCTGGGTCTCGGCCGGCGCGCTTTCCGCGCCGATCGACGACGAGGTCTACGAGGACGTCCCGCTCTACGTGTTTTTCGAGGGGTATTTCAACGCGCTCAAGGCCGGGGACGCGGCCGCGCTCCGCGCCTGTTATACGGATGAGTGCGCCAGAGCGCTCAAGCTCCCCGCGAGGATCACGCAGCAGCGTGTGTACGATATCCTGCTGACGCTGGTTTCCACGGCGGAACGCAGCGACGACGCGGGCGTCAAGTACACCGAGTCGGTCTATCGCTTCGAGTATAAGATCATGAAAAACGACGGGACCTTCCGCGGGGATCTGGAGAGCGGGGCGGTACGGGCGCAGCTCGTGACCCTGAGCGAGTATCCGGGCGAAGTGAAGATCTCGGACGTGATCGGGAAATATATTGTACAAGGAGGAAAAACATGACGTACGTTTGGGCGGCGCTGCTCGTCCTATTCATCATCGCGGAGGCTGTTACGACGGCTTTGGTCGCGATCTGGTTCATCCCCGGGGCGATCCTTGCCATGGTTTTTTCCATGCTCGGGTTCCCTCTCTGGCTCCAGACGCTCGGATTCCTTTTGCCGAGCCTCGGGATCCTGCTCCGGATCATTTTCCGGGAAAAGTTTTTTAAGAGCAAGACGGTCGCGACAAACTCCGACGCCCTGATCGGGAAGCTGGCGCTCGTCACGGAAGAGATCGACGATCTCGCCGGGAAGGGCGCGGTCAAGGTGGGCGGCGCGCAGTGGAGCGCCCGCTCCGCCGACGGAGCCACGATCCCGGCGGGGACGGTCGTTGTGATCGCGGAGATCCGCGGCGTCAAGCTGATCTGCCGAAAGACTGAAGACGCTCTCGGCCACGAGAGCGCGTTGTGAAAGGAGTACTGTTATGCCTTATCCTTATGTGATCGGAACCCTGGTCGTCGTATTCTTCCTTATCATTATCGCCAATATCCAGATCGTCCCGCAGGCGCGGGCGTTCGTCATCGAGCGGCTCGGCGCTTACAGCACCACCTGGAAGACGGGCGTCCACTTCAAGATCCCGTTCATTGAAAAAATTGCGAAAAAAGTCAATCTGATGGAGCAGGTCGTCGACTTCCCGCCGCAGCCCGTGATCACAAAGGATAACGTGCGGATGCAGATCGACACCGTCGTTTTCTATCAGATCACCGACTGCAAGCTTTTTGCGTACGGGGTGGCGACTCCGATGTCCGCGATCGAGAACCTGACCGCGACCACGCTGCGCAACATCATCGGCGAGCTGGAGCTGGACAGCACGCTCACCAGCCGCGATATCATCAACACCAAGATGCGCGCCATCCTTGACGAGGCGACGGACGCGTGGGGGATCAAGGTCAACCGCGTCGAGCTGAAGAATATCATGCCGCCGAAAGAGATCCAGGACGCGATGGAAAAACAGATGAAGGCGGAGCGCGAGCGCCGCGAGTCGATCCTGCGCGCGGAGGGCGAGCGGAATTCCGCCATCCTTGTCGCGGAAGGGCGGAAACAGTCGATGATCCTGGAGGCGGAGGCGGAAAAGCAGTCGGCGATCCTCAAGGCGGAAGCGGCGAAAGAAGCCAAGATCCGCGAGGCGGAGGGCGAGGCGGCCGCGATCCTCGATATCCAGCGTGCGACGGCGGAAGGGATCGAGATGATCAACAAAGCCAACCCCGGCGAGGGCGTGATCGCCATCAAGAGTCTGGAGGCCTTTATCGCCGCGGCAAACGGAAAAGCGAACAAGATCATCATCCCCTCGGAGATCCAGTCGATCGCCGGCCTCGCCGCCGGGATCCGGGAGATCACGGGCGCTCAAGGGAAGAGCGAGGACTGATTTTCCCCTCTTTTTCCGACTCGTTTCAAAAAAATAAAAAAAACTCTTGCAAAACGCGGGAAGGCGTGCTATAATAGCGGAGAATTGTGAAAAAGAAAGGTGTGCAGATCATGAAGAACGGTATCCATCCCGAATATAAAGAGGCGAAAGTTACCTGCGCTTGCGGCGAGACCTTTGTTACCAAGTCCACCAAGGGCGATATGAAGGTCGATATTTGTTCCAAGTGCCATCCGTTTTTCACCGGCAAACAGAAGTTTGTCGATGCGGGCGGACGTGTTGACAAGTTCAACCGGCGTCTTGGCAAATAAACGATGCGATCCGGAAAGAGCAGGTGTTTTGCACCTGCTCTTTCTTTGCTGAAAGGACGTTATGAATCTGAAAAAAGACGAACTGGAAAAGACTCCGGTGCGCGCCGTTGCCGTCGGCGTGGAGTTCCCGGAGGAGGACACGGCCGCCTCGCTCGAGGAGCTTGCCCGCCTGATCGATACCGCGGGGGCGGAGTGCTTTGCCGTCCTCACGCAGTCACGGGAGGCGGCGAACGCCCGTACCGTGATCGGGAAGGGTAAGCTCGCCGAGCTGAAGGACGTGTGTGAGAACAACGGGATCGGGCTCGTCGTCTTCGACGGAGAGCTGACCCCTTCTCAGATCCGCAACATCGAGGACGCGCTCGACGGACCGGACGTGATCGACCGGAGCATGCTGATCCTGGATATTTTTGCCGGCCGGGCCCGCACAAAAGAGGGAAAACTCCAGGTCGAGCTGGCGCAGCTCCAGTATACCGCCCCCCGTCTGATCGGGAAGGGAAAGGATCTCTCCCGTCAGGAAGGGCGGATCGGAAGCCGGGGACCCGGCGAGTCCAAACTCGAGTCGGACAAGCGCCATATCCACAGGCGGATGCAGGCGCTCCGCGAGGAGCTTGCCGAGGTGGAACGGACCCGCGGCGTCGTCCGTTCCGCGCGGGAAAAGAGCGGGATCCCGAGGGCTGCGATCGCCGGTTACACCAACGCCGGCAAATCGACGCTGATGAACGCCCTCTGCGGCGCGGGGATCTTGGCGGAGGACAAGCTCTTCGCCACGCTCGATCCCACGACGAGAAAATTCGTCCTGCCGGACGGGCGGGAAATGCTGCTCACCGATACGGTCGGTTTCATCCGCCGCCTCCCGCATCAGCTGATCTCCGCCTTCCGCTCTACCCTGGACGAGGTCCGCTACGCCGACTTTATCGTTGTGGTGATCGACGCCTCCGACCCCGAGGCGCCGGCGCAGACCGAGGTCACGGAGGGTCTGCTCGCCGAACTCTGCGAGCCGGGAAAGCCGCGCCTTTACGTCTTTAATAAGATCGATCGGGCGCAGGGGCCTTATCTCCCGGAGGACGACCCGCAAAAAGGTCAGTTTTTTGTCGCCGTTTCCGCTCTGACCGGAGAAAATCTGGAGCTTCTCGCGGAAAAGCTGCAGACTCTTTCCCGTCTCGGAAGTCGGAAGATCACGCTGTATTTCCCGCATTCCGCCATGTCGGATCTCAACCGTCTGTACCGCTCCTGCACGGTGGAGAGCGCGGAGGCGGATGACAACGGGATCCTGGTTTCTCTCCACGCGGACGCAAAAACGGCGGGGATGTTTTCCCGCTATCGGATCGGTGACAGAGATGAGTAATGCTGCTTGCCTGACCGTCTGGTCGCCCGCCGAGATCTCCCTTGTCGAGAAAAAATCGGAATTCATCGCGAACGTATTTCCCTGCGAAACGGAGGGGGAAGCCGTCGCGCGGATCGCTTCGGTACGGGAGCGGCACCGGGACGCCCGTCACGTCTGTTTCGCTTATTCCGCCGACTTCGGTCAGAGGACGCGTATGTCCGACGACGGGGAGCCGTCCGGCACGGCGGGAGTCCCGATCCTCAACCTGGTCCGGCAAAACGGCCTCTGCAACGTCTGTGTGACGGTGACCCGCTATTTCGGCGGGATCCTTCTTGGAGCGCCGGGGCTCGTCCGCGCCTACTCCGCGTCGGCGCGGGACGCGCTGGCGGCGGCCGGGCGCGCGGAATACAGGACCATCGCCCGCTTCCGGCTCCCGCTCGCTTACGGGGAGTATGAACGGATCCGCACCCTGATCGAAAAAAACGGAGCCGAGCAGGAAAGTGCGGATTTTGCCGAGCGGGTCGAACTGATCTATTCTGTCGGGGAAGAGAGGGCGCCGGCTCTTTCCGCCCTTCTCTCCGAGACCTCCGGCGGGAAGCTGATCCCGCAGCAGCTCGGCACGTCGCGCGTCAAACGCAGACTGACGCAATAACGCGGGATCGCCGCGGCAGACGCCGCGGCGATCTCCTTTTCTCCGACAAAATGAAAAAGAAAAAAACTTTTTTCGGAAAGAAAAAGTCTTTTTCATTTTTTTCCGTATATTATATGTGAAAATCTAAAAAAGGCGGTCGCTTCTTTGAACGAAAAAATTGCTGATATCTTTCTGGAACGGGAAAAGCAGACTCTTTCTCCTTTCGCGTTCCTGACCTCCGCCACCCGCGGACGGGAAAAACCGTATACCCCCTGCGAGATCCGTACCGAGTTCCAGCGGGACCGGGACCGGATCATTCATTCCCGCGCGTTCCGCCGGCTGATGCACAAGACACAGGTCTTCATCCTGCCGAAGGACGAGCTCTACCGGACGAGGATGACGCACACGATGGAGGTCACGCAGATCGCGCGCATCATTGCCCGTGCCCTCCGGCTCAACGAGGATCTGACCGAGGCGGCGGCGCTGGGGCACGACCTCGGGCACACCCCCTTCGGCCACGCCGGGGAGCAGGTGATGCGCAAATGCTTCGATCCGCATTTTTCTCATGCGGCGCAGAGCATCCGCGTGGTCGAGCGGATCGAAAACGACGGGGAGGGGCTCAACCTGACCTGGGAGGTGAAGGACGGGATCCTCAACCATTCCGGCTCGGACACCGCGTCTACCCTCGAGGGCATCATCGTGAAATTCGCCGACCGGATCGCTTACATCAACCACGATATCGACGACGCGTGCAGGGGCGGCATCATCTCCCTTGACGATATTCCCGCGCCGCTTTTGCGTACGCTCGGCCGCGGACACAGCGAGAGGATCAATTCCATGGTCTCCTCCGTGATCGAGGCGAGCGAGGGAGAAGGGAGGATCGCCATGACGCCGGAGATCGGTCAGGCGACGGACGAGCTGCGCGCCTTCCTCTTCCGCAACGTTTATCTGAACCCCAAGGCGAAGGGGGAGGAAAACCGCGCAAAGGAGATGCTGGAGATGCTGTATCACCATTTTGTTTCCCACGCCGAGCTTCTCCCCTCGCCTTACGACAAGATCCGGGACAGCGAGGGCACGCCCCGCGCCGTCTGCGACTATCTATCCAGCATTACCGACCGCAACGCGATCGATCTCTTTACCAAACTGTTTGTTCCGCAGGTCTGGAACGGGTGAAAGAAACGATATGATAGATCCGAAAATCGTCGAAGAAATCAAATTGCGAAACCCCATCGAGGACGTGATGGCGCAGTACGCCGATCTGAAGCGGGCGGGATCCAATATGGTATGCCTCTGCCCCTTCCATTCGGAAAAAACGCCGTCCTGCACCGTTTTTGTCGCGCGGCAATCCTTTTACTGCTTCGGCTGCGGGGCGGGGGGAGACGTGATCAGCCTGGTGCGCCGCGCGGAGGGGCTTGAATACGTCGAAGCGCTCGAATACCTCGGCAAACGGGTGGGGATCGCGGTGGTCGACAGCGACGAGCGGCGGCCGCGGTATGACAAAAACCGCCTGTATGAAATGAATAAGGCGGCGGCGCGCTTTTACCGCGACGTGCTCTTCTCCCGCCCGGAGGGCGAGCCGGGGCGCGCCTACGCCCGCTCCCGCGAGCTCTCCGACGCGGTCGTCAAGCACTTCGGGATCGGGTTCGCGCCGGACTCCTACAACGCGCTCTCCGACTATCTGAAAAATCTCGGTTATACCGAGGAGGAGATGATCTCCTGCTTTCTCGCCAAACGGAGCGACAGGGGGAGGCTTTACGACATTTTTCGCAACCGGCTGATGTTCCCCATCCTCGACGTAGCGGGGAACGTCATCGCCTTCAGCGGCCGCCGGATCGACGCCGTCAAGGACGTCAAATATCTCAACTCTGCCGATACGCCCGTGTTTTTTAAGAGAAAGAATCTTTTCGCGCTCCGTTTCGCCAAAAACAGCTGCGCGGACAATCTGATCCTCTGCGAGGGACAGATGGACACCATCGCGCTGCACGCGGCGGGATTCGAGAACTCGGTGGCGACGCTCGGCACGGCGCTGACGCCGGATCACGCGCGTCTCCTTACCAAATATACCAAAAAGGTCACGCTTTGCTATGACAGCGACGAAGCGGGCGTTCGCGCGACGCAGAAGGCGATCCGCCTGCTCGGCGAAGTAGGGCTTGAGACCGCCGTCCTCCAGGTGACGGGCGCGAAGGACCCGGACGAATTTATCAAAAAATACGGCAGGGATGCGTTTGCCCGTCTGCTCGGCGAGACCCGGTCCAAGTTCCGTTTTTCGCTCGATTCGATCCTCTCTAAGTACGATATGAAGCAGGCGGACGACCGGGTGCGCGCGCTCGACGAGATCTGCCGGATGCTCGCGGGCGTCTATTCCGCCTCCGAGCGGGACGTTTACACCCGCGAGATCGCGGAGGAGCTCGGCGTCAGCCCGGAGTCGATCAAGGAAGACACCGACCGTCTGATCGCCAGGGCGAGGCGGGAAAGGAAAAAGGCGGAGAGCGAGGATGCGCGCCGCAGGATCGCGGGGATCGGCGACCGCGTCAACCCCGATTACATCTCCAACGCCGGCGCCGCTTCGACCGAGGATCAGCTGCTCGGACTGCTCCTTCTTTACGAAGAACACCGAAAGACGGTTCTGGCGCACCCCGATCTGCTCTCCGAGGAGGATTTTTTCACCGCGTTCGGGAAAAAGATCTTCCGTTTGATCCTGCAAGGGGAGAAAAACGGAGAATACAGCGAGGCGGCTCTCGGTGAAACGCTGACGGTCGAGGAAGCGTCCCGCCTGGAAGCGCTCAAGATGAAGCGCGTACCCCTCCGCCACAACGGCGGCGAAGTCTTCGCCTCATACTGCGCGGCTCTCCGCGAGGAGAAAAAGAAAAAGGAACTGGAAAGCGATAAGGTATCCGCGGACGATCTGGCCGGTTATTTCGCCGGTTTGAATAAAAAAATCAACGAAAAAGAGAAAACGGAAGGATAAAAACATGGCAAACGAAAAAGCTTTTGACGTAAAGTCGCTGATCGAAAAGGGCAAGAGCAAAGGATCCCTTTCCAACAACGAGATCCTGGAGGCGCTCGAGGAAGTGGATCTTGACATCGAACAGATGGAAAAGCTCTACGAAACGCTCGAGAGCAACGGCATCGAGATCACGGGATACGTGGACGCCGACGACTTTGACAGTATGGAAGACGAGATCGGCGAGGGGGAAAGCACGGAAGACGTTGACCGCGTCCTCTCGCAGGAGGGGGTCGCGATCGACGATCCCGTCCGGATGTATCTCAAGGAGATCGGCAGCATCAAACTCCTGGACAGCGACCGGGAGCTGGAGCTTGCCGAGCGGATCGCGAACGGAGACGAAAACGCAAAAACGGAGCTGGTCGAAGCCAACCTCCGTCTTGTCGTCAGCATCGCAAAGCGTTACGTAGGGAAGGGAATGTTCTTTCTCGATCTCATCCAGGAGGGCAACCTCGGTCTGATGAAGGCGGTGGAGAAGTTCGACTATACGAAGGGATATAAGTTCTCTACATACGCGACGTGGTGGATCCGCCAGGCGATCACGCGCGCGATCGCGGATCAGGCGCGGACGATCCGCATCCCCGTCCACATGGTCGAGACGATCCACAAGGTCTCCCGGTATCAGCGGCAGTTGCTTCAGGAGCTCGGCCACGAGGCGACCGCCGCCGAGATCG
Source organism: uncultured Ruminococcus sp. (assembly GCA_902778725.1). Taxonomy (GTDB): domain Bacteria; phylum Bacillota; class Clostridia; order Oscillospirales; family CAG-272; genus RUG12395. Next base: position 21,063 of record CACYYS010000018.1, read on the forward strand.
CGGAGCGGATGGGCATGAGCACCGAGAAGGGCCGTGAGATCATGAAGATCGCGATGGATCCTGTTTCGCTCGAGACCCCGATCGGCGAGGAGGAGGACAGCCATCTCGGAGACTTTATCGAGGATAACGACTCGCCCGCTCCGGCGGAAACGGCTTCCTATTCGCTGCTCAAGGAGCAGATCAACGAGGTCCTCCATACGCTGACTCCCCGCGAGGAGCACGTCCTCAAGCTCCGGTTCGGTCTTGAGGACGGCCGTACCCGTACGCTGGAAGAAGTGGGCAAGGAATTCAACATCACGCGCGAGCGCATCCGTCAGATCGAGGCAAAGGCGCTGCGCAAACTCCGCCATCCCAGCCGCTCGAAACGGCTCAAGGATTATCTGGACTGAGTTTGTTCACGGAATGTTATCAGTTTTAAGCAAAAACCACCTTGACATATCCCGTTGCTTGTTTTATAATATACAAAGAGTTTATTTTCGATAAGTCAGCGTAACTGGCTGACCGGAGGAGCTTCGATGAAGAAAAGATTACTGGCACTGATGCTTGCGCTTGTTACGGTCGCGGCGCTCTTTGCGGGATGCGGCAGCAGCGGCAAGACCCCGGCGGAGACGGGAGACGAGACCGTCGCCGAGACCGCTACCCGCGCCGCCGTCTCTATCAATATGTGGGTCGTCACGGACGAAAAGACGACCGACGAAGCCAAAGAGCAGGTCGAAAAAGCGCTGAACGAGATCACGAAAAAGCGTTTTACCACTTACGTAGACCTGATGTTTTTCACCAAAGACGAATACGCCAAGGCTCTGACCGACCGCTTTGAGGCCATCGAGAACAAGGTCAAGGAAGCGGAAGAGGAAAAGAAGCGTCAGCGCGCGATCGAGCAGTCGATGAAAGCGGCCGGTATTACGCTTCCTCCTCAGACGACCGAGCTTGTCGACGAGGAGGCGACCACGCCCGAGCAGACGATTGTCAACGAGTACGGCGTGATCGAGCTCAAGTATCCGGAGATCCCCGAGGATCAGGTCGATATCGTCCTGATCCAGGGCTACAATCAGCTGAACGATCTGGTCAAAGCGGGAAGACTGACGAAACTGGATGAAGAGATCTCCTCCACCGGTTCGTCCAAATCCCTGACCGACTATATCAATTCCCGGTTTTTCGATTACACGAAGATCGATAAAAACGTCTACGCGATCCCGAACAACCACGTGATCGGCGAGTATACTTATCTCCTTCTCAACAAGAAGCTTGCGGACAAGTATTATCTCTATCCGGGCTCCGTTACGAACTTCACGGATTGCGTTTCCTTTGTCGAAGATATCAAGAATAACGAAACGGTCGCTCCCGTCAAGGCTCCTTTTGACGCGTTGACGACCTACTTCTGGAATTCTGATCTGAGCGGTCCCGACTTCAGCGTTTTGGCGTCGACCTACACTCTTTCCGCGCAGCAGGAACCTTCTTCCAACCCCCGGTTCTCTCTCCTCACCCCCTTCCAGCTTGCCCAGTACAAGGATCACGTGATGCTGATGCGCAAGTATGAAAACGAGGGCTATTTCGCCAAAAACGACACCGATCCTTTCGGCGTCGGCGTGGTCAAGGGCGACTACGCGCTGCGTCATCAGTACGAAGATGATTATTACGTCAACGTGATCCGCAAGCCGGTCGCGGACGATCATGAGCTTTACGCCTCCTTCTTCGGCGTCAGCGCCTATACCGGCAACCTCAAGCGTTCGATGGAGATCATTACCCTCCTCAACACCACCTCTGAGATCCGCAACATTCTCCAGTACGGCGTTCCGGACGTGCATTACACGCTCAACGAGGACGGCACCGTCAGACGCCTGAACAACGATTATCTGATGAACCTCACCGACACCGGGAACGTCTTTATGGCGTACCCCGAGGAGTCGATGGGTCCCGACGCCTGGGAAAACGGAAAGATCCAGAACTCCGAGGCCGTCATTTTCCCGCTTGCCGGACTTTGCACCGTCTGGGCCGACGCGGATCCCGAGCTGCTCAAGAAGATCGACGAGCTCAGCGCCGAATACAGAGCGAAGTTGCTTGCCTGCAAGACCGAGGCGGAGGTGGACGAGTTCTTTTCGACCGCGAGGAGCGAGGTCCTTACCAACGAGGCGGTCCGGGCGGCTACCGATCAGTCCGAGGACGCCAAGTCCATCGCGGCGCTCTACCGGTCCTGGTATACCAATTCCGACCACGCCGCATGGAACGCGGATGCTTGATCACAGAAAAAAGGCACGGATCACTCCGTGCCTTTTTTTCTGTTCAATACAGCCTTCAGACAATGATAGAAGCGATTGAGATCGGTTTCGGTATTGAGGAGCCCCGCGCTCACACGCAGCGTCCCCCCTGTCTCCAGGGTGCCGAGCGCCTGATGGGCGAGCGGCGCGCAGTGCAGACCCGCCCGTGTGCAGGCTCCGAGATCGGCGAGCTCCTGCGCGAGCTCGCCGGGGGAGAGAACGCTGTCGCAGATCGAGACGACGGGGATCGGACCGGCTGACGCAAAGACGCCGAGAGAGGGGAAGGAGGCGAGGATATCGAGGAGGCGCCCTTTCAGCCGCTCCTCGGTCGCCCGTACCGCTTCCTCTCCCGTGTGCAGGAGAAAGTCCGCGCCGGCGGCGAGCCCTGCGATCGCCGGGACAGCGACCGTTCCCGCTTCATAACGCTCGGGGAGGAGATCCCCCATCCCGCGTTCGCGGGAGTGGTAGCCGTTCCCGCCTTCAAGCAGCGTTTCAAACCGCGGGCAGTCTTTTCCGAGAATCAGGACTCCGCTCCCCATGGGACCGAGCAGACCTTTGTGCCCCGGAGCGCAGAGCGCTGTGATACCGAGGCGGTCGACCGCGATCCGCTCGTGCCCGGCGAGCTGGGAGGCGTCGAGGATAAAGGGGATCTTCCGTTCCCGGCATTTTTCCGCCGACTCGCGATAAGGGAGGAGACGGCCGTCGACGTTGGAGGCGCCGGTCATCACGACGCAGTTTACCTCGGGGACGAGCGCCTCGCAAAAGGATTTCAGGCTTTGCGACGGATCTGCGGGCGAGGTACGAAAGACGCGCAGCCGGATCTTCCCCTCGCTTTCCAGCTTTGCGAGAGGACGGAAGACGGCGTTGTGCTCCATATCGGAGATCAGGACGCAGCCGCCCGGCCGGACGAGCCCTTTGATCGCGGTGTTGAGAGCGTGGGTGGCGTTGAGCGTGAAGACGATCTGCTCCGGCGTCTCGGCGCCGAAGTATTCCGACAGCGTTTCCCTCGCCCGGTATACCGCGCTCGCGGAGGCGACTGCGGCCCGGTGAGCGCTCCTGCCCGGATTGCCCGCGCAGAGCCTGAGAGAGGCGTTTACGGCGGCGCAGACCGATTCGGGCTTCGGGTAGGAGGTCGCGGCGTTATCCAGATAGATCAGGGGTTTCAAAAGCGGACCCCCGATCCGGTTTCATACGGAACGTTGTGTTCATCAAGCAAAAGGACGGCGGCGGGGAGATCCCGCGCAAAGACACGGAGTGAATAAACGCATCCGCGCCCTGTGCGGGACGAGTCGCTTTTGATCAGCTCGCTTCGGATCCGATGTTCGCGCAGCAGTCTCTGCGCTTTGATCGCATTTGTCTGTGACCCCAATGTGATAATCGAAAGTTGCATCTTTTCCTCCGCGGCAAAGACCTTGCCGCACTAACAGATTATGCAGGCGGCCGGGGTTGCGGAACACCGGCCCCGGGTTTCCCCGCTCCAAAAAGAAAAACGGGGGAGAAGCGGATTTTCCTCGCGATATTTCCCCTTGCGGCGTTGACTTTTTTTAAGTTTGTATGTATAATTATTAAAAAAGAAAATATAAACAAATAGGGACACGATATGAGAAGCAGAAGATCCGCAAGGGAAGCGATCATCGGGTTGGTATACGAACGGGGATTCCACGACCCCGCCGAGACGCCGGAGGAGATCCTGGCGCTCGCCGCAGAGCAGCGGGAGATCGGAGACGATCCCTATATTTCCGCCTGCTTTTTCGGGATCTGCGCCCATCTGGACGAGATCGACAAAAAAATAAACGAATACGCCGAGGGATGGAGCACGGAGCGGATCTCGGGCGTCACTCTCTCGATCCTCCGCCTCGCGGTCTACGAGTTGCTCTACGCCGAGGAAAAGCTGCCGTACAGCATCGCGATCAACGAGGCTGTCGAGCTGGCGAAAAGCTATGCCGAGGACGGAGCCGCGTCCTTCCTCAACGGGATCCTCAACGCTCTCGCCAAGGCAAACGGATGCGAGGCGTAAATGGAGACCGCGTTTCTCGGTGTCGACACCAGCAATTATACGACCTCGGTCGCTCTGGTCTCGGAGGATAAAACGATCCTCCTGAACGCGAGGCGCCTGCTCCCCGTCAAAGAGGGAGAGGTCGGTCTGCGCCAGCAGAACGCTCTGTTTGAGCATACCAAAAATCTTCCCGAGCTTTTTGAAGAGAACCGGGAGCTCTTTTCCCGCTTCCGGATCGCCGCGATCGGCGTTTCGGCGCGCCCGCGGGACGTTGAGGGCTCGTATATGCCCTGTTTTCTCGCCGGGGTGTCCGCCGCTTCCGCGTCCGCCGTATCCGCGGGGATCCCTCTCTACCGTTTTTCCCATCAATGCGGCCATATCCGCGCCGCGCTCCACGGAGCCGGCATCGATCCGGAGGGGCGGTTTACCGCTCTGCACGTTTCCGGCGGGACGACGGAGATGCTGCTCGCGGAGCGGACGGCGGAGGGATTTTCCACCCGGATCACCGGCGGTACGCTCGATCTCTGCGCCGGGCAGGCGATCGACCGGACCGGCGTGATGCTCGGTTTCCCGTTCCCGTGCGGGCGGTATCTGGAGGAGGCGGCGCTGACTTATCAGGGCTCCCTTCCGAGACCCCAGATCTCCGTCCGGGAGCGCACCTTCAACCTGTCCGGTCTGCAGAACCTTGCCGAACGGGATTACGTCCGCCATCGCGACAAGGCGCGTACCTCGCTGTTTGTCCTCGAATTCATCGCCGCCTCGCTGAAATGGATCATCGAAGCGCAGCTTGCCTCTTACGGCAGGATGCCGGTCCTCTGCGCCGGCGGCGTTATGAGCAATTCGATCATCAAAAAACGCCTCTCACGGATCAAGGGCGTGGCGTTCGCTCCGCCCGAGCTTTCCGCTGATAACGCGGTCGGGACCGCTCTGCTCGCGCGGGATCGCTGCCTTACCGGAAACGGAGACGATCATGCAACTTGAATCCGCGCTGACCGTATCACAGGTCAATCAATATCTGAAAGATCTGATGGAGGGGGATCCGGTTCTCTCGTCCGTTGCCGTGGAGGGAGAGATCTCCAATTTCAAGCGGCAGTATCCCTCCGGTCACCTTTACTTCTCCTTGAAGGACGCCGGGGGACAGCTGAGGTGTGTGATGTTCCGTTCCAGCGCCGCTTCGCTGGAGTTTGAGCCGAAGGACGGGGACGCCGTCCGGGCGTACGGGAGGATCACCGTTTACCCGCGCGACGGCTCCTATCAGCTTTACTGCTTCCGTCTCCTTCGCTCCGGCGCGGGAGCGCTCTGGGAGCAGTACGAAAAGCTCAAGAAAAAACTGACGGAGGAAGGGATCCTGGATCCCGCCCGCCACCGTCCTCTCCCCGCGTTCCCGAAGACGGTCGGCGTGATCACCTCACGCACCGGAGCGGCGGTGCGCGATATCTTTTCCGTACTCAAGCGCCGCTTTCCCTCGGTGCAGATCGTCTTTTGCGCCGCTTCTGTCCAGGGGGCGGAAGCGCCCCGCGAGCTTTGCGCCGCGCTCGCCCGGATGCAGGAAGCGGGGAATGCCGACGTGATCCTGATCGGACGCGGAGGAGGCTCGGCGGAGGATCTCTGGGCGTTCAACGACGAGGGACTTTGCCGCGATATCGCCGCCTGCCGGGTCCCCGTGATCAGCTGCGTCGGACATGAAACGGATTTTACTCTGGCGGATTTTGCCGCCGATTGCCGCGCGCCCACGCCGTCCGCCGCGGCGGAACTGGCCGTTCCGGACGCGGAGGAGCTGCTCCGCCGGATCGGAACGGATCATCGCCGTCTTGTCCGCTCGATGGAGGGCAAGCTGGCGGATCGCCGGCAGTGGCTCGATTCCTTGGTCGGTCGCCCGGTCCTCAAAAGTCCGACCGCCTCGCTTGAGGCGAGGAGAAAAGACCTTGTTCTGCGCGGGCAGACGCTCCGGGACGCGATCCGCCGGATCCAAAACGGAAAGGCGACGCGGTTTTCCGAGCTTTCCGCCGCGCTCTCGGCGCTCGATCCGCTCGCCGTTCTCGCCCGGGGCTATTCCTTTGCCGCCGATGAAGACGGCGCCACGGTGATGAAGGCCGGGGACGTCGTCCCGGGAGAAAAACTTGTCCTGCGCTTCGTTGACGGCTCCGTCAAAGCGACCGCGGACGAGATCAGAATATTTGAGGAGAAAGAAAATGCCGGAAAAGAAACTGTCGTTTGAAGATGCGATGAAACGGCTCGACGAGGTCGTCAAGCAGCTGGAGACCGGGAACGCGCCGCTCTCCGAATCGCTTGCGCTGTTTGAGGAAGGCGTCGCGCTCGTCCGCCGCTGCAACGATGAATTGAACGCCGCCGAAAAAAAGATCAAGGACCTTTCCGTCGATGAAAACGCTTGAAGAACAGGAACTGACGGGGAGGATCGCGGAAGACGCCGGTCTGGTGGAAAAAGCGCTCGCGGAGCGTTGGCTTTCCGACGTTGGGACGTACGCCCCGCTGCTTGGCGAGGCGATGCGCTGGGCCGTCCTCGGCGGCGGGAAGAGGGTGCGCGCCTTTCTCTGCCTCGAGACGGCGAGGGCGCTCGCGCCGGAGGCGGACGCGCTCGATTACGCCTGCGCGCTGGAGCTGCTTCACGCTTCCTCTCTTGTCCACGACGATATGCCGGAGATGGACAACGACGAGATGCGCCGGGGAAAACCCTCCTGTCACAAAAAATTCGGTCCCGCGATCGCTTTGATGGCGGGGGACGCTCTGATCGCTCTGGCTTTTGAGGCAGCGAGCAAGGGACCGTACGCCGCGCGCGCCGTATCCCTCCTCGCCGAGGCGGGCGGCTGGCAGGGGATCGCCTCCGGACAGACGCTCGACCTCCTCTCCGAAGGGAAGCGCATCACTCTTGCGCAGCTCAAAGAACTGCAGAGGCTGAAGACGGGACGGCTGATCCGCGCCTCCGCCGAGCTCGGCGCGCTCGCCGCAAGCGCTTCCGCGGATGAGACACGGGATTTTGCCGCTTATGCGGAGGCGATCGGACTCGCCTTCCAGGTCACGGACGATCTTTTGGACGCCGGCGAGGAGGGGAGCGACCGTGCGCGGGATCTCGCGACTTTCCTTTGCTTTATGACGCCGGAGGAGGCGCGGGCTTACGCGTCGGAGCTCACGGAAACGGGGAAAGACGCGATCCGGAAGTATCCCGGCGCCGGGCTTCTTCTTTCCTTTGCGGACCGCCTCCTTGCGAGGACATACTGATATGCGGGCCGATGCGCTCCTCTTTGCCTCCGGTCTGGCGGAAAGCCGCAGCAAGGCGCAGCAGATGATCCGGGAGGGGTGTGTTTACGCCGGAGGGAAGCAGATCAAAAAACCGGCGGCCGAGCTCCCGGACGACACCATGCTTTCCGTCGTTCGCCTGACCGAGCATTTTGTCGGGCGCGGCGGTCTGAAACTGCTTGCCGCGCTTTCCGATTTCGGCGTCGATCCCGCGGGGATGCGGTGTCTCGACGTCGGCGCCTCGACCGGCGGCTTTACCGACTGTCTCCTCAAGCGCGGCGCGGCCGCCGTCACCGCCGTGGATTGCGGGCGCGATCAGCTCGCCCCCTCTCTGCGGGCGGACAGCCGGGTCCGCTCTCTTGAAGGTCTCAACGCCCGCTATATGACGCGGGAGGACGTGGGGGACGGATACGATCTTGCGGTAATGGATCTTTCTTTTATCTCCCTGACCTACGTATTGCCGGCGATCCCGCCGCTGCTCGCGGAGGACGGCAGGATCATCGCGCTGATCAAGCCTCAGTTCGAACTGGACGCGAAGTCCGTTTCAAAAGGGGTGGTCCGGGGAGCCGAAAAACGCTTGAGAGCGTTGGAGCGGGTCTACGATTTTCTCCCCGGGGTCGGGCTGACTCCGCTTGCCTTTTCCGTTTCCCCGATCAAAGGAGGAGACGGAAATACCGAATACCTTTGCTGCCTGAAAAAAACACGGGAAGGCGGAGAGACCGTCTTCCGGCGCGAGGCGCTCCGAGCGCTTGCCCGCGCCTGACGAAAGGATAGTATGAACGAGAAACCGATCAGGACCGTGGTCCTGAATACCAATCCCCTCAAGGACGCCGGTTTGCAGACTTTCCGCACGGTCGGAGCGTACCTCCTGGAAAAGGGCTTTTCGGTCCGGATCCCGCGGGAATACGCGGCGGGAGAAAGCGGTTTTATCTGCTTTGACGATTCGGAAAAACTGTACCGCGGCGCCGATTGCGCCGTCCTGCTCGGCGGAGACGGTACGATCCTGCGGGCGGCGCGCTATACCGTTCCGGCCGGTTGTCCCATGCTCGGGATCAATCTCGGCAGACTGGGATTCATGGCGGAATTGGAGCCGGAGGAATACCGGATGCTCGACCGGCTCTATGCCGGAGAGTACGGGATCGAGGAGCGGATGACGCTCGCTGTCTCGGTGACGGAAAACGGCCGCACGACCCCTGTCTGCGAGGCCGCGCTCAACGACGCGGTCATCTCGCACGGAGCAAGCTGCCGTATCGTGGATCTCTCCCTCTGCTGCGGGGACAGGGAAGTCTCCCTCTATCGCTGCGACGGTCTGATCCTTTCCACCCCGACCGGCTCCACGGCCTATTCGATGTCGGCGGGCGGTCCGGTGCTGGATCCGCTTTTGCGTTGCCTCTCGGTCGTGCCGATCTGCCCCGTTTCGCCCGCGGCAAAGCCGCTGGTCTTTGCGGGCGATTCGGTCATGACGGTGAAAAACTGCTATGAGAGGGAAGAGAGCGTTATGCTCACGGTGGACGGTCGGATCTCCGTCCCGGTGCCGCGCGGCGCGTTTGTGGAATGCCGCGCCTCCCGGTACGCCGCCAAAATGATCAAATTGAAAGACAACCGTTTTTTTTCCGTTCTCAACCGGAAAATCAACTGAAGGAGGCAAAATGAAAAACAAACGTCAGGATAGGATACGGGAGATGGTGGAGCGTTACGATATCGAAACGCAGGAGGAACTGATCTCCCGTCTCCGCGAGCTCGGCTTCGACGTGACGCAGGCCACCATCAGCCGCGACATCCGGGAATTGAAACTCTCAAAGGTCATGACTGCGAAGGGCAGTTATAAGTATATCGTCCCGCAGAATTACGACGGCGGGAACCTGAAATTCCAAAACGCGCTCTCGGAGTCGATCGTCAAGGTCGATTGGGCGATGAATCAGATCATCATCAAGACCTTCCCCGGGATGGCGCAGGCGATCGCCGCCGCGATCGACGGGATCAACGATCCCCAGATCCTCGGCTGCGTCGCGGGAGACGACGCGATCATCGTGGTCGCACGCACGGTGAGCGCGGCGGAAACGCTCGGTCCGCAGCTTCGCCAGCGCATCCGCAGCCTCGGATAAAAGTCACACAGAAGAGAGGAAGCGCCATGCTCGTTTCTCTGCATATCGAGAACCTCGCGGTCATCAAAAAAATAGAGCTGGATTTTCATGAAGGCTTCACCGCGCTCACGGGCGAGACGGGAGCCGGAAAATCCATACTTGTCGACAGCATCGGCCTGCTTTGCGGATCGCGGGCGGACAGGAATATGATCCGGACGGGGGCGGAGGCCGCGCTCGTTTCCGGTTATTTTACCGATCTGCCCTTTTCCTGTACGGAGGTCCTCCGGGAAAACGGTATCGGCGTCGATGAGAACGAGGCGATGTTCTCGCGTTCGCTTGCCGCCGACGGGCGCTCCGTCTGCCGGATCAACGGCAGGCAGGTGCCGCTTTCCGTATACAAAGAGGCGGTCTCCGCGCTGATCAATATCCACGGACAGCAGGACAACTGGAGCTTGACCCGGGAAGCGACGCAGGCGGAAATGCTCGACCGGTACGCAAGAGACGAGAAGGAAAAAAACGAATATCAAAGGTGCTTTTCCCGCTATAAAGAGGCGGAGGAGGCGCTTGCCGCGATCAGGCGCGATACGGAGCGGGCGGAGGAGGAGCGCGAAATGCTTGCCTTCCGCGCAAACGATCTTTCCTCGGCAAAGCTCCGGGAGGGGGAGGAGGAAAAGCTCCTTGCCGAGCGCACCGTTCTCCGTAACGCCGAGCGCATCGAAAAACAGACCTCCTTTGCCCATCGCGCTCTGACGGGAGGAGAAAAGGTGAACGCGGTCTATGTGGTGGACCGCTCCGCGTCCGCTCTCCGCTCCCTTTCCGACGTTTCACCCGATTACGCCGCGCTGGCCGACCGGCTGGAAACGATCAAATACGAGCTGGAGGATATCTCCGAGACCGCCGTCCGCCTTTCCGGCGCTCCATCCGGCAATCCGACGGAGAGACTGACCGCGCTCGAGTCCCGTCTCGACCGCATCGACCGCCTGAAAAAGAAATACCGCGCCGACGTGCCGCAGCTCCTCCGGCTGCTGGAGGATACGAAAGAACGGCTCTCCCTCCTTGAAAACGCGGAAGGAGAAACGGAGGAGCGGGAAAAGGCGCTCGCCGCAGCGGCGAAAGAACTGGAAGCGGCGGCGTCCTCTCTGCGCTCGGTACGAAAAAAAGCGGCGGACGCCCTTTCCGCAGAGATTGGCTCGCAGCTCGATTTTCTGGATATGCCGAATGTGCGTTTTCTCGTCTCGGTCACAGAGAAACGGACCGAGAGCGGGGAAGTGCAGTATACGCAAAACGGCTCGGACGGGATCGCCTTTCTCCTCGCCGGAGGGGAGGGGGAAGTCCCGAAACCGCTCTCCAAGATCGCCTCGGGAGGGGAGCTGTCCCGTATCATGCTCGCGGCGAAGTCTGTCTTCTGCGAAGCGGACGCGGTCGGTACGATCATCTATGATGAGGTGGACGCCGGCGTATCCGGCCGGACGGCGCGCAAGATCGGTCTGAAGCTGAAAGAGACCGCGGCGAACGCCCAGGTCTTCTGCGTGACGCATTCCGCTCAGATCGCCTCGCTTGCACAGACGCACGTCAAAGTGCTTAAACTTTTGAAGGACGGTCAGTATGAGTCGCACGTCAGGGAACTTGACCCTCTCGAGAGGATCGACGAGCTTGCCCGCATCCTCGGCGGCATCAGCATCACCGACGCGCAGCGGAGAGCCGCAAAGGATCTTTTGAACGAAAAGACCGAACTGGAATAAAGGATAGGGATAGGATGACAGATCTGCTCAGGGAATTTGCCGGCGCCTGCCGGCGCGAGATCGCCTCGGCCGAGGTGATCGAGGACTATCCGCTCGGAGAGAAGACGACGATGAAGGCGGGCGGGAACGCCGCGCTTTGCGTCCTGCCGAAGGACAGGGACGCCTTTCTTTCCGTCCTGCGGCTTTTGCGGCGGTATCCCGTCCGCTACGCCGTCCTCGGACACGGCTCCAATCTCGTCGTATCCGATTCGGGGTATCCCGGCGCTGTGATCCGGACGGAAGAAATGAAAGAACTCCGGATAACGGGGACCGAGATCCGCGCGGACGCGGGCGTGATGCTCTCCGCTCTGGCGGGGGCCGCCTGTGAGGCGGGTCTCTCCGGCCTTGAATTTGCCTTCGGCATCCCCGGGACCATCGGCGGCGCCTGCTATATGAATGCGGGCGCGTACGGCGGCGAGACGGCGGCCGTTCTTGTCTCCGTCACCTGCTTTGATATGCGGGAGGGGACGGTGCGCGAAATGCCTGTTTCCGCCTGCCGGTACGGGTACCGCAGCAGCGTCTTTATGGAGGACAGGGAGAAGATCATCCTTTCCTGTACGCTCCGCCTCGTTCCGGGAGACCGGGAGACGATCTCCGCTTTGATGAAAAAAAATATGGAAGCCCGGAAAGA
>CACYYS010000019.1 GCA_902778725.1 uncultured Ruminococcus sp.
CGGCGACGCGCTTGTCGAAGCATTCCTTGCCGCGCATCCGGAGGTAAGCGATACCGAACTGCGCAATGGGACTTACGTCTCCCCCCAAACGGGCGACAGCGCGGTCTTCCTCCTCCCCGCGGCGGCTCTCGTCCTCTCCGTGATCCTCCTCGCCGCGGGAAAGAGAAAACGGAAAAGCTGAAAAGGAGGTCTCTTATGTACCGTCCCATTCTTTTTTCAAAACAAAAAATCGCCGTTTTCCTTGCTTTGGTTTGCGCGGCATTCCTTTTGCTAAATCCTGTTTTTCCCTCCGCCGCCGCTTCTTCGGAAACCTTCGTCATAGATTCCGCCGGAGGTGAACTCCTCTCCGGCTTGACGAACGACGCCGCGCTCGAGCTGTTCGCAAAGGCGGAAGAGTACGCGCAGTATTTCACGCAGACCCGCAGCTATTACGCGGAGTCGGGCAGCGCCGCAAAAACGATCGCCCTCCCCGACGGACTCCCGAACACGGTCACCCGTTCATTCGAGAACCTCGCCGCGCACAAAACGGTTTCATATACCTACGGTGTTTCGGACAGAAAGACGGAAGATGAATGGCTGACCGTCCTTCAAACGGTTTTCTCCGAAGACGCGGCCCGGGCGGTCATGGCGGAAAAAGCGGACGGCGTTCCGCTCTGTCTGGTGGAAAACGGATACCTCTATGAAATGATCTCCCACAAAGTAGAGCAGGGCCCTTATCACCTCATCAAAGCCGGACTGACACGGACGCAGGATGAAGCGGAAACGGTCGTTTTTCACGCGGAGATCTATCCGGAACAAGTCGGAGATTTTGCTTTCTGGGCAAACGATATGCAGCGTACCTCTTATGAATACGTTTTGAAAAAGCAGAACGGAGCGTGGATCTTCTCTTCCTTTCGTCTCCCGTACTGGATCGCCAGAGACACGCTCGCCCTGAATGTATCTTCCCCTGCGACGGGCGACAGCGCGGTCTTCCTCCTCCCCGCGGCGGCTCTTTCCCTCGGCGGGCTCCTCCTCGCCGCGAAAAAGAGAAAACGGGCCGACTGATCGGATATTACGAAAAAGGAGTACAACAATGAAAAAAGCGTTCGCAATTCTTTCTTTTGCCCTGTCTTTTCTGCTCCTCTTCCCCTTTTCCGCGCAGGCGTATTCCCTCGATAATCAAAAACACAGAAACGGGGAAATTGACAGAGACGGCAGCAAATTTGCATCCGGAGTATCCGACGATTCTTTGTGGGCGGCTTTTTGGGAATTGGATTTGATGACGGCAGAATATACTCCGTTTTTCAGAGCGAAAAGCAACATTCAGACTGAACTGCTTCCCGAAGGGGTTTCCGAGGAAATCTGGGAGAACGGGATCCGCTACGAGCTCTCGTCGAGTTTTCCTGCCAATACTCCCTCCGGGTGGGGCCCGGACGGGTTGTTGTCCAAGAGCGAAATAGAAAGGCTATCCCAACCGATCACCCTCGGAGGCAAAACCTTTTATAACGTGATCGAACGGAACGGTTATCGCTATTTTGCCGCGTTCCCGTCGCTCTATTACTACAAACAGAATAACATTATCGAAGAGATTTCCATTGAACGGATCGAAGATACCGCAGACAGGATCGTGGTCAACGTGACCGTCACGGGGCTCGGGGTAAGCGTAACGTATCCGGTGACTTATTCCGTTGTCAAAACAGGATCGCAAAACACTCCGAAGCCTTTTGCGGTCGAATGGACAAGTTCCTCTTTCGCTCTGCTTGACGCCTATCTCACCCAAAACGGACTGTCCCCCTTTGACATCTCTCCCCAAACAGGCGACAGCGCGGTCTTCCTCCTCCCTGCGGCGGCTCTTTCCCTCGGCGGGATCCTCCTCGCCGCGAAAAAGAGAAAACGGACAAGTTGACCGAAAAGAGAAAACGGTTCCGCATTGCTGGTATTGATATAGGAAACAATAATAGTATTCTTTTGAACGATTGTTGATCATCCTGATTTGACCGCCGCATTTAACGGTGTTCATATCGCACCGATCGGTGAAGTTTATGATGCGTGTAAAGATATATATCTAGCATTTGCGGAATAGGAAGAATTGTTTTTTTGAAAGGAGAAAAAGTAATGAAAAAAGCAGCCGTTCTTTTCATTTCGTTTATTCTTTTGTTGGCCTTTGCTGTTTCTGCGTTTGCGGAAGGAGAGGCTATCGTCAAAAATGAAAAGCTGATCCCTTCTGAATCGACGGAGAAATCCGGTTTTTCCGACGCGGACTTCAAAGAACTGTATACCAAAGCGTATTATATCGGAAGGATGTTCACGCTTCTGTCCGGAACGCCCGATATGTTGACGCCGGGATACACAAAAGGCGAGACGGCAAAAACGGCAACGGTCCCCGAAAACGAAAAAACGCTGGAGTTGACTTCGGAGAAAACGGGGAAAAGTTTTCGTTATACCGCGGCGGGGATCGAGGGTTTATCCGAAGAGTCGATCCGTGCGTATATGAACACGGTTTTTTCCGAAAATCTGACAAATTGGTTTTTTGCTTTGGAGACGCCGCAGGGACTTCCGTTTGTCGTAGAAAAAAACGGACGGATCTATTATGCGTCGTACGGTGCGGCAAATGAGGGGACTGCCGAGATAACAAGAACATCGGATGAAGAAAGCAAGGTCGTATTCCGTGTGACCGTTACCGCAAGCAAGGGCGCGTATTCCTCGGAATATGTTCTGGAAAAAGAGAACGGAAACTGGAGATTCACATCTTTCCGTCTCCCCTATCAGATTCTGGAAGAGAATAATGCACTCAGCGGAGCGGCAGGCGCTCCCCAAACGGGCGACAGTACGGTCTTCCTTCTCCCCGCGGCGGCGCTTTCCCTCGGCGGCGTCCTCCTCGCCGCGAAAAAGAGAAGACGGACCAGCTGACCGAAAAGAAAAACGGTCCCGCAAAACGGGCAGGCGCCGCGCGCCTGCCCGTTTTCGTTCGGGGAGCGGGAAGCTAACGAAAACTCCTTCCGTCTCGCTTCGCGCGACACCGGCCCGGCGGGGTCCCCGGAAAAATCCGTAAGGATTTTTGGGGGATCGGGCCACGGGGAGGGAGCCTTTTCCCGCTTTGCAGGCGCGGAGGTGGCCTGTCACCCGGCGCGCCGGATCGCGCTTTTGTTTTGTTCCCGCGCCGGTTTTTGCGTGTGGGGGATTAGATCCGCTATGTTTGCGCTTTCCCGCGCACAACAAAAAGCCGGTCCATTCCGTAACGGACCGGCTTTTGGGGAAGGAGCTTCTGTGAATACACGTTCTCTGCTCCCTGCGTCTTTTGAAAAGTCTTTTGCCTACTTTTCTTCAGAAAAGTACGGCGGCTTTTGGGGAAGGAGCTTCTTTGAATACGCTTTTTCCTTTCCCTGCCCCTTCAAAAAGTCTTTTGCCTACTTTTCTTCAGAAAAGTAGGTTTCTTCAGAAAAGTACGGTCAGTTTTTCCGGATCTCGTCCCGTTTGATCTTGTTGGAGGTGGTTTTGGGGAAGGGCTCGTCCCGCACGGTGATTTTCTTGATGCGCTTATAGGAGGGGAGGTCTTCGAACTCGCGGCCGATCTTTTTACGGAGCTCGCTTTCCTCGACGGGGGTGTTGAGGTAGACCTCGGCCGCGAGGGCGCTTTCGTCTCCGCGCTCGTCGCGCAGGCCGCGGACGACGGCTTCCTCGATCTCCTCGACCCGCAGCAGGCGGCCTTCGATCTCCTCGGGATAGATATTTTTGCCGTTGGAGAGGACGATGATGTTTTTCTTGCGGCCGGTGATGACGACCTGATCGTCCGGGGTGAGGTAGCCGTAGTCGCCGGTATAGAACCATCCGTCGCGGATGGCTTCGGCGGTCGCCTCGGGGTTTTTGTAATAGCCGAGCATGACGACGTCGCCCTTGACGCAGATCTCGCCGATCCCTTCCTCGTTCGGCTCGTCGATCCGCCACTCGAGGCATGCGAGCCGGTGCCCGGCGGTGTGGAAGTCGAGCGAGCCCTCGTCGTTGACCGAGATCAGCGGCGAGCACTCGGTGATGCCGTAGCCGCCGGTCAGGGCGATGCCGAGATCGTCGTAGAACTCGCCGATCTCCGGCCGGATGGGCGCGCCGCCGCAGACGATCTTTCGCAGCCGCCCGCCGAAGGCGCCGAGGATCTGGGAAAAGAGCTTCGGCCGCAGGTCGATGCCGATCTTCAGCATCGCGCGGGAGAGCTTGACCGCGCGCTCAAAGGTCGCTTTTTTTCCGCGTTTTTCGAGGTTGCGGAGGATCCCGCGGCGGATGAACTCCGCGACCGCCGGCACCATATAGATGTTCGAGGGGCGGAAGAGCTTCATATCGCCGACGATGTCCTTGATCGAGCGGCTGATGCAGAAGGTGCCGTGCGACTGGATGTTCACCAGGATGTCGCAGACCGACTCGTAGGTGTGGTTATAGGGGAGGATCGAGAGCGCCGTGTCAAAGATCCCGGAGACCTGGACCCCGTAGTAGACGCTGGAGACGAGGTTGTGCTCGGTCAGCATCACGCCCTTCGCCTTGCCCGTCGTGCCGGAGGTGTAGACGAGCATTTTCAGGGCGTGCTCGTCGCTTTTCTGCGCGTCGTAGGCGGCGCGGTCGAGTTTTGCTCCGTCGGCGAGCAGGGAGGCGAGCGTGCGGCAGTCGGCGCTCTCCTCGCCGTCAAAGCAGACAAAGAGCTTCACGCGCGGGAGCTTGCCGCGGTTTTCGAGGATCCGGTCCCGGTATTTTTCGGAGAAGAAGACCACCTCGCTCTCGCTGTCGGCGAGCAGGTAGAGCATATCGGAGAGGGGGAGCTCCCGGTCGATCGGGACAAAGACTCCCTCGCTTTGCAGTACGGTCAGGTAGACGTTGATCCACTCAAAGCGGTTTTCGCTCACGCAGGCGACGGCGGATCCGCCGAAGCCGAGCGCCGTCAGCGCCGCGCCGAGCGACTCCGTCCTCTCGTAAAACTCCGCGTAGGTCACCTCCGCGATGCTGTCGTCCTCGCGCTTGAATTTGTAGGCGACGGTGTCGCCGTACCCGGCGACCGTCCGCTCGAGCATCTCCCGGATCGAGAAAAAAGGCTCGGGCTTTGTCGCGCTTGATTTCTTTTTCGGCATGGAAAAACCTCACTTTGCGAAATTCGGACCGCCCAAACGGTTGCAAAACGGAAAAGGGTATGGTAAAATAGATACGGTCCGTCTATAGTGTAAACCATCTCCGTAGAAAAGGACAACCTACTTCCGCGCGCCCGGACTATACCGTTCCCGCCCCGCAAAGTAGAGAAAAAACGGCCGGCTCTACCGCCGGTAGAGAGGAAAAAATGCAGGAAGAAAAGGACCTCCGCCGCCTGATCGGCGAGAACATCGTCCGCCTCCGGCTCGCCGCCCCCCTCACGCAGGCGGAGTTCGCCGAGCGGCTCAATTATACCGACAAGGCCGTCTCCAAGTGGGAGCGCGGCGACTCCGTCCCCGATATCACCGTCCTCAAGCAGATCGCCGACCTCTTCGGCGTGACCGTCGACTACCTCCTCAGCGAGCATCTCCCCGAGGAAAAACCGCAGTCCCCCGAGCGGATCCGCCTCCGCAACCGCAATCACCTGATCATCACCGTGATGTCCGTCCTGATCGTCTGGTTCCTCGCCCTGTTCGCTTACTTTGTCGGGGATTCCGTCTTCAGGACTCACCTCTGGCAGGCTTTTCTCATCGCCGTTCCCGTCTCCTGCATCGTCGTCCTCGTCCTCAATTCCGTCTGGGGCAACCGCTCCTGGAATTTCATCATCATCTCCGTCCTGATCTGGTCCACCCTCGCCACCGTCTACCTCCTCGCCATCCGCTATAACCTCTGGACGATCTTCCTCCTCGGGATCCCCGGTCAAGCCTCCGTCATCCTCTGGTCCCGTCTCCGCTTCACCGATAAGCCCGCAAAGAAAAACCGGAAAAAAGAAAAAAGCCCCGGCCGTTTCTGAAAAGCCGGAGCGACGGGCGGCATCCGCGGCCGCGCGGGGAGACCGTTTTGCGGGAGGTCAGCGTACGGCCCCGCCCGCGCAAACCTCCGGCGCGGAGCGGGACTCGCAAAATCCGAATAACACACAGCGGCGGGATCGCTCCCGCCGCTCTGCTTTCTTTTGAGGGGATCCGACGGCCGCGCGCGTTTCGGATCCTTTCCCGGGCGCCGCCGGGGGCCCGGCAGGCCGGATCAGGAAACGGTCACGTCGGCGCTGACTGCGCCGCTTTCGGCGTCCCAGGAGTCGACCGCTCCGACCAGGATCCGGTAGGACCCCGCTTTGTCCAGCTTGATCGAATAGGTAAAGGTCTTCTGCATCTCCGCCGCGGTCGCGCGCGCGTAGAAATCGCTGAGGGCGAGGACGGTCTTCACGGTTTTGCCCGTGGCGGCGTCCTCGACCGTGATCTTATAGTGATGGACAAAGTCGTCGTCCGTGCCCGCCGGGAGGGAGAGGGAGACGGTACGGTCCTCGCCGACCGTCAGCGTCAGCGGACCCGGGAGAGAGGGGGCGGCGTTCGCTGCTTCCCGGGCGGCTCTCGTGTAGAGGGTGAGGTGCGAGCCGTCCGCCTGCGGAGCGGGGAGCTCCCACGCCGTTTTGATCTCCTTCTTTTCGGAGAAGAGAAGACGGGTGATCCGGACGTTCCCGCTCCCGTCGATCTGGACGAGCAGCCCGGTCGAAACGTCTCCGTTGGAGACGGGCAGCTGCGTCTTGTCGTTTACCATATTGTCGTACTTCTCGAGCTCAAAGGCGGTGTCCGCGGTGGACCCGCAGTTGACCGCGGTAAAGGAGGTCTGCATGATGGAGCGCTCGTCGAAGACCGGCGTGTGGGTGTGCCCGGTGAAGACGATGACCTGCGGGTACTTTGCGAGGACCGCGCCGAGGTTTTCGGTACGCCAGCGGCTGTGCCCCTTTTCAAAATCCGCCTCGCTGCCGTAGGTCGTGTCCGCGACCGTCGGATGCGTTACCACAAAGACGTAGGAGGAGGGATCCTTTGCCGTGAGATCGGCGAGCGTCTTGTCGAGCCAGGCGAGGACGTCCGCGGCAAAGGGCGTGCCGTAGCCGTAGCTTTCCGGCTCCACGATGAGGAAATGATACCCGGAGAGGACGCTGTGCCGGTATCCTTTTTCCAGATTTGAGTCGACGTCCATCGCGTAGTACTCCGCTCCGAGATACGTTTCCTTTAAAGCGGGCTGGCGGGTGAGGGCGGAGCGGGTGTCGTGATTGCCGACGGCGACCAGCACGTTCGTCCCGAGCGGTTTTGTTTTGTAATCGGAGAGGATCGCCGCAAAGCGCGAGATCTCCAGGTTCGCCGATTTGTCGCCCTTTGAGGTGTTGGAGACCATATCGCCCGCGACGACAAGACCGCGCAGACCGTTGGGGTCTTTCTCGGCGGCTTCGGCCAGCAGCCGGTTCAGCGCGTTGGTGAACATCCCCTTGTTTTTGGTCGCGCTGACGCTGATATGCACGTCGGAGACCGCGCCGAAGGAGAAGGCGATCTTCGTTTCGTCAAACCGCGGCAGGGGCGCGGGCTCCGTCGCGGGGACGGTCTCCGGCGCCGTTTCGGCGGGGACGGAGGCGGTCGGCGCCGCTTCCGTGAGCGCGCCGGTCCCTTCCGGCGGGAGAGCCGGCCCGGCGGCGCAGCCGCAGCAGCCGAGCGCGGCGGCAAAGGACAGCAGGATAAAGAGAAGCGGGCGTTTGGATCTCATGGTTTCTCCCTTTTTAACCGTCCGGGCGGTTTCATCCGGCGGATCTTCTATTCTATCGTATCACAAATCGGGCGGAAAAGCAATTTTCTTCTTTCCCCTCGGGCAAAAAACGGCAAAAAGACGCCAAGAATCCGCAAAAAAAAGACGCCGCCCTTCCCGCTTTGGCATATCTTGCGAAACTGCGGGAAGACTCTTGCTTTCCCCGCTTTGCGGTGGTATACTGAAAAAAACGAAACTACGACCGAAAAGAGGAAAACGATATGGCAAAACAGAGACCCCGGATCCTCGTTGCGGGGAGCCTTGTGATGGACCTGATCTGCTCCGCGCCGCGCTTCCCGCAGAGCGGGGAGACGGTGATCGGCACGGACTTTTCCACCGCGCCGGGCGGGAAGGGAGCGAACCAGGCGGTGCAGGCCGCCCGCCTCGGCGCCGAGGTCGCGATGGTCGGCAAGATCGGGCGTGACGACTTCGGCCGCCGGATCCTTGACTCGCTTGCGGCGTCCGGCGTGGACACGGAGGGGGTGACCCTCTCGGAGCGTCCCACCGCGATCGGCAACATCCAGCTCGAGGTGACGGAGGCGGGCACCGCCAACCGCATCCTCGTCGTCCCCGGAGCGAACATGGACTGGACGGAGCGCGATATCGCGGGGCTGGAGGCGCGGATCCCCTCCGCCGATATGCTGATCCTGCAGCTGGAGATCCCCACGGAGGTCGATCTCGCCGCCGCGCGGATCGCCCGCCGTCACGGCGTCCCCGTGATGCTCAATTCGGCGCCCTCCGCGCCGGTCCCGGAGGAGCTTCTCGACGGGCTCACCTACATTTCGCCGAACGAGCACGAGGCGTTCGATCTCACCGGCGTTCGCGTGACCGATCTCGCCACCGCCCGCGAGGCGGCGGAGCGGCTCCGCGCGCGGGGGGTAAGGAACGTGATCATCACCCTCGGCAGCCGGGGCGCGGTCTTCTTTGACGGGGAGCGTTTTCTGCACGGACCGTGCGTGGACTACGCGCCCACCGTCGACCCCACCGCGGCGGGGGACAGCTTTGTCGGAGCCTTCTGCACGGCCGTCTGCCTCGGCGCGGAGCCGGAGGAGGCGCTCACCTTTGCCAACCACACGGCGGCGATCACCGTCTCCCGGATGGGGGCGCAGCCGAGCCTCCCCTCGCTTGCCGAGGTCGCCGCGTTCCTTGAAAAAAACGGGCGGGACGTTTCCCGCTATACGGAGGGATAAGATGGACGCGATCGAAAAACTGAAGGGGACCGTCCGCCGCGAGCTGGACGCCGCCCTTGAACGGATGAAGACGGAGGATTTCCTCCCCGCCGCCCGCATGATCCGCGAGTCCGGGGCCGCCGGCGGGCGCCTGCACGTTACGGGGATCGGCAAGCCGGCGCATATCGCCGCCTACGCCGCCTCGCTCTTTTCCTCCACCGGCACGCCCGCGTACTTTCTGCACGGGACGGAGGCGGTCCACGGCTCCTGCGGGCAGCTCGTCCCCGGGGACGTGGTGATCTGCATCTCCAACAGCGGGGAGACGGCGGAGCTGAAGGCGACCGCCGCGGCGATCCGCCGCAACGGCTGCAAGGTGATCGCCGTTACGGGCAATCCGGACTCCTGGCTCGCCCGCTTCGCCGATCTCACGCTGCTTGCCTCCGTCGGGGAGGAGGGCGGACCGCTCGACCGCGCGCCGCGCGCCTCGGTCCTTGTGGAGACGCTCGTTTTGCAGGGGCTCTCGGTCGTTTTGCAGGAAATGCGGGGCCTGACCCCGCAGGAGTACGTCCTGCGCCATCCGGGCGGCGCGCTCGGGCAGCTCCGGGAAAACGAAAAATAAAGCGCTTGTTTCCGGCGGGAACGCGCCGTTTCAACAAAGATCGCGGGCGGGTCGGCTCTTCGACCCGCCCGCGATCTTTCGCTGCCGGTTTTCTGACGGCAAGTTTGTTGTGAGCAGGAAACGGACATTAAAAAGCTCCTTTTTTACAGAAAAATCAAATCGCTTCAAACGGCTTGGCAAATCAAATCAAATCCTATATAATCTAATCACAATCGTTTTTGATCAGATAAGAAAGACCGGAGAGCATGATGAAAGAAACCGAACGGATCCAATTCAAGAGACAGTTTGTAAATGATCTGAATAAGGAAGTGATCGCGTTTGCAAACACAAACGGCGGCGAGATCTTTATCGGCATAGAAGATAACGGCGCGGTTGCGGGACTTTCCGATCCGGAGGCCGTTGAGCTTCAGTGCGTCAACCACATTTCAAGCACGGTAAAACCCGATATTTCGATGTTTGTAAAATACGAACGCATCCTGCTCGAAAAGAAAGAGGTATTAAAGATCACGGTAAACAAAGGCAGTATGTCCCCCTATTATCTTTCTTCAAAAGGAATAAGGCCGGAAGGCGTTTACGTCAGGCTCGGGACCGCGTCGGTCCCCGCAACGGAAACCGCGATCCTTTCCATGATCAAAGAGACGACGGGAGATTCTTTTGAAGAGACCCGCTCGTTGAATCAAAAGTTGACTTTCGTTCAGGCGGAGCAGGAGTTTTTTGCTGCCGGACTTCCTTTTGCGGAAGCGCAGAAACGTTCGCTCGGTCTGATCTGCAGAGACGGTTGTTATACCAATCTCGGGTTGCTTTTGTCGGATCAATGCGAACATAAGATCAAATTCGCCGTCTTTGAAGGGACGGAGAAAGAAGTGTTCAAAGACAGACACGAGTTTTCCGGCTCTTTGTTCCGCCAGTTAGACGATTTAATGAAGATGCTCGATCATTACAATAAGCTGAGCAGTCCCAGAATAGAAAAAATAAAACGGACGGATATCAGAGACTATCCCGCGGAAGCGATCAGAGAAGCCGTGTTGAACGCTTTTATTCACAGGGATTACGGTTTGTACGGTTATACGCTCGTCAGCGTGTTTGACGACCGTATCGAGATCGTATCGCTCGGCGGGCTGATGCGCGGCGTGGAAATGAGCGATATCATGCTCGGGATCTCCTACCTTCGCAACAAACGCCTTGCCGAGATCTTCTATCGCCTGCATTTCATCGAAGCATACGGAACAGGGATCTCTAAAATCAAAAAAGCTTATACAAAGTGCAAGAAAGCGCCTGTTTTTGAGTGTTCGGCAAATGCTTTCAAGGTAACGCTGCCGAAAATGACCGCCGCGCCTCTTCCGGCCGGACAAACAGACAGAGAAACTCTCGTTTTGGATCTGATCCGTCAGAGGGGAGAGATCGGAAGATCCGATGCAGAAAAGATCCTGAACGTTTCTACCCCTACCGCGACCAGGATATTGACCGGTATGGCGCAAAAGGGCCTGATCAAGCGGATCGGTTCCGCAAGGAATACAAGATATACGCTGTAAGAGAAAGGGTTTGAGCGATACGCCGGGAGGGGATCCTTTGCCGTTTGTCGGTGCCGGTGAGAGCGCTGCTTCGGTCGGGCGGCGCGCTCGGGCAGCTCCGGGGAAACGAAAAATAAAAACGCCGCTTGCGCGGCAAAAGAAGCGGTCCCCGCCGTGCGGCGGGGACCGCTTTTCTTATTGATTGAGCGTGATCTCGAGCAAGAACGTATTGTAGCAGGGGTCCCAGGTCGACATCACAAAGGCGAGCTTCCGGCCGCCGTCCCGCGAGAGGGCGGGGCAGCTGAAGCCGCCGTACACGCCCGCGCCGACCGAGGGGAAGGTGAGGTCGGCGGTGAGGGTATAGGGTCCCTCCGGCTTTTTGGCGGTGTAGAGGTGGAGGACGCTGTCCTTTTTGAAGGAGACGACCCACTCCCCGAGATATTCGTTATAGAAGACCGTGTTCTCGGAGACGCGGGCGTCGATCAGCGGGAATTCGCTCCGGATCCCCGCCTCGCCCGCCGTCCAGACGGCGCCGCCGTCCGGACCGTAGCCGGTAAGATATTCATAGGCGGAGAGCGTTTCGATCTTGTCCGCGTCCACCCGCATCATCCGGGCAAAGCCGAGCCGTCCGCCGGTGATCCCGGTCAGATAGACCTTGCCGTCCGCGGGGTTGTAGGCGGGCGAGATCTGGCAGAACTTCGTATCCCCGTCCCAGCGGAGCCCGTCGACGATCTTCCAGGTCCTTCCGTCGTCCTCCGACTTGGCGAGCCCGCCGTAGTTGCAGTCCCAGCCGCTCGCGGTGCTCCATTCGCGCACCGACATAAAGTAGAAGTAGAGGGTATCGCCGAGGGAGAGGGCGCCCGTCGGGATCTTCGAGTACTCGGTCTTCGGCTTCTTCATCCCGGGGATCAGCTCGGTCGCAAAGTCCCCGGAGGAGGCGTACATCCCGTCAAAGACGACGCCGTCCGTGTAATCGAGGTCGGTCGTGTAGGCGGCGCTGTTGGTGCGCCAGCCGTCCTTGCGCTCCCCGCCCGAGAAGGTGTCGCCGAAGAAGAACCAGAGCTTGTCCTTGTGCAGGACGGGGAAGCCGAGGTCGGTCCCGCAGACGTTGTAGAGGGAATGGGTGCGGTTGACGGAGTATTCCCCCGTCAGCATGGCGACGGTACGCACGCCGGTCACGGCGCGCAGGGGAGAGGCGGCGTTGCCGCAAAGGGAGGCGGAGACGAAGAGCCCGTGCAGCCGTTCGACGACGGCGGTCCCTTTTTGTTCATAGTCGTTGTAGACGGAGAAGAGGCTGACCGAGAGGTCGGAGGAAAAGGAGAGGGTCCGCCCGTCCCGGTCGAGGCACCGGGCGAGGAACCAGTCGAGGGCGTTCAGGATCTCAACGTCGCTGCCGCCGAGCAGGTAGAGGGCGGCGCGCCCGTCCGTCCGCTCGGCAAAGACGCGGAATTCCGTCTCCCGCAGACGGATCGACCCCTTCTCCTTGCGGGAGGAGAAGCCGACGACGATCTCCGCCGCGCCCGGCTCGGGGATCTCCCGGTCGGTCGAAGCGGCGAGGCGTACCCCGGTCGCGTCCCGGACGTACTCCCGGAGACGGGAGACGGCGTTTTTGACGGCGTCGGAGGCGTTGTCCGCCCGGATCACGGTAAAGGCGGAGGCTCCGTCCGCGACGAGCCGGATCCGCCCGTCCTCCGGCGGGGAGGGAGAGGCGGTCTCGGGGGTCTCTTCGGTCTCCGGCGCCGGCGCGGGAGCCGCGCAGGCGGAGAGGATCCCCGCGGGGAGGAGGAGGAGCAGGAGAAGGGAGAGCATGTGACAAAAGCGTTTTTTCATAAAGCCTCACAGGGGAGCGAGTCCCGGGATCGGACGGCAAACAGGATCGCGGTTTCCCGCGATCCTGTTTTTGTCCGGTCAGTTTTCTTTCTTAGCGCGGCTGCGGAAGAAGAGCAGCGCGCTGATCACGCATCCGCAGAGGGAGGCGATCAGGATCGCCACGGCGTAGACGGGGACGCCGGAGCCGCCGGGGGCGGCGGTCTCGCCCGTTTCGGGGGCGGACGTGACCGGCGCGGTCTTTGCCGGAGCCTTCGTCTCGGGCGCCCCGGTCACGGGCGCCTGCGTCTCCTTCGGCGGTTCGGTCACGGGGGCCTGGGTCACGGGCGGTTCGGTCACGGACGGCTCGGTCTCCGCCGGGACCTTTGACTTGTCGTAAAGGACCTGACTGAAGCCCTCGGCTTTTTCGAGGAGGCTGCCCATGGGCGTCTCCCAGCCGGAAGCGTCGAGGATCACGCCCTGGGCGGCTTTGGAGTGGTCTTCAGACCTGTCGCCGAAGAGATCCATGCCTTTGTGGAAGGTGCCGCCGTTGATTTTCAGCGTGCAGAGACCGTCGGCGGAGCCGGTGGCGGAGGCAAAGAAGTTCAGCGTGGTCACGTCGAGGAAGTCGCCGCCGTTGATCGTGAGGGTGACGCTCCCCTCCACCTTTCCGGTGCCGAGAGGATTCAGCGCTCCGTGGAAGGTCCCGCCGTTGATCGTCGTCGCGGCGTTGCCTTTGATCGTGCCGTCGCCGCCGGTGAAGATCACACCGTAGAAGTCGCCGCCGTTGATGGTCACAACGGGGCCTCCCTCGTTGATGCAGTTGAGTTTCGCGTTGTTGCGGGTGCCGCCGCGGATCATCTGCCAGGTGCCGCCGTTGACGGTCAGGTCGCCGCCGTGCGCGGCGTCCTGCGCCGCGTCGTCGTTACGGCCGGCGGTGATGCCGATATAGTTGGAGCTTCCGTCCTTGACGCATTCCACGTCCTCGCCGATCACGACCTTGTTGCCGTTGCAGCAGTAGAGCGAGGTGCTCTTCTGGACGCGGATGGTCAGATGGTCGAGGGTGTGCTCGCTGTTGAAGTAGAGCCACATATCGGAGAGCAGCGCGGCGCTCGCCGTCGTGCGGTAGTCGGTCCCGTTCCAGACGCTCGTGAGCGTGTAGGCGCCCGTGGCGGTCTCCGGCGTGCGGTAGTCGCCGCCGTCGGCGGAGCGGGAGAGGGTCAGCGGTCCGCAGAGGACGATCGTACCGCCCTGCGGGAGCGCGGCGTAGGCGGCGTTGAGCGACGCCTTCGCCTTATCGGGCGCGGAGCCGTCCGCGAGATCGCTGCCGTCGTCGCTGATGAAGCAGACCCCGTCCGCCGCGGAGGCGGACGCCGCGCCGAGCGGCACGAGAAGGGTCAGAACGAGGAGAAGAGAGAGAAGGAAGGAAATCTTTTTCATAACGTACTCCTTTCGTTGTGTCCCGGCGTCAGTCGCCGAGGGTCGCGCGGAGCTTGACGTATTCGGCCTTGGCGGCGTCGACGTTCGACTCGTAGACGGAGGCGAAGGAATTGGTCCCTCTGATGGCCTCGTTGCGCAGGCTGGTGATGATGCTCGCGGGGTTGAGGGTGACGCCGAGGTCAAAGGTGCGGTCCTGGAGGATCAGGCTCAGCATATCGACGTTGAGGTCGTGGTCGCGCACGCTGCGGGTACCGAAGACGTGATCGAAGAACACGGTTTTGATGTCCCGCTGGTTGAGATAGCCCATCGCGTTGATCACGGCGGTCGTTTCATTGAGGTGGGCGTCGGCGCCGTAGGGGATCGTGACGATCGACATCTGCGGGCTCTGGATCAGGGAGTTGTAGCCTTCCTGCTTTTCGTCAAACTTGGGGAAGGGCAGGAAGCCGTAGTCGTCCTCCATATCCCAGAGCTGGAAGGAGCCGCAGATCGTCTCGGCGAAGAAGAGGAAGCGGCCGGTGGAGAAGTAGATGCCGGATTTGCCGGCGAGGCTCGTGCCGCCGGAGTAGGAGGCGTCGTGGACGTTCAGGGTCGTGTCGTGGGAGAAGATCTTGGTCAGCTGCTCGAGAGCGGCGACCTTCCGGTCGGTCAGATCGAAGAGCAGCGGCCAGTTGTCGGCGTCCGCCGCGGCGCAGCCCTCGCCCATGCCGTTGAGGGTGTACTCGAAGACCTGGTTGCCGCACACGAGGCCGTAGCGGTCGTGGTCGTAATCCATCTTGTCGTTGGCGTTGAGGTCTTCCGTGGCGGCGGCGATCATCTCGTTCCAGACGTCGACCGTCCACTTGCCCTCCTTGACGAGCCCGAAGGCGTCCTCGAGGCCGAGGGTCTTCGCGAGCGTGTAGTTATACATGATGCAGGCGGTGGACTTCCACGCCATGATGTTCATGTCCCCCATCGCAAAGTAGCGGTATTTGCCGCCCCAGTTGAGGGTGTCGTTGACCGTCTTGTTCCACCAGGGATCGGTGAAGTCGAAGGCGGAGATCTCGTTGAGGTTGGCGGCGAGGGCGCCGGAGAGCAGCGTGGTCATCTGCGTCCCGTTGCAGAAGTAGGAGTCGTAGTTGTGGTCGCCGGAGTTGACGTCCCGGCGGATCGCGGCGCCCGCCTCGTTATGGGTCTTCTGGTCGTGGACGATCGTGCAGTCGAAGGTGTCCTCGATCTCGGTGTTGCGGCGGTAGAGCGCCTCGGAGAGGACTTCTCCGTCCGAGGGACCGGCGATGTCATAGTTGACCCACCAGTTCGTGTCGCCGCCGGTCAAAAAGTAGATCGTGGTGCCGTCAAAGGATTTTTTGCCGAACTTCTCCTCCAGGGAGAGCTTTTCGGTTTTCTCCGGCGCATTGGTCTCGACGGGGTCGGTGACGGAGGGACCGACCGGCGAGGGGGAACGCGCCGCTCCCGCGATGATGACCGTCATCCAGACGGCGACGGCGAGGAAGATGAAAAAGAGAACGGCGAAGACGGGGCTGCTTTTTCTGGAAAGCATCGTGGTTTCCTCCATTTTTTGATCTTGTTTCTATCTTACTTGCGGAAAAGAACGGCTTTCTTTTCCTTCGGGCCGAGGGTGAGGGGGAGGGAGACGGCTTTGCCCGTCTCCGCGTCGCGGGCGGAGAGCCCGGCGGGGATGCCGAGGCGCGCGGCGTCAAGGGCGGGGGAGACGGTAACGGCGCGGTAGGAGGTGTTGTAGAGGTGCAGGATCAGCGAGGCGCCGTCCTTTGCGCGCTTCGTTCCGGCGCGGACGCCCGCGGGGACGCCTGAGAGACCGACGGTGTCGGTGAAGGTCCCGTCCCGGTAGATCTCCGGGTATTTTTCCCAGAGCGCGTGCAGACGCTTCGAGGTGGGGTAGACGTAGGGGTGCTCGAGCAGGGGAGAGAAGACGGAGAAGGCGTAGCCCGCCATGTTGTCTCCGATCTCGCCGCTCGCCTGCATCCCGAGCATCGGGCGGCGCATCACGTAGGAGAGCGCCTCGGGGCGGGCGTAGGAGGCCTTCGGGTTGCCCCACTTCCGCCACCAGTGCATGCACATGATGTCGATATAGGGGTCGTAGGCGTCGCCCACGCCCTCGCAGCCGCAGACGTAATCGTCCGGACGGTATTTCCTGATCATCCGGTAGACCTTTGAGAAGAAGCGGCGGTAGCCCTCGGAGAACGCGGTCGCCGGGGTCTTGTGCCCGTGGGTGCGGTCGTAGCAGAGGTAGGCGGGCATCGTCATCAGCTCGTCAAAGTAGATGCCGTCGGCGCCGAGCTTCATCACCGTTTCCATCGCGTGCACCGCGGCTCTCGTCCAGGCGTCGGACATCGGGCACTGGGCGACGAAGTACTGGCGCGAGGTGCCGGGATAGCGCTCCACCCAAACGTCCCCGTTCGGCTTTTTGATCGCGCAGTCGACGCCGAGGCGGTCGGCGGTCCTGCCGGGATGGCGGAACCACTTCGACTCCCGGTCGGCGATATGGACGTTGACGTAGAAGATCGCCTTCATCCCCGCCTCGTGGACCTCTTTGATCGCCTCGCGCAGCCCGTTTTTGCCGCCGAGCTCCTTCACGGGCTCGTAGTCGGGATACCAGGCGTCGAGCCCGCCGACGTGCCAGCCGATGAAGAGGACGAGATCGGAGCCGCCCTCGTCCCTTGCGCGGACGGCGGCCTTGAGGAAGGTGTCAAAGTCCGGGGAGCCCATCCCGTCCGCGTTGAGGCAGCGGCAGGACATATCGGCGGGCGCCGTCACGGTCTTGGCCGGCGCGTCCTCGGTGTATTTGAGATGATAATAGGAAGGGAAGGAAACGCACTGGTAGATCGCCATCCCGCGGATGTTTTTCCCCGCCTGCGTCCTGCCGGGGCCCTTTTCCGGAGCCGACGAGCGGAAGCGGTTGTAGATATCGGCGGCGTCGTGCCAGTCGCCCTCGCCGGCGGCGAGGCAGACCGGAGCGAGCGAGGCGCCCTGACCGGGCGCGAGGAAGGGCCAGTGGCGGATGTAGAGCTTCCCGCTCTTTTCAAAGCCGAACTGCTTGTAGGAATGGTCTTTGTCGTGGTGGCCGAGGTAGAGGAACTCCTTTTCGTTATACACGGCGCAGCACTGGGCGGAGAAGGGGACGGGGTAGTTGGTGACGATCACGTTCTCGGTGTAGACGTCGTTGTCGCCGATCGTGGAGCGGAACTGGATCCGGTTCTCGGTCGTGAAGTCGCTGCCCTCGGCGGGAGAACGGAAGGCCTTTCGGAAGAGGGAGCCGTCCTGGATCGGCCAGTAGAGGGAGTCGTCCCCTCCGCGCACGCCCGAGAGGTCGGGATAGCGGAGACTGACGAGAACGCCCTTCTCCGACCGGTTCTCGGTCCGGAGGGTGCACTTGACGCAGCGTCCCCCGTCGGTGAAGCGGAGCTTCTCCTCAAAGAGGACGAGCATCCCCTCCTCGGCGACGGTGCGGCGGATCGTGAGGGTGTTCCCTCTCTTTTTAAAGGAGGCGGGGCGCCCCTTGACCGTGTAGGTCGCGGCGCTCTCGGCGTCCGGCCGGCTATCCCAGATGTCCGATACGCCGGAGTCGAAGACAAAGCTGATCCAGCTGTCGGCGCGCCGCAGATACTCTCTGCCGGTGGTCTTGTTCTTCAGGCCGGTGAGGCATCCGTCCGCGTCACGGAAGGATAAGCGGAGATACGGAGATTCAAAAATCATAACGCTGCCCTCTGTAAAACGTTTTTTATGATTCCATTGTAGCATCGGGAGAGGGGGAGGGGAATATCATTTCTTGTGCGATACCTTGGCATTTATTGACCTTGAGGACGCGGGGGTCTTCCTTTTTCTCCCTCTTTCCGCCTCCGGACGCCGGAAAAAGGGGAAAAGGATGTACAAATTATCTAAAGATAAAAAATGTGTAAGGGGAAAATAGGGGAAATCGGCGGGAGAAGAAAAATCATTTTTGTCTTTTTCTTTTCAATAATTGGCATATCGGGCGGAAAGGCTTGCGTTTGCCGGAGGCCGGTGCTATCCTTGTGCTGAACAAACGACAGAGGAGGCTCCCGGATGGCGACGGTATACGGCTTCGGTACGGCGGCGGTGGATTTCCGCATCCGGACCGCGGATTTCGGCGATCTTTACAAGGACAAGCTGCTCGCGCAGACCATCGCGGAGATGGGCGGCGGCGCTTTGGCGAATTTCCTCTCTCAGGTCTCCCGGCTCGGCGGGAGCACGGTCTTCCTCGGCAAGCTGGGCCGCGACCCGATGGGGGAGAAGATCGTTTCTCTGCTCCGGGCGGAGGGGATCGACTGCTCGCGCATCCTCTATTCCGACACGCTCTGCTCTCCCTTCAACGTGGCGGCCTACTCCGGCGAGGGGATGCGCCGCCGCTGCGGCTTCCTGCTCCCGAACAGCCTCGCCTCGCTGACGGAGGAGGATCTTTCCGCTCTGACGGATCCGATCCGGCGGGAGGATTTTGTCATGGTCGAGATCGGGGAGATCCCGCCCGCCGCCGTGCTTTCCTTTATGCGGAAGGTGCGCGCGAAAGGGGCGAGGCTCCTGATCGACGTGGATCTCGATCCCGTCCGCCAGTGCGGCTTTACCCCGGAGGAGTTCGACGAGGTCTGCCGCCTCGCCGACGTCCTGATCCCGAACGTGGTCTCCCTCGGGGCGCTCTACCCCGATATGACGGCGCCCGCTCTGGCGGAAACGCTGTACGGGATCTATGAAAAACCCTGCGTGGTCTCCGCCGGGCGGGACGGCGCGTTCTACGCGGACCGGCCCGGTCCCGCGGAAAACGTCCCGGCATTCGAGGTCGAGGTCGTCGACACGGTCGGCGCGGGGGACGCGTTCCACGGCGGATTTGTTTACGGAATGCTTTCCGGGCTGCCGATCGGAGAGGCGGTGCGCTGCGGCTGCATCTGCGGCGCGCTCAACTGCCGGACCTTCGGCGCGCGGGAAGGGATGGCGCGGAAGGAAGAGTTCGACCGCGCCCGGAAAGGAGAAAACGGATGAGTTCTTATTTCAGCCTGCTTGAAGCGGCGACCGACGCGCAGAAGCAGATCGCCGCGCTCCGGTTCCCCGGGGACGACGCCGCGGAGAAGGGGATCTTCCTCGGCTGCGGCGCCGCGCTGAAGGCCGGGGAGTTCCTCAAAAAGAGAGGAGCGGCCCGGGTGGCGGTCATCGCCGACCGGATCCTTGAAAAGGTCGGTCTGCTCGCGCCCGTCCTCGGTTCGCTCACGGAAAACGGCCTCGCGTACGGCGTTTTTTCCGACATCGCGCCGGAGCCGCATACCGAAGATCTGGCGGCGGCGGAGGCGTTTGCCCGCGCCCTGTCGGCGGACGCGGTGCTCGGGATCGGCGGCGGCAGCTCGCTCGATACGGCAAAGGTCACGGCCTGCGCCCTGTCCGGCACGGCGTCCTCGGTCGAGCTGATCACCGGCAAGGCGCCGGTCTCCCGGACCGTCCCGCTGATCCTGCTGCCCACGACCTCCGGTACGGGGAGCGAGGTCAGCCCTTACGCCGTGGCGAGCCACGAGGGCAAAAAGGTCTTCATCTCCTCGCCCGCCGCGATCGCGGACGCCGCGCTCGTCGATCCGCTGATGACGGTCACGATGCCGCCGTCCGTCACCGCCTGCACGGGGCTCGACGCTCTGACGCACGCGGTGGAGGGGATGTGCGGCTGCCCCAACCCCTTCACGAAGGCTTTGGCGACGGAGGCGACGGAGATCGTCTTCTCCTCTCTCCCGACGGCGGTCGCGGAGCCGGAAAACCTCGACGCGCGCACGCGGATGTCCTACGCCTCGGTGCTCGGGATGATGGCGTACACGCAGGGAGGCGGGCTCTACGCGCACAGCGCTTCCTACATCATCACCCTGCAGAAGAACAAACCCCACGGGCTCGGCTGCGGACTGGCGCTGCCCTACACGCTCGCGCTCAACCTCCCGGAGATCCGGGAGCTGCTCGCGGGTCTGATCCCCGCGATCAAAGAGAGCGGCCTCGCGGCGCCCGAGAGCGCCGACGGAGTGCCCGCCGCCTTCCTCGCTCTGGTAAAAAAGGTCGGCGTCCCCGCCACGCTGGCGGAGATCGGCTATACCGAGGCGGACGTTCCCGCCTTCGGCCGCGCCCTCTTTGCCGATTACTACCGCGCGAAAAACCCGAAAAAAGCCGACGAAGCCGACCTTGTCGCGCTGGCTCGCCGGATGCTCCGCGGGACTCTCTGATCCCGCCTTCCAACCGCTCACAAAAAAATTGATATATTTTTCAGGAGGAAACAAGTTATGGAAATTTACGGTGCCGGTTCTCTCGAGGACGTGCGGATCTGCACGGAACTGGGTGTGACGGGGATCCTCACGAACCCCCAGGGCTTCGAGCAGTACTATCAGGGCAAGATGACGCTCCGCGAGATCACGGAAGCGCTGCTCAAGGCGAGCGACGACGGCCGCGACATCCCGGTCTTCATCCAGGTCCACGGCCGTGACGCGGAGGAGATCGCCCACCGCGTGGAGGAGCTGCACGAGCTCAACCCCCGCCGCGTCTGCGGCAAGATCATCGCGGACGAAAAGGGCTTCCGCGCGATCAAAAAACTGCACGACGAGGGCATCCGCTGCGTCGCCACCTGCCTCTTCTCGCTGTCTCAGGCGGCGGTCGCCGCGATGGTCGGCGCTTACGCGATCTGCCCGTTCGTCTCCCGCGCGACCGCGATAGAGATGGATATGTTCGGCATCATCCGCAGCATCAAGGAGTGCTACCGCGACACGCCGAACGCCCCCCGCATCCTTGCCGCCAGCATCAAGAGCACCGCGGACGTCAACGGCGCCTACGCCGCCGGCACGGACGCCGTCGCGCTCCGCTATCCGATGCTCCAGCAGATGATGGAGCACGTCCTCACCACCCGCGCGGAAGCGCTCTTCGCCAAGAACTGGGCGAACGTCAAGGGCGAGGATATGAGCTATATGAAGGACAGGATCAAGCTCGAGGGCATCGCGGAATAAACGCAAAGAAAAAGCGGAACAAAACGAAAAAGGACGAAAACAAAAAAAGACGGGAAGCGCCGCTTCCCGTCTTTTTTATCCTCTTATCCGAGTTCAAACGTCGCCAGCAGCCGCCGGAACGTGTCCTGTCCGTCGAGACAGGTGTCGGTAAGCCAGCCCTTTTCGTTGTCCCATTCGGCGAGCCCGCGATAATAAAACGCCTTTTTGCCGTCCTCGATGAGGAAGGGAACGATCCGGTACCGCAAGCACTCCTTGAGCGCGATCAGCCGCCCGACGCGGCCGTTGCCGTCCTGGAACGGATGGATCTTTTCAAACGCCGCGTGAAAGGCGATGACGTCTTCCACGGTGATTTCCGGTTTTGCATTGTACCCGGCGAGCAGTTCTTTCATCCGCGCCGGTACGTCCTTCGGCTTTGCCGTTTCCCGGCCTCCCACAACGTTGGGGCGTTTTTTGTACTCTCCCACGGCGAACCAGTCGAGCGTGGAATCCCGGGTGTCGTGTTTCAGGATAAAGTGCAGTTTTTTGATGATCTCCTCGGAGAGGGGCTCTTCGGCGCATTCGATCACATAGTCGATGGCGCGGAAGTGATGCACCGTCTCCAGGACGTCGTCCACCGGAACGCCGTCGCCGATATTCAGCGTGTTCGTTTCGTAGATCAGCCGCGTCTGATCCTCGGTCAGGCGGCTGCCCTCGATATGGTTGGAGTTGTACGTCATGCGCACCTGCAGCTCGTGATACAGACCGCCCGAGATCTTCGCTTCTTTTTCCTCGCGCAGGACCTGCAGGATCGGATTGTCCGAGATCTCGCGGACGAGGTCGTCCGGAGAGCAGGCAAAAAAGGCGGCGAGTTTTTCCGTCACGGCGCGGGCGAGCTTTTCGCCCTTGCCGATCTTGGCAACCGTCCGCGACGAGAGCCCGAGCAGTCGCGTCAGATCCGACCGCCCGATCCCGCGCTCCTTCAGCTTTTTTTCAAGTCCTTTGTAGGAAATCATAGCCGTCCCCCTTAATCTTTACTTATTATAGCACAAAGGACGGTAAAAGTAAAGATTTTTGGCAAAAAATCCCCCAAAAAGGAAAGATTTTTTCCTCCCGGCCGCGGCGCGAAACTTTTACAGCCCCCGAAAAGGAAGCGCCCCCCGCGGAAGCGGGGGGCGCGGCTCGTTTTGTTACCGGAAGCGCACCGGTTTGTCGGTTTGCTTTTTGAGCGTTTCAAAAAAGGCGCGGTTTTCCTCGCGCGAGGCGAGGGGGGTATCGGCGAGGGAGCAGGCTCTGCCGAGCTCGCGGTATTTGCCGAGCCCGAGGCGGTGATAGGGGAGCAGCTCGATCCCCGAGACGGGGAGAGGGGCGAGGAAAGCCGCCAGCTCCGCGGCGAACACGCCGGAGAGATTCACGCCCGGGATCAGCGGGACGCGGACGACGACTTCCGTCAGCTTGGCCGCCTCCCGGAGATTTGCAAGGATCAGCTTGTTGCTCTGTCCGGTATAACGGATATGTTCGGCCTCGTCGAGGAGCTTTACGTCAAAGTAGACGCGCTCCGCCCGCTCCGCGAGCCGGAGGAAGGAGGAAGGCTCCGCAAAGCCGCAGGTCTCGAGCGTTACGCCGATCCCCTCCGCCCGGAGCCGGTCGGTCAGCGCGAGGGCAAAGTCCGCCTGCGCCGCGACCTCCCCGCCGGAGAGGGTGACGCCGCCGCGGGAGTCGGCGAAGTAGTCCCGGTCCCGCAGGATGATCTCCGTTACCTCGTCGACGGTATAGGCTTTGCCCGTCGTCCGGATCCGGTCGAATCCGCAGAGGGACTCGCACCGCCCGCAGAAGGTGCAGCGGGAGAGGTCCGCCCGCACGCCTCTCTCCCCGAGGGAGAGGGCGCCTTCTCCGCAGGCGGAGAGGCAGACCCCGCAGGAGGCGCACGCCGGGGACGGCTTGATCAAAAGCTCGGGGGCGGGAGACTGCGACTCGGGGTTGCAGCACCACGCGCAGCGCAGCGGACAGCCCTTGAAGAAGACGGTCGTCCGGATCCCCTCCCCGTCGAAGAGGCAGAAGCGCTGGACGTCGAAGATCAAAGCAGTCTTGTTTACCATTTTATACCGCCCGATTCCTGGCAGGTGCGGCGGATGATGTCGTCCTGCAGCGCCCGCTCGATCGTGGTAAAGAGGACGGAGAAGCCCGCCACCCGCACCATCAGAGTGGGGTATTTTTCCGGGTGGAGCTGCGCGTCGCGCAGGACCGCCTCGTCGAATACGTTGAACTGGATATGCTGTCCGCCGTGCCGGAAGTAGGTCCGGACGAGGTCGGCGATCTTCTCCTTGTTTTCGTCGGTGAGGAGGTTGGGGGTCAGCCGGAGGTTGAGCAGGCTGGAGCCGAGGACCTTCGTCGGGGTCAGCTTGACCACCGAGTTGAGCAGCGCCGTCGCGCCGAGCCGGTCCCTGCCGTGCCCGGCGGAGACGCCGCCGTCGGCGAGATTGTCGAACGCCTTTCTGCCGTCCGGCGTCGCGCCGGTGTGCTTTGCGAAGAGGACGTTCGACGCGATCGTGTAGAGCGCCAGCCGGTACTTGCCGCCGCGGGGAGACGTATACTTTTCCACCTCGCCGTAGAGAAAGTCGACGAGATCTCGCCCGATCAGATCGACCGAGTCGTCGTCGTTGCCGTATTTGGGCGCCTTGTACTTGAGGAGACCGCGCAGGTATTCCGCTCCCTCAAAGTCGGAGAGGAGCGCCTCCTTCAGCGTCCGGAAGGAGACCGTTTTTTCGTCGTAGACGAATTTTTTCAGCGCGCGGAGACTGTCGATCGCGTTGGGGACGGCGACCATCTGCAGGGTGGTCGAATTGTACTTCGCGCCGCCCTCGAGATTGGTCTTGCCCGCGTCGAGGCATCCGCGGATAAAGACGGAAGCAAACGGCGTGGGGCAGAGCGAGCCGTGCAGCTCGTCGAGGACGTCGTCGCCCTTGATGTTGAGCATCAGATAGTGGGCGAGCTGCGCCTTGAAGGCGGCGTAAAACGTCTCCCAGTCCATCTCCGCGGTGTCCCCGGTGCGGAAGGAAAACTGCCGCTTCGCGACGGGGTCGAAGCCGTCGAAGAGCGTCAGCTCGAGGACCTTCGCCACGTTGAGGAAGCCCCCGG
Source organism: uncultured Ruminococcus sp. (assembly GCA_902778725.1). GTDB lineage: Bacteria > Bacillota > Clostridia > Oscillospirales > CAG-272 > RUG12395. The sequence goes on from CACYYS010000019.1 coordinate 24,365, forward strand.
TGAGCCAGGGCTCCACGTTCCCGTTGCCCGTCGTCTCGGAGCAGCCGACGATGGCGTAGTCGTTCGCTTCCTTTTCGTCATAGCCCATCGTCCGCATATTGGCGATCAGCGTCTTGTCGTTGAACATGGCGGGCATCCCGCCGCCGATCCGGACGGTGTCGAGCGCCGCGAGCAAAAACCGTTTGGTCGATTTTTCCTCGTTCCAGCGGATGGAGAGGGAGGGCTGGGGCAGCGCGATCTGCCGCGTCGCCGCGAGGCAGAGGTAGGAGAGCTCGTTTTCCGCCGGGTTCCCGTCCTCGTCGATCCCGCCGACGATCAGGTTCTGGAACATCGGGTAGCCGCCGAAGGCGATCGTGGAGACCTTGTCGCGGATCTTGTTCAGCTCAAAGAACTTCAGCCACAGAAAGTGCAGCGTTTCCTCCAGCTCCCCGAGCGGCACGCCCCGCTCGAGATCGCGCTTGAAGTAGGGATACATATACCGGTCGAAGCGCCCGGGGGACATGCTGTGGCCGCTCGACTCGAGGTGCAGGGCGAGATGCACGAGCCAGAAGGACTGCACCGCCTCGGCAAACGTTTCGGCGGGGCGGGCGGGGACCTTCGTGAGGATCCGGGCGATCTCGCACAGCTCCGCTTTCCTTTCCGCGTCCTCCTCCGCGTCCGCCTGTTTTTTTGCCAGAGCGGCGTACCGCTGTGCGTAGGCGCAGACCGCCCGGAGGGAGATCTCCGCCGCGTCGTAGTAGGCGGCGTTCTCCTCTGTGCGCTTTTCTTTGACTTCCTCCAGCACGCCGAGGATCCCCCGCTCGAGGAAGGAGCGGTAGTCGATCACAAGATGGCCGACCCCGGAGCGCATCGCCGTCAGGATATAGACGAGGGAGGAGGCCGCGTCCTTCTGTTCGTCGGAGAGGCGGAGGGAGGCGTGATGCGCGATCGTTTTGTCCTGCCAGTAGGGATAGATCGCGCGCAGCCGGGCCTTCGTATCCTCGGAGATGAGGAAGCGGTCGGTGTTCCGGTCCGCGAGTTCGTCCATCTCGTTGATCAGGAAGGTCATATCGTATTCGGGGAAGACCTGGCAGCCTCTCGCCTTGCCGCTCAGCGCGCCGACGACCCGCTCCAAATCCCCGATGTGGATGTCGATCTTTTCCAGGATATCGCGGAACGCGACAGCGCGCCGAAGGACAGAGGGCAAGCCCTCTGTCCTTTTGTAGCTGTCGGTGATGATCTCCGCCCGGTCCGCAAAGACCTCGGGCGGGAAAGAGCAGATAAAATCCTTCAGATTCCGGATCCGTTCTGTCATCATGGTAGTATCCGACCCTTCCGACGCGCAGGATCAGGGATTCTGCGCGGCTTTTTTCTTCTGCGCGAGCTCGTAGGCGACCTGGATGCAGATCTGTTCCTGCCCCTCGGTGCAGCCGCGGAGACCGATCTCCTTGATGATGTCGCGGGTGTCGACGCCGTACTTCGCCGCCGCGCGGCGGGCGAAGAGGATAAAGCTGGAGTAAACGCCGTAGCCGAGCATGATCTGGTCGCTTGTGAGCTCCATCGGGCGCGGCATCAGCGGCTTGAGGTACTCGTCGCCCACGTCCATCGCCTTATACATATCCACGTTGGTGCGGTAGCCCTTGCGGTCGAGCGCGAGCAAAAGCGGCTCGATGGGGCAGTTGCCCGCGCCGGCGCCGAAGCCCTTGATGCAGGTGTCCACGTAGGTCGCGCCCGCGTCGATCGCCGCGAGGGTGTTCGCGACGGCGAGCTGCATATTGTTGTGCGCGTGGAAGCCGAGCGGCACGTCGATGTGCTTCTGGAGGGTGAAGATCCGCTCGTAGACCTCCTCCGGCAGGGCGGATCCGCCGCCGTCGAGCAGGTAGATCACCTCGGCGCCGAAGCGCTCGGAGGTCTGGGCGTAGCGGAGCGTCTCCTCCACCGAGAGGAATTTGGCGAGCGGGAGGACCGCCCAGGGGATCAGGCCCATTTCCTTCGCCATGCCGATATGCTGGCGCGCGATGTCGCACTCGGACATCTGGGTCGCGAACCGGGCGACGGTGATGCCGTTTTCCTTCGCCATTTTCAGATCGTAGCGGGTCCCGATGCCGGGGAGGGTGATGATCGCCAGCTTCGCGTTCTTCACGACGGGGCGTACGGCCTTCATATATTCCTCGTCCGTCGCGGCGCCGAAGCCGTACTGGATGGAGGAACCGCCGACGCCGTTGCCGTGACCGAACTCGATGAAGTCGACGCCGGTGCCGTCGATCTTTTCCGCAAGCATCGCCATCTGTTCGGTCGTGTATTTGTGACTCATCGCGTGCGAGCCGTCTCGCAGCGTGGAGTCGAGGATATGGATCTGTTTCATGCCAAAAGCCCTCCTTCTTTCAGAAGATGTTCCGCGATCCCCTCGCCGACCGCCAGCGCCGCGCTTGTCTCGATATCGAGGTTGCCGCTGTATTTGGGGAGATAGTCGCCCGCGCCCTCGATCTCGACCATGATCGTGACCTGGTGTCCGTCGATCGTGGGCGGGAGCTTGAGGGAGTAACCGGGGACGTAACGGCGGACCTTTTCCACCATCCGGTCCACCGACGCTTTGATCTTCTCCTCGTCCGGGTCCTCGACGAGGCAGTAGATGGTATTGCTCATCATGATCGGAGGCTTGGAGGGATTGAGGAGGATGATCGCCTTCGACTTTTCGGCGCGGCCGACGATCCGCAGCGCGCGCGCCGTCGTGATCGTGAACTCGTCGATGCTGTCGCGGGTGCCGGGGCCGGCGCTGTCGCGCGCGATGCAGGCCACGATCTCCGCGTAGTTGACCTTCGTCACCTCGCTGATCGCGTACACGATCGGGATCGTCGCCTGTCCGCCGCAGGTGATCAGGTTGAGGTTCGGCTCGTTTTTGTACCCCTCGAGGTTGACGGGAGGGCAGACGTAGGGGCCGATTGCCGCGGGGGTGAGGTCGACCGCGATCTTGCCGGCCGCCTTGAGCAGCGGCGCGTGTACCATGTGGGCGCTGGCGAGGGTCGCGTCAAAGACGATCTTTATGTCGTCGTGCTCGAGCAGTCCGTCGATCCCGCGGTCGGTGGTCGGGACGCCCGCGGCGGCGGCGACGGGGAGGTGCTTTGAGGTATCGTTGCCCACCATCAGTCTGAGGTCCATATACTTTGAACGCTTGAGGATCTTATACATCAGGTCAAGTCCGATGTTGCCGGGTCCGATGATCGCTGCCGGGATCTTCTGTTCCATTGGGTCCTCCTTGGTTTTTTGTTTATTTCGAGGCGGTCAGAGCGATTCCTTTTCCTGTTTTTCCTTCAGATAGGCGGAGGGGCTCTGTCCGCATTGCATCTTGAAAAAGCGGCTGAACGAATAGATATCGGGGAAGCCGAGCAGATCTCCCACGCCGGAGGGGGTGAGACCTTCCTCCAGCTTCTTTTTCGCGTATTCGGCGCGCAGGGAGTTGCGGTATTTGATCAGCGAGACGCCGTAGGTCGAGCGGAATTTTTTGACAAGGTAAAATTTGTTGTAGTGGAACTGCTCCGAGAGATCGTCGAGGCTGAAGCGGGAGCCGAGGAAGTTCGCGTCGATGAAGCTCTTGACGCTGCTGATAAAGTCCGGCTCGTCCGGCGCGTAGGCGCGCAGCTCGGAGACGTTGTCGCGGATGATCATGCGCAGGATCGCCGTCATCTGCTCCTTGCAGCAGAGCTGATAGAGGACCGGCTTGTTGTGGCAGGTGCGGATGACGTCCTCGATCAGGGAAAGGAAAGCTTTGCGGTTGCCGACGTTGAGGAAGGGGTATTCCAGCGTCCCGGCAAAAAAGTCCGGCTGGATGCTGCGCCGCTCCTCCTCGGTGAAGTCGTCGAGGTTTTTGTAGGAGACGTAGGCGAGCTCGCTCTGGGGGGTGTAGGTCACGTCAAAGTGGATGTGCGCGTGCAGAGGCGCCGTGTCCGGCGGGACGAGGATCGTGTGGTTGACGCCGGGCGGGATCAGGATCACGTCTCCCTGTTTGGTCTGATAGGTCTTCCCGCCCATCAGAAGGCAGAACCCGCCGGAGATGAACCAGATCAGCTCGTAGTCGAACAGCGCCCGCTCCTGCAGGACGAGCCCGGGACGGAGGGTCGACGTGAGCGCGGCCCGGACGTAAGGGGATACGGCGTTGACGTTCAGCATGGCAGTTTTCTCCTTCGGACAAGCGATCATTTTTTCGAGAGCTCGATCTCCCATACAAGCGACTGATAGAAGGTCGCCCGGGAGGTGATGACCATCATATACCGGCCGTTCTCCCGCGTGTAGACGGAGGAGACGCGCGGCTCGTAGACCGCGCCCATCACGCCGCCCTGCCTGATGACAAGGACGGGATCCGACCATTTGCCGTCCAGCGTTTTCGCCGTCCGCATCACGATGCTGTTTTTCAGGCTGCCCGCGTAGGCGGTGCAGTAGAGGACGACCCATTCGCCGAGGTATTCGTTGTACATCACGCCGACGCCGCCGACCGCGGCTTCGATCGCCGCGAAGTTGGAGTTCATCGCCGCTTCGCCCCGCTCAAAGATCCCGCGGCCGTTTCCGTCCCGGCCCGTCATGTATTCGTAGGCGGAAAGATCTTCGATCCGGTCGGCCTTCACGCGCATCAGGCGGCAGGCGCCCTTGCGCCCGCCGGGAACGCCGAAGACGTAGACCCAGTCCCCGTCGAGGACGGGATAGAGCTGGGCGAGCCCGTAGGCGGGGATCTCTTTTACGGGGTCGGAGACGTCCGTCCCCGCCGGCCAGCGCAGATCGGAGGGGATCTCCCAGCTGCGGCCCATATCGGTCGATTTGGCGAGCGCGCCGTAGTTGCAGGGCCAGCAGCCGTTGCGGCCCGTGGTGCCCCACGCGTTGACGGACATATAGTAGAAGTAAAGAGTGTCGCCGATCTTCAGACCGCCCGTCGGGATCTTGGACTCCTCCGTCCCTTTTTTGTGCAGGGAGGGGAGGAACTCTCCGGCAAAGGGCTTGCTCTGGTAGCTGTCGCCCATGTAAAAGCCGTCGATCCGGAGCCCGTCGGTGTAGTCGAAGTCGCTTGTGAACGCGAGACTGTTCGCGCGCCAGATCTTGCCGAGGCCGTCTTCGGAGTTGCTGTCCCCGAACGCCATCAGGACGGAATCTCCGCAGTCGATCATATAACCGCCGCCGACGCGCGCGATGTCGTAGTTCGAGAGGGTGCGGTTGTCGGAGTATTCGCCGGTGAGGAGGGAGACGAAGCGCAGGCTCTCGACCCGGTGAAGGGAATAGGCGGGGTCGGAGAGGGTGCGCGACGCCGCGGAGTAAAGTCCGGCGAGCTGCGCCCGGTCGTTTTCCCGCGCCTTTTGCTCGGCGATCAGCGCTTCCGCGTCGGCGATGCGGTCCTTCGCGTCGGGCCCGAGCGCGTTCTTTTCCTCGTCGGTCAGCGGCTTCGTCGCGGAAAGCGAAACGGCGGGCGGATCGGTATAGCGGATCCCGTTTGCGGTGAGGACGGGCGCCCGGACGGCGAGGCAGGAGGCGTCGCTTTGCTCGGCGGAGGCAAAGGCGCTGCCGGAAAGCGATACGGCGCTTCCGAGGATCAGACGGGCGCCGGGAATGCCTTTGGCGGACGTTCCGGAGGGGAAGCTCCCGCCCGTGACGCAGAGGACCGTGTCGGCGCGGGTGGAAACGGTGATCGCGTCGGAGGTCTCCTGGCGGACGGACAGGTCCTTTGAGAGGAAGGCGCCGCCGGTGATCTTCAGGGTGACGCTGCCGGTGACCGATACGGGATTGCGGTCCGGGTTGCTCCCGGTGCGGGAGAGAAGATAGACCGGACCCTCGAAGGTCCCGCCGCTGATCTCCATATAGACCGCGCCGGCGACGCTGTTCATCCCGGAGGCGGAGTTGAAATTCGTTCCCGAGGAGGCGGTAAAGCGCCCGCCCTTGATAAAGACGGAGAAGGAGACGCCCTCGTCGACCGTGCCGAACGCGGACTTCGCGTCCGTCCGGTTGTTGCCGCCGCGGATATACTGCCAGGTCCCGGACGTCACCGTGACGGAGGCGTCCTTGTGACAGCCGAGCTGGTAGGAGTTCATGTGGAGGGAGGAGGGAGCGTTGCAGCCGCCGAGCAGCGCGATATAGGTCGAAACGCCGCTTGCCCGGGAGCAGTCGACGTCCGCGCCGACCGTGACGTTGTTGTACCGGAAGCAGAAGAAGAGGTCGTTCTTTCCGGCGGAGACGGCCAGCCCCTCAAGGAGGTAGTCGCCGTAGAAGTTCGCGTCGGCGGAGAAGGAGAGCTTCGCGCCCGCCGTTTTGCGGTAGTCGACGCCGTCCCGGACCGAGGTCAGGGTAACGGGCGCTTCGTTTGAGGGGAAGTAATAGGTCTCCGGGAAGGAGAGCGGACCGCAGACGACGACCGTGCCGCCCGTTTTCTTGGTCTTGCCGAGGCCGTCGGCGAGGGTGGCGGCGTTCTCCGGGGAGGAGCCGTCCTTTTGGCCGGCGCCCTTCTGCGTGACGAAGACGACCGGCGCGTCGGGATCTCCGCCTTGAGGCGGCTCGGGCGCTTCGGTCTCCTGCGCCGTTGTTTCGGGCGCCGCGGTTTCGGGCGCCGCGGTCTCGGGGACTTCGGTCTCCGGCGCTTCGGTCTGCGCGGGCTCCGTTTCGGATCCCGTGGTTTCCGGCGCGGCGGTTTCGGTCTCTCCGGTTTTTTCCGTTTCCGGCGCTTCGGTCCCGGGCGTCCCGGTCTGCGCGGGCTCCGTTCCGGGCGCCGCGGTCTCCGGCGCGGGGAGCTCCGTTTCGCCGGGTCTTTCCGTTTTTGCCGTCGCCGTACCGTCCGGGACGGCGGGCGCGCAGCCGACCGGCAGAATAGAGCAGAGAAGGATCAGGGCGATCAGAGAATAGGTGTTGCGGTTCGCTCGTCTCACGGCGTCCTCCTTTTTGTTCGGATCGGAAGCGGAGCTTCCGTTTTCAGCCTTTTTTGGAGAGCTCGATCTCCCAGATGATGGAATTGTAGATGTCCCAGCGCGAGGTGATGACCATCATATACCGGCCGCCCTCCCGCGTGTAGGCGGAGCAGACGCGCGGCTCGTAGACGGAGCCGAAGGTCGCCTGGCTCATCACGAGCACCGGCGCGCAGGACGATGCTGTTTTTGAGCGAGCCCGCCTGCGGCGTGCAGTAGAACATCAGCCACTCGCCGAGGTATTCGTTATACATCACGCCGAGACCGCCGACGCACTTGTCGACCGCGGCGTAGTTGGTCATCATCGCTTTTTCGCCGCGCTCGAAGATCGCGTTGCCGTTATCGTCCCGGCCGGTCATATATTCGTAAGCGGAGAAGTTTTCGATCTGGGACTGCCTGACGCGCATCAGGCGGCAGTAGCCCTTGCGTCCGCCCGGCACGCCGAAGAAATAGACCCAGTCGCCGTCGAGGACGGGATAGAGCTGGGCAAGCCCCCACTCCGGGATCTCCTCCACGGGGTCGGAGACGTCGGTCCCCGCCGGCCAGCGCAGGTCGGAGGGCGTCTCCCAGCTGCGGCCGAAGTCGGTGGACTTGGCGAGCCCGCCGTAGTTGCAGGGCCAGCAGCCGTCCCGGTCGGTCTCCCGCCAGCTCGCGACGGACATATAGCAGAAGTAGAGGGTGTCCCCGATCTTCACGCCGCCGGTCGGGATCTTCGACTCCTCGGTCTTGTTCTTTGTGTCGTGCCCGGAGAGGAGGAACTCGCCGGAGAAGGGCGAGCGCTGGAAGGTCTCGCCCATATAAAAGCCGTCGAGGGTGATGCCGTCGGTGTAATCGTAGTCGGTCGTGAAGGCGAGAGCGTTGGCGCGCCACGGCTTGCCGAGCTCGCCCTCCGGGTTGCAGTCGCCGAAGGCGAGGAGGGCCGTGCCGCCGCAGTCGATCATATAGCCGCCGCCCGCTCCCGCGATGCCGTAGTTGGTGATCGTTTTGTTGATCGAGTATTCGCCCGTCAGCATCGAGACGAATTTCACCCCGCGCACGCCGTCAAGAGAGTAGAGCTTGTCGGGATCGCGCAGGCGCATCGAGGACGCCGGGGTGCTCTTTTCCAGCTTCCGGACCTTTGCCAGCGCGGCGGCGGTCTCGGGGATCAGGTTTTTCTCTTCCTCCGCCGTGAGGGGGCCGGTCTTCGGCTTCTCTTCGGGGAAGGGAGGGTTGGTATAGGAAGGGGCGTTTGCCTTCAGGACCGGCGCGGCGATCTGATCGGCGCTGCCGGAGAGGGTCTTCGGGAAGGACTTCGCGGTAACGCCCGTTCCGTCCGCGAGCAGCACGCCGCTGCCCGTATCGCCCGTGGCGAGAGTCCCGGAGGGGAAGGTCCCGCCGGCGACGCAGAGGGTCGTCTCCGCAGAGGCGGCGAGGGCGATCTTGTCGGAGGTCGTCTGGCGGACGGCCAGCTCCTTCGAGCGGAATTCGCCGCCGGTGATCTTCAGGGTGACCCGGCCCGTGACCGAGACGGGGTAGTTTTCCGTATTGCTGCCGGTGCGGGAGAGAAGATAGACCGGACCCTCGAAGGTCCCGCCGTTTATCTCCATATAGACCGCGCCGGCGACGCCGTTCATCCCCGCGGCGGAGTTGAGATCCCGCCCCGAGGCGGCGGAAAAGGTCCCGCCCTCCACAAAGATCGCAAAGGTGACGCCGTCCTCCACGGTGCCGAAGGCGGACTTCGACTGGGTGCGGCGGTTGCCGCCGCGGAGATACTGCCAGACGCCGCCCTTCACCGTGACGGCGGCGTCCCTGCGGCAGCTGACCTGTTCCGCGGTGCGGTAGGCGCTGGAGGGGACGTTATAGCCGCAGATCAGCGCGATGTCGGTCGAAACGCCGGCCGCGCGGACGCAGGCGACGTCCTTGCCGAAGGTGACGTTATGATACTGGAGGCAGAAGAGGAGATCGGCTTTTTCGGCGGAGATCGCCAGCCCGTCAAAGAGATAGTCTCCGTAAAAGAAGGCGTTGGCGGAGAAGGCGAGCTTCGCGTCCGCCGCCGTCCGGTAGTCGACGCCGTCCCAGACGGAGGTCAGGGTAACGGACGCGCCGTTTGAGGGGAAGAAATAGTCCGTGCCGAAGGAAAGCGGCCCGCAGACGACGACGGTGCCGCCCGCTTTTTTTGTTTTGCCGAGGCCGTCGGCGAGGGTGGCGGCGTTCTCCGGGGAGGAGCCGTCCTTTTGGCCGGCACCGTTCTGCGTCACGAAGACGGTCGCCGCTTCCGCGTCAAAATCGTCTTCGGGGAGGAAGGTCGTATCGGACCCGCCGGCGGTGCTGTCCTCCGGGGTCGCGGGCGTTTTCCCGCACGAGCAGAGCGGCAGGGAGAAAACGAGGAGCGCGAGAAGGAAGGAAAGGAGACGGAAGACCGCGGGGGAGGAAATAATGGTTTTTCTTTGCTTCATGTTCGGTTTTCTCCTTGCATTTTCCACAAAAAGAGGAGGGGTTTTTCTTGTTTCATCGTTATCTTACCATAATCTAATATACTTTAGGAGAACGGAAATTGTCAAGATATTTTGCAATTCTTGGTTTTCCCGAAAGCTGCTTCCGTGTTTTCCGGGAAAAAAGAAAAAGCGGAGGGGGAGGATTTTGTTCCTCTCCCTCCTGCGCAGGCGATCCGGCTTTCTTCTATTCTCCGAGTTTTGTAAAGACGGTTTTTTCTCCGAAAGGCGCCTGCTTCGGCGATCCGGACTGAGGATCCGGCGCGGCCGCCTTTTTTTCAAGCAACGTTTTCACGTCTTCTTCGGTGATCGCGGACAGCGCTTCGTCGGCGATCTGCGCAGAGGAGGCGATGCGGTTGGCCTGGATCGCGATCAGCCGTTCGAAGATGTTTCTGACCTCGCGTCCGTTCCCGAAGTTGCGGGGCTTGTGAGCAACCAGATTCCCGAAATGATTTTGCAGCAGGCGTTCCGCGGAGTCGGTGACCGTATACTGATTCTTTTTCAAAAGCAGGGCGAAGATCTGCATCAGTTCCTCCCCGGTGTAATCCGGGAAAAAGATATACTTGTTGAATCTCGATTTCAGTCCGGGATTGGAATGGATGAACCGCTCCATCAGGTCGTGATAACCGGCTACGATCACGATCAGGTCTTCCCGCTTGTCCTCCATCGCTTTCAAAAGGGTCTCGATCGCTTCCGATCCGAAGTCGTTGCCCGCATCCGGCACGGACAGGGAATATGCTTCGTCTATGAAAAGGACGCCGCCCCTGGCCTTGTCGATGACCTCCTTCGTTTTGATCGCCGTTTGTCCGACATACCCGGCGACAAGGCCGCTCCTGTCCACCTCGACATAATGTCCTTTGGAGAGCAGTCCCAGCGCGTGATACATCCGCCCCAGGATCCGTGCGATCGTTGTTTTTCCCGTGCCGGGATTTCCGGTAAAAACAAGATGCTTCGTAGTTTCCGGGACAACGAGCCCCCGCTCTTTTCTGATCTTGTTGACTTTGATCAGATTGATCAGAGTGTTCACATCCTCCTTGACCGCGGAAAGACCGATCAGCTCGTTCAACTCTTTTTTACACGCCTCCAGCGCGCCGGGGTCCGGAGAGAGAGGCTTTTTTCCTTTTTTTTCTCCCGTTTTCCCACCGTCGGCCGGCTTTTCCGCTTTGTCCGTACCGTCGCGCTCTCCCTCTGACGAGAGAGAAAGGTCGTTCACGGACAGGGAGATCGAAAAACGGAAGAGGTCGTCTTCGTCCGTCTCTTTCCGGCCGTTCACCAGGTCGGTCGCGTGGAGGAGGAACAGTTCGATCTCGTCTTTTTGCAGCGGATTCTCCAGGCGCGGGATCCATTTGGAGAGATAGGCGATATGATCCTCGTCAATGCTCCGGCCAGCGTCATAGGAGCGTTTCAGCAGCTCGAAAAGATTGTCCTGTCCTGAAGGATCGTTCTGTTCGTTTTGGAGCATAAGGGAGATCAGTTTGTCCGCCAGCTCAAACTGTTTCCGGAGGATCAAGCTCTTGACGAAGTTGATTTGTCCATCGTCTGCGGGATCGCGCCGGAAGACAAGATCGCACAGCGCGTCGGAGCCCAGGAAGGCTTCGGTCAGATCCTCTTCTTCCGAGTCTTTTATGATATCGTCGGAAATCCAGCGAATAGTCGATTTGTCCTCTATTTTTTTGTAATAATGCCGCAAAAGGTACAGCCACATTCTGACGCCTTCCCGCCGGTCGAGCTTGAGGACCGGCGCGATCAGCTTTTCAGTCAGGGTGGAAATCTTATCGGGATCGAGCGCCCAACTGTTGTTATACGAGAAACGGCGCGCGCAGGTATTTTTCAGTTTGTCGAATTTTTCCTTCAGAAAGTTGAGACGGTCGGTGTTTTCCATGCAAAACTCCTTTTCGAACTGCAGTCTTGATAACGGGATAAAACCGCGGATCGGGTCCGGAGTTATTTTATCACCTCCGGCGCCCGAAATCAAGGAAAACAGGGAAAAAGCGCCTCCCGCGCCGTCTTGACTTTCCCGCTCCGGTATCTTATAATATCTTTATAATCAAAATCCAGATCCGGAGGTCCGGTCCATGAAGAAAAGAATCCTGTCCTTTGCCCTCGCGTTCGTTTTCGCGCTCGCGCCGGTCTTCTGCTTCCCGTTTTTCTCGGGCGCGGAAGCTCTCTCCGTTTCCAAAGGATACGGAACGGACGAGTACGTTTACGCGCCGGCCGATTACAGTCTTGTCGTTGCGACCAACCTGGAGGAGCCCGTTTACCAGTGGTTCGTCGGCGTCGGCCGGAACGTTCCGACCGACGAGCTGATCCGGCTGGACGACACCGACGGGTGGAGCGGCACGAAGACCGCGCATCTGTCGCTGATCACCAACGACGGGCTCGCGTACACGGAAGGCGACGACGGCTGGGACGATCTCTATTTCTGCTGCCTCGTCACCGACAAAAACGGTCGCAAGCTCTGGGGACCGGATATGAATATGATCGTCTTCCCCCACGCCGCGCTCCTGGAAAAACTGGAAAAGGAAGGCGTCGGGATCTCGTCGGGCGGCGTCCGTTACCAAAACGGCTCCTCGCTCCCGCTTGAGCGCGAGGAGGACGGCGTCAAATATTATCGATCTTACGGAGATAGCGCGTTTCTTCCCTCCGTTACCTATTCCCCGATGAGCAGCGAGCTCCGCGAGCGCTCCGACGGGGAGCTTGTCAAGGAGACCTTTATCACTTACGGAGGAAAGACCGTTCCCTTTACCGATCCCGATCAGGGCTACCGCCCGGAGCGGTACGGAACGGCCGTCGTGTTCCGCACGGATCTTGTCCTTTACGTGGGCGGGAATCGGATGGAAACGCTCGATTCCGTCACCTCGGTCGTGAACGTGAAGGCGCCGGACGGGGTCGGCACGGCGCCGACCAAAACGAGCTGCGCCGTCCTGGCGGAGCAGTACAGCCAGGCGCGGGTCCTGAAAGAGCTCCGAAAGGGCGAGATCGTGACGCTGCTTTCCGAGGCGGGCGGCTACTGGCGCGTCGCCGCGGGCGGGTACTTCGGCTATATCCCCAAGACCGCGCTTGACGTTTCCGACGCGATCTCCTCCGTCGCCGTGACGGTCGCGGAGCCGGCCGCCTATCAGACGCCCGCTTCGACCGCCGTCCCGGCGGAGCCGGACCGGTACGAGCTGGATCCGCAGCTGAACCAGGAGATGTGGTACGACGTAACGAAAGACAGGTTCCTCAAGCCGGGCGACGTTTTCCAGCCCGGACACAGCTACCGGGCGGTGATCTGGGTCACCGCGAAGGCGGGGAAGCGCTTCCCCCTTGCAAACGGAAAACCCGACGTGGCGGGCTGGGTCAACGGGGTCCCGGCAAACACGGCGAAAGCGCGCGAGCAGGATCCCGAGGAGGTCGTCGAGATCACCTATACCTTCGACCACGTCCATGATCTCACAAAGGTCAACCGGGTCTATCCGACCTGTACGGAGCCCGGGAAAGAGTATCATTATCGCTGCGCCGGCTGCGGCTGGAACTTTGAGGACGCCGGAGCGAAGGTGCGCATCACCGAAGAGGACTGGGGGATTCTCCCCGCGCTCGGGCACCGGGAGTCCGAGTGGAAGAGCAACGGAACGAACCACTACAAGGTCTGCCTGCGGCGCGAATGCGGCGAGACGATCCCGGGGACGCTCGGCGCCCATGCCGGCGGCACGGCGACCTGCGTGCAGGAAGCGGTCTGCGAGGTGTGCGGACTCTCCTACGGCGCGCTCGCTCCCCATACCTATTCCTCCGAGTGGAATTACCGGACCGGAGAGGGACACGCGCACCGCTGCACCGAGCCTCTCTGCGGCGAGCACGACGCCGTCCTCCCGCACCGCCCCGGCTCCGCCGCCACCGCGACGGAGCCGCAGGTCTGCCTCGACTGCGGCTACGTCCTCGAAAAGGCGCACGAGCATCGTCACACCCTCTCCCCCGTGGCGGAGCAGAAAGCCACCTGCACCGAGAGCGGCCGCGCCGCATATTATGTCTGTAACGGGTGCGGAGAATGGTTCTCCGACGCCGCGGGCTCCTCGCCCGTCAAAAACCGCGACAGTCTCGTCCTGAAGCCCCTCGGGCACCGCCCGGCGGACGTCTGGACCGCGGACGGCGCCTCCCACTGGCACGTCTGCCTCAACTGCGGGCTCCCCGTTGAGGAAAGCAGGGGAAAACACAGCGACCTGTCCGGGGACGGCGCCTGTGATCTCTGCGGCGCGCCTGTCGACGCCGCCACTTCCGCGCCGGAAACGCAGCCCCCGGTCACCGCCGCCCCCGGGACCGACCCCGCGGGAACGACTCCCGCGGAAACGACTCCCGCGGGAACGACCCCGGGGACAAACGCGGGCGGGGACGGCGCCCTGCCCTGGCCGGTCCTCCTCCTGATCGTCTTCTCCGCCGCCGCCGTCCTCGCCGGGACGGTCGTCTCCGTCGTTTCGGAGATCAAACGGCGGAAAAAACGCTGAAAAAGCCCCCAAAAAAGAAAAAATCTTTCCGCTCCCTCTTGACAAAGGCGTTTTGATTGTATACAATGTAATTGCAAACAATCAAAAAGAAAAGGAGAGAAAGCGAAATGACGATCTACAATCACAGCGTACCGACGGCGGACGGCGGGGAGGAATCCCTGAAAAAGTATGAGGGCAAGGTCCTCCTTGTCGTGAACACCGCGACGGGCTGCGGCTTCACCCCCCAGTACAAGGAGCTGGAGTCGATGTACGAGGAGTATCACGACAGGGGGTTCGAGATCCTCGATATCCCCTGCAACCAGTTTGCCGGACAGACCCCCGGCACCGACGAGGAGATCCGCGAGTTCTGCACCCTCAAGTATAACACCCGCTTCCCGCAGATGAAAAAGTCGGACGTCAACGGGGAGAATGAGCTTCCCCTCTATACCTTCCTCAAATCGCAGAAGGGCTTTGAGGGCTTCGGCAAAGGGATCAAGGCGCTCGCCATGAGCGCCATGCTCGCCAAGATCGACCCCGATTATAAAAACAACCCCGCGATCAAGTGGAATTTCACCAAATTCCTCGTTGACCGGCAGGGGAACGTGGTCGCCCGCTTCGAGCCGACCGCGGATATGAAAAAGGTGGAGCAGGCGGTCGCCGCCCTCCTCTGATTCGGTTTCAAACGGAAAAACGCCGCCCTCCCCGGAGGGCGGCTTCCGTCACGGAAAGGAGATCATGATGAAGGAACCTGTCAAAACGCCCGGAACAGATCCCGCGCGGGAGGTCGAAACGCGGGACCGCGTCATCATCCGCACCAGCGTCATCGGCATCGTCGCCAATCTCTTCCTCGCCGCCTTCAAGGCCGCCGTCGGGCTCCTCTCCCGCTCGATCGCCGTCGTGCTCGACGCCGTCAATAACCTCTCCGACGCGCTCTCCTCCGTCATCACCGTCGTCGGGACCCGCCTCGCCGGGAAAAAAGCGGATAAAAAACATCCCCTCGGTCACGGCCGCGTCGAGTATATCAGCGCCATGCTCGTCGCCGCCCTCGTCCTCTACGCCGGCGTCACCGCCCTCGTCGAGTCGGTCAAAAAGATCCTTGCCCCGGAGCCCGCCGATTATACCCCCGTCGGGCTCGTTATCATCGGCGTCGCCGTCCTCGTCAAGATCTTCCTCGGCGTCTACGTCAAAAAAACAGGGCAAAAGGTCAACTCCGGCGCTCTCGTTGCCTCCGGCTCCGACGCGATGGGGGACGCCGTCCTCTCCGCTTCCGTCCTCCTCTCCGCCCTCGTCTACCTCTGGACAAAAATATCGCTTGAGGCGTACGTCGGCGTCGTGATCGCCGTCTTCATCATCCGCGCCGGACTGGAGATGATCTCCGATACCGTCAGCGAGATCCTCGGCAAACGCGCCGACCCCGAGCTCTCCCGCTCCGTCAAAGCCCTCCTCTGCGAGGAGCCGGAGGTCCGCGGCGCCTACGACCTGATCCTCAATAACTACGGACCCGACCGCAATTACGCCTCCGTCCACCTCGAGCTCCCCGATACCATGACCGTCGAGGAGGTCGACCTCCTCACCCGCCGCGTCCAGGCAAAGGTCTACCGCGAGACCGGCGTCATCCTCACCGGCGTCGGCGTCTATTCCTATAATACCACCAATTCCGAGGCAGCCGAGATCCGCAACACCGTCCAGAAAACCGTCCTCTCCCATGAGTGGGCGCTCCAGATGCACGGCTTCCACGCCGATACCGCGAAAAAGATCATGCGCTTCGACGTCGTCGTCTCCTTCGACGAGGATCCCAAAACCGCCCACGATACCCTCCTCGCCGAGCTCTCCCCCCTCTACCCCGATTATACCGTCCAGATCGTCACCGACGCCGATATCTCGGATTGAGAGGAAGGGAAAAAGAAAAAGAAAAAGAGCCTTCCTTTTCTGAAGAAAAGGAAGCGAAAAGACTTCCGAAAAGGGAAGGATTTGGGAAAGCGTATTCAAAACAGAACAAGGCAAAAAGCCGCCCGATACGGACAGGGCGGCTTTTTGTTTGGGCGTGTTTCGGAGCAGCGCGAACACGGCGGATCAAGTCCCCTGCACGCAAAAACCGGCGCGGACTCAAATCAGAACGCGATCCGGCGCGCCAGGTGACAGGCCACCTCCGCGCCTGCAAAGCGGGAAAAGGCTCCCTCCCGAGGGCCCGATCCCCCGTCCCGAAAGGCTCCCTCTCGAGGGCCCGATCCCCCGTCCCGAAAGGCTCCCTCTCGAGGGCCCGATCCCCAAAAAATCTTTACAGATTTTTCCGGGGACCCCACCGGGCCCGCTGTCGCCGCAGGGCGGGGAGGGAGGCAACGTGGATTCCTTCTACCGCAAGCGGTCCCCCGTCCCGAAAGGCTCCCTCTTGAGGGAGCTGTCGCCGAAGGCGACTGAAGGAGTTAGGGAAGGAGGGAGAAACACGGGAGAAACGACAGAGAGGAGAAACTCCTTCCGTCTCGCTCCGCGAGCCACCGGCCCGGCGAGGTCCCCGGAAAGGTCCGGAGGACCTTTTGGGGATTCGGGCCCTCGAGAGGGAGGCTAACGGGGACTCATTCCGCGGCGAGGTTTTTATGCCGCGCAGCTGACGCCCCGCGGCGTTTCCCTCCCTACACAAAAAGAGAACAATCCAAAAAACGCCCGGGCCGTATCGGGCGTTTTTTGATCCGAGGGAGGAAATGAACGCGCTCCCCCGAGCGAAAGAAAAAAGCCGGGCATCCGTACCGCCCGGCTTTTGGAGAAGGAGTTGCTTTGATCGCACTTTCCCTGCTCCCTGCGTCATTTAAAAAGTCTTTTGCCTACTTTTCTTCAGAAAAGTAGGGGGGGTTATCCTCTTGCGGCGAAGACAGCAGCTCGGACTTCGGCGGCGCCGGCGGAGCGGAGCAGAGAGGCGAGCGCGGCGAGGGACGCGCCGGTGGTGAGGACGTCGTCGACGGCGAGGTAGCGTTTGCCTTTTGCGTCGAGGGCGGGGAGGGGGAGGAGGGAGTTTTTTGCGTTTTCGATCCGTTTTTTCCGGTCGAGGTCTTTTTGTTCTTTTGCGTCGGGGGAGCGGCGGGCGACGGGCTCCCACGGGAGGGAGAGCTCTTTTGCGAGGAGGCGGGAGACGTCCTCCATCTGGTCGTAGCCGTTGGCGCGGCGTCCTTTTCTCCCGCGCGGGACGAAGGTGACGGTAAAGCCGGAGAGGTCCTCCGGCATCCGGCGCGCGGCGCGGGCGAGTTCGCGCGCGACGAAGGCTTTTGCGTCGCGGCTGTTCTCGTGCTTGAGGGAAAAGAGGACGGCGCGGACGGGGGAGTTTTCTTCTTCGGGGAGGTAGGGGGCGGCTTTTGCGACGCGGTAGACGCCGGCGGAGACGAGGAGGTCGGAGCAGCAGGTGCAGTCGGCGGTGTCCTTACCGCAGCGGCGGCAGGGGAGGCGTGCGGCGAGGGAGTAGGAGGCGAGGCAGATGGGGCAGAGGGCGAGGGGGTCTGCGGGGAGGAGGAGTTTGCCGCAGCAAAGGCAGCGGGGCGGGAAGAAGAAATCGACCGCCCCGTTTTTGAGGGTATTGAATTTTTCCCGGAAGGTCATCTGAGGAGGCGCGCCAGCACGCGGCCGGCGGCGTCGGGGAGATCGGAGGGGAGGTAGGCGTACTCCGAGCGGGCGCGGGCGAGCAGGTCGCCGGCGGCGCCGTGGAGGTAGGCGGCGGCGGCAGCGGAGGCAAAGCAGGGCTTGCCCTGCGCGAGGAGCCCGGCGATCATCCCGGCGAGCACGTCGCCGGAGCCGCCTTTTGCGAGCCCGGGGTTGCCGGTGGGGTTGAGGAGGGTCTCGCCGCGGGGGGAGACGGCGACGGTATCGGTGCCTTTGAGGAGGAGGGTGACGCCGCGCTCGGTCGCGTACCGCTTGGCGGCGGCGACGCGGTCGGCGGCGATCTCCTCGCGGGAGAGGCCGGTGAGGCGGGAGAACTCCAGCGGGTGCGGGGTGAGGACGAGGGGACGGTCGCTGCGCCCGGCGGGGTATCCGCAGGCGGCGAGGGCGTTGAGGGCGTCGGCGTCAAGGACGGCGGGCGCGCCCTCGGTGGAGAGGAGGGCGGAGACGAGGAGCTTGACGTTTTCCGAGGCGCCGAGTCCGCAGCCGACGAGGACGGCGTCCGCTTTTGCCGCCTCCGAGAGGAGGGAGACGAGGACGCTTTCGGTCCAGTCCTCCGGCTCGGGGAGGGGGAAGAAGAGGGCCTCCGGATGGCGGAGAGCGGCGAGGTCGCAGACGGAGCGCGGGGCGCAGACCTCGACGAGCCCGGGGCCGACGCGGAGCGCGCCGGCGAGGGCGAGGAGGCAGGCGCCGGGCATTTTGCCGGAGCCGCAGACGAGCAGGAGCCTGCCGTAGGTGCCTTTGTTCGAGTCGGAGGGGCGGGGGGAGAAAACGGAACGGAGGAGGGCGGGGTCGGTCGCCTGTTCGGTGAAGCGGCCGTTTTCTTCGATCGCGCGGTAGTCGACGCCGAGATCGCAGACCTCGATCCTGCCGGCAAACGCCCGTCCGGGCAGGAGCAGGAGGGAGCGCATGGGGTAGGACATCGCGGCGGTCACGTCGGCCAGAAAGGCGTGGGGATCGGCGGCGCCGGCGGCGCAGTCGACGCCGGAGGGAACGTCGATCGCAAGTTTTTTCGCGGGGGCGGCGTTCACCTCGTCGAGGAGAGCGGCGAGGGGCGCGGGGAGCGGGGCGCGGAAGCCGGTGCCGTAGAGCGCGTCGATCACGAGGTCGGCGCGGGCGAGGACGCCGGAGAAGAGAGGACCCTTTTCGAGACGGAAAAAGGTCTTCAGGCTCTTTTTGGCGCGCCCTCGGTGGAGGGCGGCGTCGGCGCTCCTCTTTTTGGAGGGCTCGTATTCAAAGACGGTGACGTCGGCGCCTCCCCCGGCGAGGACGGCGGCTGCGACGTAGCCGTCTCCGCCGTTGTTGCCGCTGCCGCAGAGGACGAGGACGGAGGGGTTTTCCCCCCGGTCCCGGAGGAGGTCGCGGGCGATCTGCGCGGCGCAGACGCCGGCGTTCTGCATCAGGAACTTGCCGGGGACCTTGAGTTTTTCGATCGCGAAGCGGTCGGCTGCTTTGCTTTGTTCAGGCGTTAAGAGATACATGATATCCTCCGGTCAGAGAGTTTGGGATCCGTTTTGCAGGGTCAGATAGGCGCGCAGGATGCCCGCCTGGGTCTTCATATCCTCGATCTCCCCGTCGAGCACGAGGCGGACGGCCTCGGCGAGGGGGATGCGAACAAGGGTGAGGAATTCGTCCCGGTCGAGGCGCTGCTCGCCCTCGGTAAGACCGGTCGCGAGGTAGAGGGTGATGCGCTCGTCGGAATAGGCGGGGGTACCGTAAAAGTCGCCGAGGCAGCGGAGGGAGGCGGCGCTGACGCCGGTCTCCTCCCGCAGCTCGCGCAGGGCGGCGGCGGCGCGGTCGCCGTCCCCCTCTTCCAGCTTGCCGGCGGGGATCTCGAGCAGGACCTTGCCGATCGGGTAGCGGAACTGGCGGACGAGGAGGACGTCTCCGTTTCCGGTGACGGGGACGACGCAGACGGCGCCCCGGTGGCGGACGATCTCCCAGACGGCGCGCTCGCCGTTCGGGAGCGCGACCTCGTCGCAGGAGAGGCGGAGGAGATGCCCGCGGAAGGCGGTCCTGCTGCTGACCTTTTCCACGCGCAGTCCGGTATCGTCATGGAGGATCGCGTCCTTTTCCTTATCTGTCACGGCCGTTTTCCTCCTTTTTTTGTTTTTGTTCTTTCGCCGCCTGCTCGGCGGCGTAGCGTTCCCGGGCGGCCTGCAGGCTCTTTTTCTTTCTCATCCGCGGGACGGCGATGATCGCCGCAACGGTCAGCGCGGCGGCGCCGAAGATCAGATAGTCGACGTAGATCGGCACGGCGGCGCCGAAGAGGAGACTGGTGGTCCTGCCGCGCTTTGCGGGCACGGCGGAGAGGACGTTCTCTCCCGCGTAGTCCGCGGCGGAGGAGATCGTTTTGCCGTCCTTTGTGAGAAGGCCCGAGAGGCTGAGGGACTTTTCCGAGACGAGGACGGGGGAGGAGGCGGAGAGCTCGAGGGCGGCGTAGGAGATCTTCAGGTCGTTTGAGGCGCGGAGGGGAGCGTTTGCGGTCAGGGAGCCGCCGAGGATCTTGACGGAGCGGCCCTCGATCGCGCTCTCGGTCGCGTCTACCGTCAGGCTGCCGCCGGTCAGGCTCCACTCCGCCCGCTCGGAGACGATCCCGCGCGGCGCGGTGATCCGGTAGGCGCCGCCGGTGAGGTTGACGCGGTGGTTTTTGGCGCCCGCGGGATTGAGGAAGCCGATCTCGCCCGCGACGAGGGTGAGGGAGCCTGTGCCCGTGAAGGTGGCGCTGCCCTCGATGTCAAGGGCGGCGTAGGAGGCTTTGATATAGTTGTCTCCCTCCAGCACGACCGTCGCGCCGTC
Source organism: uncultured Ruminococcus sp. (assembly GCA_902778725.1). GTDB lineage: Bacteria > Bacillota > Clostridia > Oscillospirales > CAG-272 > RUG12395. The sequence continues at coordinate 44,645 of CACYYS010000019.1, forward strand.
CTTGATGCGGATGCCGTAGCGGTCGTCGGTCTCGATCCGGAGACCGCGCAGGGTGAGGGTATCGGTGCGGTTCGCCCACTCGTACCCCTCGCCGCGCTGGTTCTGGCGGACGTTCAGGAGGTCGAGCGTCTCCCCCGCCGCCTCGGCGCGCGCGGGCCGCGCGGCGAAGAGGGGCGCGAGGAGGAGCGTTAAGACAAAAAAGAGAGAGAGGATACGGCGTTTCATACTTTCCTTTCCCGATCAGCCCTCAAAGCGGGGGAGATCGGCGTCCTTGATCCCGGAATAGAATTTACTTTTGTCGATCTGGGAGTAGAAGTGAGAGTCGGGGCGCTCCTGGCGGACGAGCCCCTCGGTGCGGTAGAGGAGAGGCGTGTAGGTGTTCGCCGCGACGAGAAAGTGCTCGAGCAGGGGGACGCCGACGGCGGCGAGGGTGGACTGGATCGTCTTGGTGGTGTAGAGATCGTCCCCGGAGGGGACGGCGGCGCCGGAGGGGTGGTTGTGCGCGAGGACCGCCATGGCGGCGTTCCGCCGCAGGCAGGGCTCGATGATCTTGCGCGGGGTGATGTAGGCGGAGTTGACCGATCCCTCGTAGAGCTTGACCGTCTCGATGATGCGGAGCTTGTTGTCGAGCATCGTGAGATAGACGATCTCTTTGGTCGCGCCGACGTACTGCATCACGAACATCCTGCCCAGCTTGTCGACGTTGTCGTAAGCCTCTCCGCCCGCCTCGGAATCGAGAAAATAGCGGCGCGAGAGCTGCGGGACGAGGGTGAGAAGGGCGGCGGCGTGCTCGCCTACGCCGTCGACGAGCGAGAGCTCCTCCGGCGCGGCGTTGAAGACGCCGGAGAGGGAGCCGAAGCGGTCGAGCAGGGCGTGAGCGATGGGGTTGGTATCCTTTTGCGGGATCGCAAAGAAGAGGAGCAGCTCGAGGACCTGATGGTCTTCAAAGCCGGCGATCCCTTCGGCAAAAAAGCGTTTTTTGACGCGGGCGCGGTGCTCCGCGTGCGGATTTGTATCGGACATGGAGACCTCCCGGAGAAAGGATCAGGGGGATGACGCTCCTATTGTAGCACAAGGAGGCGGGCTTGTCAATTTTTTGCGGCGGATCCGATGAATAAAAGCCGCCGTACGGGCAAAAATAACCGTACAGTCAACCAAGAAGACGAAAAAGGAGAAAAAAAGAGTGAAACCCGAAAAGAAAACCCCGACAGCCGACACCCGCGTCGCGGGCCGGGTCCTGTACGCCGTCGTGGCGCTCACGCTGGTCGTGATGGCGGTCGTCGTCGGCGCGACCGCCGCCGCGAACAGAGCGCGGAGAGGGACCGTCTCCACGGTCGTGACCCGCGCGCCGGAGGCGGGAACGAGAAAAGCGCCCGCCGTTACCTCCCGCCCCGCCCCGCAGCGGACCGAGCCCGTGACAGAGTCCCCCGCGACCGCCCCCGCGCCGGAGACGGAGAAGCAGGCGCCGACGGTCGCGCCCGTCGCCGATACGCTGCCGACCTTCCTCTCCCCCGTCCGCGGGACGGCGGGGAAGGCGTACAGCGGGAGCGCGCTGGTCTGGTCCGATACGATGAACGACTACCGCGTGCACGGCGGACTTGACCTCTCCGCTCCCGTCGGCGAGGCGGTCACCGCCCCCGCGGACGGCGTGGTACGGGAGATCTGGAAGGATCCGATGATGGGCTGGTGCATCTCTCTCGCCCACTCCGGCGGCGCGGTCCTGACGATCAAAAACGTCGCCGCCGACTTCCCCGAGGGGATCGTCCCGGGCAGGGAAGTGAAGACCGGCGAGCTGATCGCCGCCGTCGGCGACGGCGCGCTCGCCGAGCTGGCGGAGGCGCCGCACGTCCACGTCGAGCTTGAGATCGACGGCACGCGCGTCGACCCGGCGGGGTATTTTGCCGCCTCCTCCCTCGCTCCCGCGGGCGAGGACTACGAGGACAGGTAACGCGGGCGACCCGGCGGAAATTTCCGCCGGGTCGTTCTTTTTCAGCTTTCTCTTGCATTTGACGCTCCGGTGTTGTAAAATAAAAGAACAACGTTTGAAAAATAAAAGGAAGAAAAAGATGAAAAAGCTTTCTGTCCTCCTCCTCCTTTGCGCGGCGCTCGTTTTCACGGCCTGTGCGCAGCCCGGAGGGGAGACCGATACCACGGCGCCGGAGACGGAGCCCGCCGTGACCGGCGCCGTCGCCGACCGCTCGGCGCTTTACAGCGGTCCGCTGGAGGAGAACGGCCGCTACCGGCTCCGCGCGCTCGACTACGTGACCCTGCCCACCCTCTCCCTCACCGTGCCCGCGGAGATCCACACCGTGACGGAGGACGAGACGGCGGCTCAGATCGGCGGGATCCTGACCCGGTTCGCCGATAAGGAGATCCGTCTGGAGCGGGAGGTCCGCGTCGGCGATACCGTCAACATCAGCTACGTCGGGACGATCGACGGCGTCGCCTTCGAGGGCGGCTCGACCGGCGAGAGCGGGACCGACGTCGTGATCGGCTATACCTCCTATATCGACGACTTTCTCTATCAGCTCGTCGGCCACAGGCCGGGAGACCGGGTGGAGGTGAAGGTCACCTTCCCCGAGGACTACGGCAAGGAGGAGCTGAACGGCAAGGCGGCGGTCTTCGACACCACCGTCAACTATATCCTCTCCACGCCGGAGCTGACCGACGAGTTTGTCGGGGAGAACCTCTCCGGCTACGGCGTCTCCACGGCAAAGGAGTTTTACGATTTTATCCGGGAGGACTACGCCGACAGCAAGATCCGCACCTGGCTTGCCGGGCAGATCCGCGACGGGATCGCCGTGCGCGAGGTGCCGGAGGCCGTCGTGGACCATCAGGTCGAGCAGGCGGTGGAGTATTACCGCAGCTACGCGGAGAGCTACGGGATGTCGTTTGAGACGTTTTTGAAGAATTACGCCGGCGTGACCGAAGAGGAATTCCGCGCCGAGAACAGAAAACAGGGCGAGACGCAGGCGCGCTACGTCCTCGTCTGCCAGGCGATCGCCGAAAAAGGGGAGATCGTCACCGACGACGCGGCGGTCGCCGCCTACTTCAAGGCGCAGGCCGCGCATTACGGGAGCGAGGATTACAGCGGCTTTTACGCTTACTACGGCGCGCCGTTCGTGCGGCAGACGGTCATGCAGAACCAGGCGCTGGAGCTCCTGGTCGAAAAGATGATAAAGGGCTGAGGCTGAAAGGAGAAGGGTATGAAACGGTCGTTCCGCCTCCCTGCGTTCTTTGTCGCGGCGTGGCTCTTTTTCGCCGCGTTCGCCCTCCCCGCCTTTGCGGAGGGCGGCGTGGCGCTCTCCGCCTCCTCCGCTGAGGGGACCGTCGGCGGGGAAGCGCGCGTCTCCCTGCGGGTGGAGAAAAACGCGGGCGTACGGTCTCTTTCCTTCGCGCTCGGGTATGATCCCGCCGTCCTCTCGCCCGTGCGGGCGGAGTACGGCGCGGACTTCGGCGACGATTACGCGACGCCGATCGTCCTCTCCGGCGAGGGGTCGATCCTCTTCAACCGCGTTTTTACCAAAGAGAACAAGACCGTCGGCGTCTTTGCCGAGGTGACCTTCCGGATCCTTTCCGCTCCGGCGGGGGAGACGGCGCTGACCCTCGCGCGCCGGGGGGAGAAGGGCTGGACGGTGCTCTCAAACGGCGCGGAAGCGGAGATGACCTTTAACAACGGGAAGATCACGGTCCGCCCGGCGGAAACGACGTCCGCCGCCCCGCTCGAAACGCAGAGCCCGCAGACTGCCGCGCCGGACACCGCTGCGCCGGATACGACCGTCCCCGCGGGGACGCCCGGCGAGAGCGGGACCGCGGCCCCGGCAACGGGACCG
>CACYYS010000020.1 GCA_902778725.1 uncultured Ruminococcus sp.
AACCTCGGATCCGTCAACAACGGAGAAGCCGGCAAAAGATGGATCCTCAACGGACCGACGGTCTTTACCGATATTACCTTTGAAGCGACCGTTCCCGCGAGCGCAAAGTATAATTTCATCCTCTTTGTCGCGCAGGGCAATCCGATCACCTTTGCGGAGGGCGTCTCCTGCGAGAAATTCCCCAATACACAGGTCGCCACAAGCGTTTCGATCGTCGGCGGCCGCCAGAACGGCGTCACACCGTCGGCGGACCGCGGCAACGATTCGCACATCACCGTCAAATCCGGCACGGTGATCGTCGTCGGACTCGACCGTCAGCTGGAGCGCACCCACAACGGCGTCGCCCACATTGAGATCGACGGCGGCACCTTCCCCTATTTTTACGGCGGTGACGTCAACAACGGCACGGGCGGCGGATTGGATCTTACGATCAACGGCGGCCGCTTTACCGGGAAGGTCGAGTGCGGGGACCGGATCTCCGGCGGCGTTTCCGTTACGGTCAACGGCGGGGACTTTTCCGATTGTCCCGCGATCGCCGGTTCCGCTTCCGGCGTTCTCACGGTCAGCGGGAGCGCGGAGAGCAGGGTGACGTCGATCGCAACGGGCTTCGGAGAGATGCGGACCTCCTCCGGCGTCCGGCACAATCTGGTCGCCGAGGAAGCCTTCGGTTCCGCTGTTTTCACCGATTCTCACGTCTCCCGGATCCCCTACCGCTATTACTTCCCGGAAGGGTATGACAAAAACGCGGATACCCGCTATCCCGTCTTCTTCTACCTGCACGGCAACGGTTCCCGCGGCAGCGACAACAAAAAGCAGCTCTCGACTTCCACGCACGCGATCGTGACAAAGGTCCTCAACTACACCGAGGATGCGATCATTGTGGCGCCGCAGTGCCCTGCCGCTCCCGAGGAGTGGACGGCTCACGATTGCTATCCCGGAAACGCAAACTACGATCCGGAGTCCACCCCGCTCAAGACCTATATGACGGCGGCGCTGGAGCTCTTCAATTCGATCCTTGAAAACGAAAAGATCGATCCGACCCGCATCTACATCGCCGGCGCGTCGAACGGCGCGGGCGCCTGCTGGAACGCGGTCGCGCACTCTCCGAAGACGGTTGCCGCCGCTGTCATCTTCGCCGGGACGGGGCAAACGGGAGGCGCGGAGAAGATCGCGGAGTATTATCTCAATACTCCGATCTGGACCTTCCACGGCGACTCGGACACGACCCTTGACGTGAACGGAACGCGCGGGATCGTCAACGCGGTCCTCGCCCTCGGCGGGACAAAGATGACCTATACCGAGATGCCGGGTTACAACCACAATATCTGGACGGACGCGGCGAATACCGAGGGGCTCATTGAATGGATGTTCTCACAGAAGAGGACCGATTCCGTCGGCGTTTTCCGCCTTGGGGACGAAGCCGACAAGACGCACGCGGATCTGCTCTCTCTCCGCGCCGGTACTGATGAGACGAATCCTCCCGAGCCGCTTGAAACGACGCCGGTCACCGTCGAGCCTCCCGTTCAGGAGACCGAGCCCGCCTCCTCCGGACAAGAGACGTCGCCCGCCGGATCTCAGTCGGCTTCGGAAACGCGCGCTCCCGCGGATTCGCAGAAGGAAGGGGACAAGACGACGTCCCCTGCTCCCGCGGAGACGCAGCAAAACGCCGTAACGGACCCCGCGGGATCCGGTGCGGCTTCCGATCGGAAGGGAACGCCCTGGTACCTTTGGGCGATCCTCGGAGGAGCGGTCGCGGCAGGCACCGCCGCAGCCGTTATTCTCCTCCATAAAAAACGGAAGTAACTGAAAAAAAGAACCGGGCGCACGGTTTTCCGTGCGCCCGGTATTTTCAGTTTGCGAAGAACCGCTCCAGAAACGCGGCGGTCTTGGGATTGTTCGGCTTTTTGAAGATCACGGACGGGACGTCGTCCTCGCAGATAACGCCGCCCTCCATGTAGACCACCCGGGAGGAAACGTCGCGGGCGAACGCCATTTCGTGCGTGACGACGATCATGGTCAGCCCTTCGGACGCCAGCTGGCGCATAACGGTCAGCACCTCGCCGACCATCTGCGGGTCGAGGGCGCTTGTCGGCTCGTCAAAGAGCAGCATTTCGGGGGACATCGCAAGGGAGCGGGCGATCGCGACACGCTGCTTCTGCCCGCCGGAGAGCTGAGCCGGTTTTGCGTTGATGAATTGCTCCATGCCCACCTTCCGCAGATAGGTCATGGCGATTTCTTTCGCTTCCTCTTTGGAGCGTTTCAGTACCTTGATCTGTCCGAGAGTGCAGTTTTCCAGCGCCGTCATATTGTTGAACAGGTTGAACTGCTGGAAGACCATTCCGACGCTGGCGCGGTATTTTTGGAGATCGTTTTCCTTTGAGGTAACGTCCACCCCGTGGAAGAGGATCTCGCCCGCCGTCGGGGTCTCGAGAAGATTGATGCAGCGGAGCATCGTGCTTTTTCCCGAGCCGGAGGCGCCGATCACGCTGACGACCTCTCCCTTTGAAACGGAGAGATTGATGTCGTCGAGAACGCGGTGATCACCGAACTGCTTCTGCAGATGCGAGATTTGGATGATCGGCTCAGCTGACATAGTCCGGCTCCTCCTTTTCCACCTTGATCTCCGCCTCCGGATCGCTTTGCGAACCGAAGATGGTATAGCTGTCCTTGCCCGCAAGCTTCTTTTCCGCCAGCCGGAGCAGCCGCGTCACGCTGAAGGTGAGGATAAAGTAGATGATGCAGACGACAAGGTAGGTCTCGAACGTTTTGAAGGTCTCGCGCTTGATGATCCCGGCGAAATAGTAGAGCTCCGTGACGCCGATCACGTTCAGCACCGAGGTATCCTTGATGTTGATCACAAACTCGTTGCTGACCGAGGGGAGGATGTTGCGCATGACCTGCGGGATGATAACGGAGAGCATCGTCTGGCCGTGGCTCATGCCGATAGACGCCGCGCCCTCGAACTGTCCTTTGTCGATTGAGATGATCCCGCCGCGCACGATCTCCGCCATATAGGCGCCGGTATTGATCGAAACGATAAAGATCCCGGAGGGGATCAGGGGGAGCGTGTTGCCTCCCGTGGCAAACGCATAGCCCCAGTAGATGACCATCGCCTGCACCATCATCGGCGTCCCGCGGAAGATCTCGACGTAGACGGAGATGATCCGGTTGAGGAGCTTGTGCAAGAAACGGACGACGGCGTTTTTGGAGTAAGGAGCGGTACGCAGGACGCCGGTCAGCATCCCGATGAGCAGCCCCGCCACTGTGCCGACGAGAGAGATCAGCATCGTCTCTCCGACTCCGCGGAGGAGCAGGGGGTATTTTTCCGTTATGATCTTCCAGACGTTCCCGAAAAAGCCTGGATCGCCGCTTTGCGCTTCCGTACCCTCCGCGGCGGCGGCGGGCAGAGCCGAAAGCGCGGCGAGCAGCAAGACGGCGCAGAAGAGAACGGCGAAAAACCGGAAAAAGCGTTTTGACTGATGATACATAATCAAAGTTCCGTTCGAAAAAAGGATGGGTCCGGCGCGCCGCGGCGCGCCGGACGACATTTCTTCTGTTTATTTTTTGTAGATCACAACGAGATTGGAAGAATAGTAGACGTTGCTGAAGTCGACCTCTTTTGCACGCTCCTCGGTCGGGCTCATACCGGCGACGATGGCGTCGACCGTTCCGGCCTGGAGAGCGGGAAGCAGGGAATCCCATTCGATCGCGTAGACCTCCAGCGCCATTCCGAGCTTGTTTGCAACGTATTTTGCGATCTGGATATCGTAACCGTTCGCGTAGAGACCGGTCTTGCCTTCCCCGGAGATCGGCACGGCGCCGAAGGATCCGCCGGAAACGGTATCAGTCCAGTTGAAGGGCTCGTAAGCGCATTCCATCGCGACCTTCAGCGTACCGTTGGTTGAGGCGGGCGTCTCGGACGAGAGCGAGAGGGAAGTCAGCGTCTGGCCCGCGCTCAGCTTGACCATCTCTTCCATCAGGGAAGCGCGCGTGTCCGCGCTGATCCCGGCGAGGATCGTGTTGATCTTTTCTTTGAGCTCGGATCCCTTTTTCACAGCGACGGCGATGCCGACGTCGGCGTCCGTTGCGGTAAATCCGGTGTCATTGTTTTTGAAGTGCAGATAGTCGAGCGAGCTGTCGGAGAGGCAGACGGCGAGGGCTGTCGGCTCTTCGGCGATGTAACCGTTGATCGCGCCGCTCTTGAGGGCGACGAGCAGATCGGAGAACTCAGGATAGGTCGACGAAACGACGCCGTCGATCTGCTCGAGGGCGTCCGCGTGGAAGGTACCGGCTTGCGCGGCGATCTTCATATTTTTCAGATCGGCGGCTTTTTTTGCGGCGGCGATCCCTGCGGCGGCGGTGTTCTGCTGGCAGGAGCAGAGAGCGAGCATGGAGAAAACAAGGAGAAGCGCGAGACAGGAGAGAGCGATTTTTTTCATGGTTTTTGTTTCCTTTCCCAAATAATAATACAACCGTAAACGTGAAGCACACATTTACGGCGATTTTTCGTAAACGATGGCCCTCCACATAAAGTGACAGTCTGCAGGATCTTCTCTTGCAGCCCAGCAAAACGGAATGGCGTCCGTTCCACTTCGGCAGATCTTCCTTTCGCCCGTGCCTGCCGGCATTTTCCCGGGTTACTGATAAGATCCGCGCCTCCATCACATAATTCGGTTATGCAATTATTATATAGCGTAAATTCAAAAAAACAATAGTTTTTCGAAATGTTAACAAAATGTTCATATTTGGAAAAACAAGAAAATTTTTCAAAAACCCCTTGCAAAATCATTTGCGCTATGCTATAATAGCAAAGCATTCGCGTGGAGGCATAGCTCAGTTGGTTAGAGTACTTGCTTGACATGCAAGGGGTCACAGGTCCGAGTCCTGTTGTCTCCACCACAAGAAGATCCCGTCCATGGCGGACGGGGTCTTCTTTTTTGACTGCGGGAGGATGCGCGGGAATTCTGCGTTGACGGGAGAGAATCAATAATGAAAGAAAAACGACTGAACGGAAATCAGATCAAACTGATCGCGATCATCGCGATGACGGTCGACCACCTGACGTGGGTCCTTTTTCCTGGGACGCAGGCGGTCTGGTACGTCTTTCTTTTGCATATCATCGGCCGGCTGACAGCGCCGATCATGTGGTTTTTTATCGCGGAGGGGTGCCACTATACCCATGACATGAGGCGATATATCGGCAGACTCTTCTTTTTTGCCCTGATCTCGCATTTTGCTTACAATTTCGCCTTCGGGATCCCGTTTCTCCCGTTTTTGACGGGGGTCTTCAACCAAACGAGCGTCATGTGGTCGCTCGCGTGGGCGGTTGTTCTGGTCGCCCTCTGCACCCGGACGCGGCTTCCGGGGTGGGGAAAAACGCTTATCATTCTCGCGGTATGCCTGATCGCTTTCCCTTCCGACTGGTCGTCGATCGCCGTTATGTGTCCGCTCTTCCTTTTCTTCCACCGGGGAGACTTCCGCCGGCAGGCCCGCGATATCGTTCTCTGGTCCTTCCTTTACGCCGCCGTTTATTTTCTCTTTCTCGACCGCCTCTACGGCGTTCTGCAGCTCTTTACTTTCCTGACGATCCCGATCCTCGCCCGGTATAACGGGGAGAGAGGCAGCTGGAAAGGGATGAAGTGGTTTTTCTATCTTTATTATCCTCTCCATCTTGTCGTGATCGGCCTCCTGCGCATTTTCCTGCGCGGAGACGTCTCGCTGATCTTTTAGTTTTACGGTCTCTTCGCTTGTGATAAAAAAAGAACGGCCTCAGCCGTTCTTTTTTTATCAGTCGATCTTCAACAGACGGGCAAGATTGTCGTTAAGGATCATTTTCCGCTCTTCATCGGTGAGATCCAGGGAAAGAAAGGACTCCATTTCTTTTTTGGGAGACCACATAGGGTAATCGGTGCCGAAGAGCACCCGGTCCGGCCCGTAACGGCGGATGATGGAGAGAGCGACTTCAGGGGTAAGGTAGGGGAGGGAGGAGGAGCAGTCCACATAAAAATTGGGGATCTTCTGATAGGAGAAACTGGCTTCTTCCCATATCGACCAGCCCCCGAAATGGGCGCCGATCACCGTCAATCCGCGGTAAATATCCAGAATAGGCAGCAATCGGTTGGGATTGGAGTAGTCGTACCGCTTGTCCCCGGTGTGCATCAGGATAGGCAAGCCCTCTTCTTCGCACAGCTCATAGATCTTCAGACAACGGTAATCGTCTATTTTGAAGGCTTGGATATCCGGATGCAGCTTGACTCCCCGAAGGCCGAGAGAGCGTAAATGGGCCACGTCGGCGGCGATATCGGCGCTGTCCGGGTGAAGGGTCCCAAAGCCGATCAGCGTCTCCGGACGGGCTTCCGTTTCGCGGGCGATGAATTCATTGATGCTTCTCACCTGTTTCGGGGTGGTGGCCACCGACTGGACGAGGAACCGGTCGATCCCCGCCTCGGCTCCTCTGGCCAGCAGATCTTCTACCGTGCCGGCGCAGACGGACTGGCCGCCGTAAAACCTGTCGGTGCCCGCTACAGCTTTGGCTGCGATCTTCTCCGGGTAGATGTGGCAATGGGCGTCCGTCACGAAAAATCTGTTCTGTATCATCAGGCTGTCACCACGCTGTCCGCTTTCTGAAGACCCAGCTTTTTCACCGCGTCTTCCCTCATTTTGTATTTCAGGATCTTACCAGCCACGTTCATGGGGAAGCTGTCCACGAAGTCCACATACCGCGGCACCTTGTGCCGGGCCATGTGGGCGTTGACAAACTCCTTCATCTCCGCTTCCGTCATGGTCTCGCCGTCTTTGAGAATGACGCACGCCATGATCTCCTCTCCGTATTGCTCGTCCGGTACGCCGATGACCTGGACATCCTTCACCTTCGGATGGGTATAGATGAACTCCTCGATTTCCTTGGGGTAGATGTTTTCGCCTCCCCGGATGATCATGTCCTTGAGGCGTCCGGTGATGCGGAAATACCCTTCCGGGGTGCGGGCGGCCAGGTCGCCGGTGTGCAGCCATCCGTCCGAATCAATAGCGGCGGCGGTGGCTTTCGGCATCTTGTAATACCCCTTCATGATGTTGTATCCCCGTGCCACGAATTCTCCGGTTACCCCGTCGGGGCATTCCTCTCCCGTGGCAGGGTCGACGATCTTGCACTCTACCTCCGGCAGAGCCTTGCCCACCGTGTTCACCCGGAGGTCGATGGAGTCGTCGATGGAACTCATGGTACAACCGGGGGAAGCTTCCGTTTGACCGTATGTGATGACGATCTCGGTCATGTGCATCTTGTCCACCACGTCCTGCATCACCGCTACCGGGCAGGGGCTTCCCGCCATGATGCCGGTGCGCATATAGGAGAAATCCGTTTTTTCAAAGTCCGGATTCTCCAGCATGGCGATAAACATGGTGGGGACCCCGTGAAAGGCGGTGATATGCTCGTTGTGGATGCAGGCAAGCGCCGGCTTGGGGGAGAAGTAGGGCAGAGGCAGCATGGTGGCTCCGTGCGTCATGGAGGCGGTCATGGCCAGCACCATACCGAAGCAGTGGAACATAGGCACCTGGATCATCATCCGGTCCGCGGTGGACAGTTCCATACAGTCTCCGATGCATTTGCCGTTGTTCACTACATTGTAATGGGTAAGCATCACTCCCTTCGGGAAGCCGGTGGTTCCCGAGGTGTACTGCATGTTGCACACATCGTCCTTGTCGACCTTTGCCGCCAGCCTGCTCACTTCCGAAAGGGGAACGGTGCGGCCCCGTTCGATAGCGTCCGCCCAGGTAAGACAGCCCGGCTGCTTAAAGCCCACCGTGATCACATTGCGCAGAAAGGGCAGGCGACGGCTGTGCAGGGGAGATCCGGCCGGGGTGTCCGCCAGCTCGGGGCACAGCTCCGCCATGATCTCGGCATAGTGTGCGTCCCGGAATCCTTCCACCATCACCAGGGTGTGAGTATCCGACTGACGCAGCAGATATTCCGCTTCATGGATCTTATAGGCGGTGTTCATGGATACCAGCACCGCTCCGATCTTGGTCACCGCCCAGAAAGAGATATACCATTGGGGGATATTGGTTGCCCATATCGCCACATGACTGCCCGGCTTTACCCCCAGAGCGATCAGGGAGCGGGCAAAGGCGTCTACGTCGTCCCGGAATTGGGAATAGGTGCGGGTATAGTCCAGAGTGGTGTATTTGAAGGCGTATTGATCCGGGAATTCCTCCACCATCCGGTCCAGCACCTGCGGAAAGGTTTCATCGATAAGCAAATTCTTTTTCCACACATACCGACCGGTATGGGCCCTGTTATAGTAGAGGGAGGAGGCGGCCCGGGCGGTGTCCCCGAAGCTGCTGAGAAAACTCACGAAATGGGCAAATACGATCTCCATGTCGGTCAGCTCCGGCAGCCAGGCCGGATCCCACTCCAGGGAGAAAAAACCGTCGTAGTTCAGCGAACGCAGAGCCGCCATCATATCTTGCATCGGCAGTTGTCCTTCTCCCACAAGGCAGAAGGAGGTGCCGGTTCCGGAAGCGACGGCATCCTTTACGTGTACGTGTTTGATATAAGCTCCCAGATTCTCTACCGTTTTTTCCGGCGGTTCTTGCGCCAAAAAATAGGGGGAATACATATCCCACAGGGCAGCCAGAGAATCGCTGGCATAGCCGTCAAGCATATCGCGCAGTATAGCGGTATCACTGAATAAGCCGGTGGTCTCCACAAGCAAAACGACGCCTTGTTCGATGGCGGCGGGCAGGACTTCGTCGACGGTCTGTTTCATCGCGGCAAGGTCTCCTCCGCGGGCCGCCCTCAGCCGAACGTAAGGGATGTGAAGAGTGCGGGCCATGGCGATGCATTGCAGGATCTCTTCCCGGCTTGCCGCCGCGGCGGCGGGGTCGGCGGGATCGCAGATGGTATCGAGGCAGGGGAGGGAGAGCTTCAGTTCGAACAGACGGCGCAGCGTGGCGGCGCAGCTGTAATCCTGAAAGGCGCCCCCCTTGTCCGTGAAGAGGGGATTGTGGATGTTGTGCAGTTCAATGCCCTGAAATTTCAGGTCGACCGCTACCCGGCACAGCTCCTCGAAGCTTCTGCCGTGCCAGCCCTTGGTGGAAAAACAGAGTTTCATCCTTTACATCTCCCCGAATACAATTTTGTTGACAGCGTTGAGGTAGGCCCGGATACCGGCTCCGATGATGTCGGTGGAAATGCCGTTTCCGGAATAGAGCTTGCCGCCCCACCGCAGACGTACCAGCGCGGAGCCCACGGCCTCCTTGCCCTGGGTCACCGACTGGATCTGAAAATCGTCCAGTTCGAACCGGCGGCCGATCACCTGCTCGATCGCCAGAACGGCAGCGTCTATGGGGCCGTCTCCCACGGCGATGCCCCGCAGGATCTCTCCCCCCTTTTGCAGGGTGATCTGGGCGGAGGCGGCCATCACGTTTCCGGTATTCACCGCAAAATTGACAAGAGTATAGGTGGGGGGGACCTGCCCGGCGGCGCTGGCCACGATAGCCTCAAGCTCGCGGGCGCCTACCTTCTTTTTGGCTGCTACCCGCCGGAATTCCTCATATACCTGCCGGGCGTCCTCCTCCGACAGGTCGTAGCCCAATCCTTCGGCCGCGGCGGTAACGGCGGCCGCGTCGTCGTTTTGATCCAAATAAAGCCGGGCGTCCTCTTCGGTCAGGATGGTCGGCCGTTCGGTTTTTTTCCCGCCGATGATCCACGCGATCTGTCCGGCGATCCGCTCCATCTCGGTGTAGCACAGCCCGGAGGTGAGATCCCAGTCGTTGCCCCGATCCCGCAGTATCCCGGCGAACGCGGCAAGGGAGGTCATCCCTCCTGCCGCCGAGGTCTTGACGGAGACGGCTCCGGCGTTTACGGCCAGTACCGCTTCCGCGGCTGCCAAGCTGGTCTGATCGCTGCAGGATACCGACAGAGGCAATCCCAGATCGGTGAAGCTCGCGGCAAAGGCGGCAAAGGCGTCCGGCAGCAGAGCGGCGGCGCTGTCGAACAGAGCGACGCTGTTCGCTCCCGCTTCCGCCGCGCGGACGAGCACCTGCCGCAGAAGCTCCGGGTTCGCTCTGGTGGCGTCCAGAGCGCAGAACTCCACCTCTATCCCGGTCGCTTTTGCGGCGGCCACCAATCCGGCCGCGTACTCCGCCATCTGGGGAGCTTTTTTGTGACAAACGTATTCCATCCCCACCGTGGAAAGGGGCAGTTCCACCCGCAGCACGGGTTTGGCCGCTGTGGCGAGAGAGGCCGCTGCCGCCCCAACTCCGTCTTCTGTCAGGCCGACCGCCACAGAGAGACGGCAGTCCTTGGCAAAGGCCGCCACCGTGCGCACCAGCAGCCCGTCCGCTTTTGGGTCTTCGATGGAGGGCAGCTCGATGGTGTCCACCCCCGCTCGGGCGAGGAGCCGGGCGATCTCCAACTTATCCTTGAAACTGTATGAAGTCTCCGGAGTGCAAAGCGTTCTGTCCTGAATTTGAATGTGCCTCATTGCCGTTTTTCCTTTCCTTTTTGAAAAGTAAAAATCCCCGAGAGCGCCCAAAGGCGCTCTCAGGGACGAATCGATCGCGGTACCACCCTGATTATCGAAATGCAGACCGGCTGCAAGTTCGATCACTCTGCGGGCTCTGCAAGCCCTCTGCCATGATAACGAAGCAGTGTCGGAACCGCCTATGATCCGGATTGCGCGGAGTTCAGCGGATCTGCTCGGGAAGGAGACGGTTTGTGTCCTGCGTGCCGGCTCGCACCGCCCGCCGGCTCTCTGAAAACGCTTCGGGACAAAACCTAATTCCGTCATCGCATTTAAACAAACTGTATTGTATCATCGAAAAACGGATTTGTCAAGCATTTTTTGCAGAAAGGGGTTGACAAACGGAATTGCGCGTGCTATACTACGAAAAAATCGATCAAAGGCTGTGACGAAGACGGTCTGAAGCGGGGTTTCCAGAGAGCCGGCGGGCGGTGCGAGCCGGCAGCAGCGCTTCAATCGACCCATCCCTTCCGAGCCGGAACGCTGAACTCTCTGTGTCATTAGGCGTTCCCGTGATTACTGCGTAAAAGCATAGGGGTTGACAGACCCCAAGAGGCGGCGGACTTTCGGTCCGCAAACTGAGTGGTACCGCGGATGAGTTTTCACCCGTCTCAGGCATTGGCTTGAGACGGGTGTTTTGATTTCAAAGGAGGCAGGAAACATGGCGACGACGTCAGTCAACACGTTGCTGGAAGTGGCGGAACGCATTCGGGAGATGCGGGAGATCTGCGGCATCACGCCGGAAGAAATGGCGGCGAAAACGGAAGTGTCGCCGGCGGACTATCTGGCGTATGAAGCGGGTGAACAGGATTTTCCCTTTACCTTTATCCATAAGTGCGCTATCGCCTTCGGCATCGGGATCACCGATTTGCTGGAAGGCAAAAGCGCGCACCTGTCTTCCTATACCGTCACCCGGAAAGGGGAAGGGCAGCGTACGGCCAGAGAGGACGGCATTGAGATCCGCAACCTCGCCCCTCTGTTCCGGCAGAAGATCGCCGAACCCTACTGGGTGCGGTATGAATTTGACCGGGGACTGCAGGACAAGCCTATCCACCTGACCAAGCACTCCGGTCAGGAGTTCGACATCGTGATGAGCGGGCGGCTGAAAGTCCAGATCGGAGATAATATCGAATATCTGGGGGAGGGGGACAGCATTTATTATAACAGCTCCACTCCCCACGGGATGATCGCCGTGGACGGACAGGACTGCCTGTTTGTGGCGGTTGTGCTCCCCGGCGAGGATGTGAAGGAAACGGTGATCCGGGAGACCATCGCCTCCGCTCACGGCGACCGGGAGATCGGACCGGCGATGAAGGTCATCGATGCGGCGGAGGATGAAAACGGGGCGCTGCGCCGCATTTCCTTCAAGAACACGGATACCTTCAATTTTGCCTTCGACATCGTGGACGAGATGGCGAAGATCGAGCCGGATCGGCTCGCCATGCTGCATCTGGATCGGAATAAAACCGAGCGGCGCTTTACGTTCAACGATATGAAGCGGGGTTCCAATCAGTGCGCGAACTATTTCAAGGCGCTGGGGATCAAGAAGGGCGATCGGGTGATGCTGGTGCTTAAACGCCACTATCAGTTCTGGTACGCGATTCTGGGGCTGCATAAGCTGGGAGCCATCGCCATACCCGCCACCAACCTTCTGCAGCGGCACGATTTTGAGTACCGCTTCAACGCGGCGGAGGTATCCGCTATCGTGTGCACCGCGGACGGGGACACCGCCCGGCAGGCCGAGCTCGCGGCGGCGGAGTGCCCCTGCCTCAAAACCAAAGTACTGGTGGGAGGCAGCCGGGACGGCTGGCACGATTTTGACGAGGAGGTCGGTCTGTACAGCGCTCATTTCTACCGTACGGCCGAGACCCCGTGCGGAAACGATCCTATGTTGATGTTCTTCACATCCGGCACCACCGGATATCCGAAGATCGCCTGCCACACCTATACCTATCCGCTGGGGCATTACGTTACCGCCAAATACTGGCACGGGGTGATGGAGAAAGGCCTGCACTTCACTATTTCCGAGACCGGCTGGGGCAAAGCGCTGTGGGGCAAGCTCTATGGGCAGTGGCTGTGCGGCGGAGCGGTGTTCACCTACGATTTCGATCGGTTCAATGCGGCGGATATCCTGCCTATGTTCAAGCAATACCGCATCACTACCTTCTGCGCTCCTCCCACCATGCTCCGCATGATGATCAAAGAGGACCTCTCCCGCTATGATCTCTCCTCCGTCAAGCATATGACCACCGCCGGAGAGGCGTTGAATCCGGAGGTGTACCGCCAGTTTGAAAAAGCCACCGGCCTCCACGTGATGGAGGGCTTTGGTCAGACGGAGTTGACTCTTACCATTGCAAATCTGATGGGCGAGCCCCACAAACTCGGCTCCATGGGCAAACCCACCCCGCAATATCAGGTGGATATTCTGGATCCGAACGGGAACCCGGTGCCGGACGGCGAGGTAGGGGAGATCGTGGTGAAGACCTCGGACGCTCTGCCCTGCGGCTTGTTTGCCGGATATTACCGGGACAAGGAAAAGACCGCCGAGGTATGGCACGACGGTTGGTATCACACCGGGGATACAGCCTGGCGGGACGAGGACGGTTTCTACTGGTATGTGGGGCGCGTGGACGACGTGATCAAATCCTCCGGCTATCGGATCGGGCCCTTTGAGATCGAGAGCGTTATCATGGAGCTACCTTACGTGCTGGAGTGCGGCGTTTCCGCCGCTCCCGATCCGATCCGCGGACAGATCGTAAAGGCCAGCGTTGTGCTGGTAAAGGGGACGGAGGGGACCGAGGAGCTGAAAAAAGAGATCCAGGAATACGTGAAGAGCCATACGGCCCCTTACAAATATCCCCGGATCGTGGAATTCCGCGCAGAGCTGCCTAAAACCATCAGCGGCAAGATCATTCGGAATCAGTTGTAAGACAATATCTCACAAATGATCCGCGTTTGCGTTTTTGTGTTTTGCTGAAACAAACGAAAATCAAAAAGATCGGAAAAACAGTTGACATTGCGGAACGCTCATGCTATAATCTCCATAATTAGTTTATTTTGATCCCAAAAGGCGATGACGAAGAGGGCGCGGGAGTTTCCCCTTGCAGAGAGATGGCGGTAGGTGCAAGCCATCGGGGGCCTCCGGACGCTGTCGCTTCCGAGCCGGGAGGAAGAGGGGCTTTTTGCCCGGTAGACCCTCCCCGTGACGCTGCGTTAAGGCGCAAGTATGAGGGGCGGAGAGATCCGCAATTTGAGTGGTACCGCGGGCAGTCGATAGAACGCTCGTCTCAAAGTCAACGGCTTTGGGACGAGTTTTCTTTCTTTAAGGAGAGTCAAGAATGGAACAGATCACGGGATTGAGTTTTAAGATAGGGGAGATCGCCCGGCGCATTAAAGAGCTGCGGGAGATCGAGGGTCTCACCGTGGCGGAGATGGCGCAAAAGACCGGCGTGTCGGAGAGCGCCTATCTCGCGTGTGAAAACGGGGAGAGCGATCTGAACTTCGCGTTTATCTATCGTTGCGCCCTCGCCTTCAATGTGGACGTTACCGATATCATCGAGGGAAAAAGTCCCACCCTGCAGTCTTACACCGTCACCAGAAGCGGCAAGGGGCAGCGGATCGAGAAAGCCCACGGAATGACCTATTACAACCTGGCCTCCTCGTTCCAGAACCGGATCGCCGAGCCGCTGTATGTGCACAGCGTTTACAGTGAGGAAGCGCAGCACCGGGACATCGAGCTGACCACGCACGCCGGGCAGGAGTGCGACCTGATCATCGAAGGGAAACTGAAGGTGCAGGTGGGAGAGCACAAGGAGGTATTGGGTCCCGGAGACAGCATTTATTTCGACAGCTCCACTCCGCACGGCATGATCGCCGTGGAAGGCAAGGATTGTTTCTTCTATGCCATCGTGCTGAATCCCACCGGAGAGCCGATCCCCGAGTTTGAGGGAGCGCGGCTCGTGATGGACGACGCCGTGCCCGTGCGCGATGAAAAAGACCGTCTTTATAAGCAGTTTATCGATGTAACGGAAAACGGCAACGGCACCCCCTTGTCCATCCGTTTCAAGAATACCGAGCGGTTCAACTTCGCCTTCGACATCGTGGACGCTCTGGCGGACAAAGAGCCGGACAAGCTGGCCATGCTCCACATTTCCCGGGATAAGACCGAGCGGCGGTTTACGTTTCGCGATATGAAACGGGCTTCCAATCAGTGTGCCAATTATTTCAAATCCCTCGGGATCAAAAAAGGCGATCGGGTGATGCTGGTGCTCAAACGCCATTATCAGTTCTGGTATGCCATTCTGGGGCTGAACAAACTGGGCGCCATCGCCATCCCCGCCACCAATCAACTCCAGTCCCATGATTTTGAGTATCGGTTCAAGGCGGCGGGTGTCACCGCCATCCTCTGTACCGCGGACGGAGACACTGCCCGGCAGGCGGAACTGGCGGCGGCGGAATGCCCCGGTGTTACAACCAAACTGCTGGTGGGCGGCAATCGGGAAGGATGGCGCAGCTTCGACGAGGAGTTCGGATTGTACAGCACCCATTTCCGGCGCACCGCGGACTCTCCCTGCGGGGATGACCTGATGCTGATGTATTTTACCTCCGGCACCAGCGGATATCCCAAGATCGCCGCTCACAATCACAAGTATCCTTTAGGTCACTTCCACACCGCCAAATACTGGCACAACGTGGATCCGGACGGGCTGCATTTTACCATATCCGACACCGGTTGGGCCAAAGCCATGTGGGGAAAGCTCTACGGTCAATGGCTGTGTGAGGCCGCCACTTTTGTTTACGATTTCGACCGTTTCGACGCGGCGGACATCCTGCCCCTGTTCCAGAAGTACCATATCACCACCTTCTGCGCGCCTCCTACCATACTCCGCATGATGGTAAAAGAGGACATTTCCCGCTTCGATCTCTCCTCGGTCGAGCATATGACCACCGCCGGCGAGGCGCTGAATCCGGAGGTGTACCGGCAGTTTGAAAAAGCCACCGGTCTGCATATCCTGGAGGGGTTCGGTCAGAGCGAGAGCACGATGATCATCGGCAACATGACCGGAGCGCCTCACAAGATCGGTTCCATGGGACGGCCCGCTCCCATTTATGATGTGGATATCGTGGATCAGGACGGCCGTCCGGTTCCCGCCGGCGAGACAGGCGAGATCGTGATCAATATTAAAAACGGTCTGCCCTGCGGACTGGCGGTGGAGTACTACGGAGATCCGGAAAAAACCGCCGAGACCTGGCGTGACGGATATTATCACACCGGAGACACCGCCTGGCGGGACGAGGACGGTTTTTACTGGTACGTTGGTCGGGTGGATGACGTGATCAAGTCCTCCGGCTATCGGATCGGTCCCTTTGAGATCGAGAGCGTCATCATGGAACTTCCTTACGTCCTAGAGTGCGGCGTGTCCGCCGCTCCCGACCCCATAAGGGGACAGGTGGTAAAGGCCAGCGTCGTGCTGGTGAAAGGGAAGGAAGGGACGGAGGAGCTGAAAAAAGAGATCCAGACCTATGTGAAAGCCCATACCGCTCCCTACAAATATCCCCGCATCGTGGTGTTCCGGCAGGAACTGCCTAAAACGGTCAGCGGGAAGATCATCCGCAGTCAGTTGTGAGGCGGAGCCGTGAAGTATAAACGGATTACTCTGCTGTGCGGCCATTACGGGAGCGGCAAAACCAATGTGGCGGTGAACATGGCGCTCGACCTGAAACGGCGGTGGGAGAACACCGCCATCGCGGACTTGGACATCGTCAATCCGTACTTCCGTACGAAAGACAGCCGGCGGCTTTTGGAGGCGGCGGGGATTCAGCTGATCTGCTCGGACTACGCGGGGGGAAATCTGGATATTCCCGCTCTTCCGGGGCAGATGTATGCCTTGACCGACGACCGCTCGTTGAAGGCGGTGCTGGACGTGGGAGGGGACGACCGTGGCGCGCTGGTCCTTGGCCGATTAGCCCCTGCTATCGTGGAAGAAAACGATTATCAGATGCTGGCGGTGATCAACCGATACCGCCCTCTTACCCGGGACGCCGTCTCTACCCTGCAGGTAATGCGGGAAATCGAATACGCCGGAGGCGTCCCCTTTACGGGGATCGTGAACAACTCGAATCTGGGGGAAGAGACCGTCCCTGGAGACTTGCTTTCCTCTCTGTCCTACGCCGGAGAGGTTTCCCGCCTGTCGGGATTGCCGGTGGTTTGTACCGCCGTAAAGGAATCGTTATACCCGCAGCTGGAAGGGAAGATCCCAGATCTGTTCCCTTTGCGGCTGCAGCCTAAGATCGGATAAAAAGGAGATGAGTTCATGAAAAGCAAACTGACTTTCAAAACGGACAACTGCAAGGGATGCGGATTGTGTGTCGACGTATGCCCGAAAGGAGTGCTTGTTTTAGCGAAAGACAAGATCAACAAAAAGGGACATCACCCGGCGGAGGCGGCAAATCCTGAAGCGTGTATCGCCTGCTGCTTCTGCGCCACCATGTGTCCCGACTGTATCATTAAGATCGAAAAGGAGTAAAGAGTATGGCGGATAAGGTATTGATGAAAGGCAACGAGGCCATCGCCGAGGCGGCGATCCTGGCCGGCTGCCGCCACTATTTCGGCTACCCCATCACCCCCCAGACGGAAATCGCCGCCTATATGGCTAAACGGATGCCGAAAATCGGGGGTACCTTCCTGCAGGCGGAGAGCGAGATCGCTGCCATCAATATGGTATACGGCGTCTCTTCTGCGGGCAAGCGGGTGATGACCTCCTCCTCCAGCCCCGGCATTTCCCTGAAGGGCGAGGGATTATCCTATCTGGCGGGGGCGGATTTGCCGGCGCTGGTGGTGAATGTGCAGCGGGGCGGACCCGGTCTGGGCGGAATTCAGCCCTCGCAGTCCGACTACTTCCAGGCCACCCGCGGCGGCGGTCACGGAGATTACCGGATGATCGTGCTGGCTCCCGCTTCCGTGCAGGAGATGGCGGATCTGACGGTGAAGGGCTTTGAGCTGGCGGATACCTACCGGATGACTGCCATGATCCTGGCGGACGGCACCATGGGGCAGATGATGGAGCCTGTGGATCTGGAGCTGACCGTGACCCCTCCTCCCGCCAAGCCCTGGGCCGCCACCGGTACCGGGATGAAGCGGCCCCACAACATTATCAACTCTTTGTCACTCGTTCCGGAGGAATTGGAAGAGCTGAACTTTGCCCGGTATCGGCGTTATGCTCAAATCGAGGAAAAAGAGACCCGCTGGGAGGAGTACCGGATGGAGGACGCGGACGTCTGCGTGGCTGCCTTCGGTATCGCCGCCCGGGTATCTAAAAACGCGGTGAACGAGGCGAGAAAAATGGGGATCCGGGCGGGCTTGATCCGGCCCATTACCCTGTGGCCTTTCCCCAAGGTTCCCTTTGCGAAGGCGGCCGGGCAGGTGAAGGAGATCATTTCGGTCGAGCTTTCTATGGGACAGATGATCGAAGACGTAAGACTGGCAAGCGGCTGCCGGGTTCCGGTCACCCTGTGCAACCGGGCGGGGGGCATGATCCCCACACCGGAGCAGGTGCTGGACGCTATCAAACGTGCCGCAGAGAACGGAGGTGCCGCACAATGAAAACAGTTTTTGACAGACCGCACGCCCTCATTGATGTGCCGCTGCATTATTGCCCCGGCTGCACCCACGGCATCGTGCACCGCCTTGTGGCGGAGGTGATCGATGAACTGGGGATCGAGGGAAGCGCCATCGGGATCGCGCCGGTCGGGTGCTCGGTGATGGCTTACAATTATTTCAACTGCGATATGATCGAGGCGGCTCACGGCAGAGCCCCGGCGGTTGCCACCGGCGTGAAACGGGCGGATCCCGGGAAGACGGTGTTCACCTATCAGGGAGACGGAGATCTCGCGTCTATCGGTATGGCGGAGACGGTTCATGCCGCCGCACGCAACGAGAATATCACCGTCATTTTCATCAACAACGCCATTTACGGTATGACCGGCGGTCAGATGGCTCCCACCTCTCTGCCCGGACAGATCACCCAAACCTCCCCCTACGGCAGAGACGTGACCCAGTGCGGCTTTCCCATCAAAGTATGCGAGATGCTGGCTCAACTGGACGGGGCGGAATATCTTGAGCGCGTGGCGGTAAACAGCGTGAAAAACGTGAAGAACGCCAAAAAAGCCATCCTGAAAGCGTTCCGCAATCAGTTGGAAGGGAAGGGCTTCTCTTTGGTGGAGGTGCTCTCCAGCTGCCCAACAAACTGGGGACTGACGCCTCAGAACGCTTTGAAATGGGTCGAGGAGAAGATGATCCCTTATTATCCTCTGGGCGTTTATAAAGATCGGAGCGAGGAGGCGGTAAAATGACGACCCGATATCTTTTTGCCGGATTTGGCGGACAGGGCATCCTTTTTGCAGGGAAATTCGCCGCCTATAAAGGGCTGATGGAGGACCGGCAGGTAAGTTGGCTTCCGTCCTACGGTCCCGAGATGCGCGGCGGCACCGCCAGCTGCAGCGTTATTGTCAGCGATGAGCCGGTGGGCTCCCCCATCGTCTCTCATCCGGACGTACTCATCGCCATGAACCTGCCCTCTTTTGACAAATACGAGCAGGCTGTGGTTCCCGGCGGCCGTATCTTTTTGGATTCCACGCTGGTGGAGCGTCCGCCCGTCCGCAGCGACGTGACGGTGACGGCGATCCCCGCTACCCAGCTTGCCAGCGAGAACGGCATCCCTACTCTGGCCAATATGATCATCATGGGCAGCGTGCTGAAGGCTATGGGAGAATTCGGGGAAGACGGAGTGCTGGCGGCCCTGAAAAAAGTCGTGTCCGCCAAACACGCCGATATGCTGGATGCAAACCTGAAAGCGCTGAAACTTGGCGCTGAATATTAAAAGGAGGCAGGATATATGCAGATCCGTATCGAAAAGGCTACTCAACTCAAACAGAAACTGGATGAGGCGGCGCTCGGTTTCGGCAGAATTTTTACCGACTATATGTTTATGATGGATTATACTCCGGAAACAGGTTGGCAGAACGCTCGCATCGTCCCCTTCGGCAATCTTTCCCTGCATCCCGCTTCCACCGTGCTCCATTACGGATCCGAGATCTTTGAGGGGCTGAAGGCGTACCGGAGAGCGGATGGGGAAGTGCAGCTCTTCCGTCCGCTGGAGAATGTGCGCCGTATGAACAATTCCGCGGAACGGCTGTGCCTGCCTCAGATCCCGGAGGAGGATGGTCTGGAAATTCTCAAGACCTTTGTTTCTCTCGAGAAGGATTGGACTCCTCACGCTCCCGGCACCTCTTTATATCTGCGTCCCTTTATGTTCGGGAACGACGAGACGCTCGGAGTGCACGCGGTGCATCACGCCACCTTTGTCCTGATCGCCTCTCCGGTAGGCAGCTACTATAAAGAGGGGATCAATCCGGTGAAGATCATGATCGAGGATGAGGACGTGCGGGCGGTGCGGGGCGGCACCGGTTACGCCAAATGCGGCGGGAATTACGCCGCCAGCAACCGTGCCGGTCAGCGCGCGGAGGAAAAAGGCTATTCCCAGGTACTGTGGCTGGACGGCGTAGAGCGCAAGTACATTGAAGAGGTGGGGGCGATGAACGTGATGTTCATGATCGGCGGCACCGTCGTTACCCCCAAACTGACCGGTTCCATTCTGCCGGGCATCACCAGAAAATCCTGCATTGAGGTACTCAAGGACGAGGGGTATACCGTGGAAGAACGGTTGCTCAGCGTGGAGGAACTGGGGGACGCCTTGAAGCGGGGCATCCTGCAGGAGGCCTGGGGCTGCGGAACGGCGGCGGTGGTCTCTCCCATCGGCGAGTTGTGTTATAAAGGGGAAAAATATGTGATCAACAACGGGAAGATCGGCAAGATCACCCAGCATCTGTATGACACCCTTACCGGCATCCAGTGGGGACGCATTCCGGACACGCGCGGTTGGACCTTCCTGATCAAGTAACAAGCAAACAGATAAAAAACGGGGCTGCGATCGGTATTCTGCCGGTCACAGCCTCGTTTTTTCGGAAGATTGTACGAGCGGGCGGGAAGGGATCAAAGCGCAGACGGAGAAGGAGCCGCGGCGCCGATTTCCGTATAGATCATTCCGCGCTCTCCGCGCTCGGAGCGCATCAGGGAGACGCGGCGGACGTTCATTTCCGCTTCCGGCGCGATCAGACGCGGCAACGGGCGGTCCGCCTGCCGGAGGAGCGTGACGTGCGGCGCAAAAGGTTTGGAGTCGAAGGGAATGCCCGCCTCGCGGAGAGCGCGGCGCAGACGGGCGACATAAGCGAACGCCGGATCGGGGAGCGTCAGTCCCGCCCAGAAAAGATCGCCGAACCGCCCGGGCTCACCGATCTTCACGGAAAAGGGAGGATAGGGGACGCTTTGCAGCGTCCGGAGAACGCGCGCGGGATCAGGGTATTCCCCGATAAAGGTGAGGGTGAGATGCAGATTGCCCGGTCCCGGGTAGCGTCCGCGAACGCCTTGTCGGCGCAGATCGGCCTGCAAAGCGAGCAATGCGTTTTTCATTTTTTGATCCGGTAAAACGGCAAGAAAAAGGCGCATAAAAATTCTCCGAAAAAAAGCCCCCGCGATCGCTCGCGGGGGTTTCGTTCATGCCTGAAGAGCTGCTCCGATCACGGTGGCGAAGCAGGCGTGTTCCGGGATGATGAAATTCATCCCGAAAGAACGGAAAGTGCCGTCAAACGTTTTCTGACAGAGCGCGAAAGACGCCATATTTCCCGTCAGAACGATGTCCTTTGTCCCTTTGCAGCGCGCGGCAAAGATCGATATCATTCCGATCGTCTCGAAGACGATGTTGAAAATGCCGGCGGCGATATCCTGCTTTTGCGCAATGTCGCTGACTTTGCCGAAGTTGGCGGCGGTGAGGTCGGTCTTCATCTCCGGGAAGGAGCCTTGCCGGGAAATGTCGCTGACGCGAAGATCGATCTGGGAGAGGTTTCCCGTTTCCGCCAGTTCATGGATGTGGGCGGTATTGTCCATCCCCAGAAGGAGCTTGGAAAGTCCCTGCAGCGTCCCTCCGCCGACGCCGGTGCCGCCCAGATATTCGGTCGGATGACCCTTTTTGGCGTAAACGATGGAAGTGCCGGTCCCCATACTGACAATGATCGCCTCGTCAAGCCCGGAGATGTAGAGCCCGCCGAGTCCGATGCTCTCAAACTCGGAGACGTGTCCGCAGGGCAGGGAATAGATCGGCTTATCCACAAAGGAGGTGCCGACTCCGGTCAGCATGACCTTGCCGATCTCGTTGAGCTGGAGATTGTTCTCGCTTGTGAATTTTCCGAAAGCGCCGTAGAGCGAGGTCATCGGGTCGGTCGCGCGGACAAACATGGGAGCCAGAAGCTCGGATGTTTCGTTTTGGCGGAAGCCGACGATCTTTGTCGTGCTTCCGCCAACGTCAATTCCTATATTGATCCTTGTCATAATTCGGTCGTCCGGAGAGCGGGCTCAGCACCAATCGGACCAGCCGGCGTCCTTGTCCGCCACGATCGTCACGTCCTTGCCGGAGAGGTAATCGATCAAAAGGTGGAGATCATCGATCGAGACGGCGCCGCTGCCGTTGGTATCAAGGACGACCTCGTTGTTGTCGTTGACCAGAGAGAGATCGTCGGTAAACTGGATCATGTAGATCGCGTCCCGGTTGTCTACCACACCGTCGCCGTTGATGTCGCCCGGTTTCGGCGAGGCTTCCAGCGCGAGGGAGCTGAAGGCAAAGCAGAGAAGCAGAGTGAAAACAAGCACAAGCGGGAAAAACCGTTTCAAGCCTTTTTTCATGTTTCCTCCTAAAATGGTTCCCACCGCGCCGTGCATAATGAGAGAAGAAAACCCTGCTCTCGCAAGGGTGGTGCCCTCTCCGGTGTTTTGTGCTACCAACGTCCGCGTCTGTCGGAAAGATCGGACAGGGCGGGAGGTCTGCATACCCGCACCGGAAGACCGGGCTCCATTTGTTTCTTGTAGGTTTATATTCTCATTATACACGCGCGAAGCAGGAAGGATTCAAAAAAATCTGTGTTTCGGTCAGGGTTCCGCGTCGTAATCCGTCTCGGAGAAGAACTCGTCGTCAAAGATATCCGCGATCCGGTCAAATTCCTCGTCGTCATCCACGGTGGAGAGGAAGGTCTCGCCGTTTTCGTCCTTTCCTTCCACAAAGAGATAGTACTCGTCGGTGTCTTCATCCGCCGGGGCGAGAGCGTAATAGAGCTTACCGCCGTCCTCGAGCGTGCCGAGGACTTCAAAGTCCTTTTCCACGCCGTCGTCGTCTGTCAGCGTGACAACGGTGATCTCTTCTTCCTCCTCCTCGGGGAGCTGGTTGAGTTTATCGGATTCCGTCATGATGCCTCCTGAAAATCCTTGATTTATTCCAAATTCATTGTATCAAAAAGAGGGCGCTTTGTCAATGATTTTGCGGACTTTCCCTTAAAAATCCAGAATGGATGAGAGAATGGTATTGCTGACGTACATCCCGTCCGTGGTGAGGCGGCAGGAATCCTCGTCGTTTTTGACGAATCCCCCCGCCTCAAAGGGCTCCAGTCTCTGCGCGTATTTGGAATCGAAGGACCGGCCGAAGAGCGCTTCATAGATCTTTTTGTCCACGCCCTCCCGCAGGCGGAAGCGGAGCATCACGTATTCCGTCTCGGTGCTTGCCGGAGTGTGGATCTCCCGTTCCGCATAGATGCGGCCATCCTGGCCGCCCGATTCCACCGCGTCCGTATACGCCCGGATGTCGGAGACGTAGCCGTAGCGGCAGCCGCCGAAGTCAGAGTGAGCCGCGGCGCCGAAGCCGAGATAGGGCTCGGAATTCCAGTACTTCATATTATGCCGGCAGCGCTTGCCGGGCTTTGCATAGTTGCTGATCTCGTAATGTTCGTAGCCGTTTTCCCGGAGATATTCTTCCGCGTAACAGTACATGCTGTACTCTGCGTCCTCGCCGGGAAGGGCGAGAGAGTCTCTGTTTTCAAAAAACGGCGTCCCAGGCTCCAACTGCAGACCGTATGCGGAGATATGCTCCGGACCGAGAGAGACGGCGTATTTGAGAGTGTTGAGGAAACTCTCGGTCGTCTGGGTGGGGATCCCGTACATCAGATCGAGATTGATGTTCTCAACGCCCGCGTCGCGCAGGATCCGGTAGCTTTCTTCAAAGTCCCGGACGGTGTGGATGCGTCCGAGGGCGTTCAGCTCTCCGTCGTCCGCGCTCTGCAGACCGATGCTGACGCGGTTTACGCCCCACGCAACGAGCAGCTCCGCGTATTTTTTGGTGACGGTGGCGGGATTGACCTCTACGGTAAATTCGGCGTCCTCCGTCACATAATAGGCGCGATAGAGCGTGTCGATCAGCTTTTTCAGATCCTGCGGGGGGAGGGTGGTCGGCGTCCCGCCTCCGATAAAGACGGAATCGACAAGATACCCCTCCGCCTGCGGGGAGAGCTGTGTCATATTCTTCAGCAGGGCGGAAAGATAGCGGCTTTTGGTGCGTTTGTCGGCGTCAGGGATCGAGCAAAAGTCGCAGTAAGGGCATTTGGAAAGACAGAACGGGATGTGGAGATAAACGCCAAGGGTTTTGTTTGCCATCGGTTCCTCCTTACTCCTCGTCAAGCCGCAGGACCGCCATGAAAGCCTCGGGAGAGACCTCCACGGTGCCGAGCTTGCGCATCTTCTTTTTTCCTTCCTTCTGCTTCTCCAGCAGTTTCTTTTTGCGGGTGATGTCACCGCCGTAGCACTTGGCGAGCACGTCCTTGCGCATCGCCTTGACGGTCTCGCGCGCGATGATGCGCGATCCGATCGCCGCCTGGATCGGCACCTCAAAGAGCTGGCGCGGGATGTTGTCCTTCAGTTTTTCGGCGATCTTGCGGGCTCTTGCGTAGGCTTTCTCTTCATGCACGATGAAGGAGAGCGCGTCCACCTGATCCCCGTTGAGCAGGAAGTCCAGTTTGACGAGCTTGGAGGGCTCGTAGCCCTTGAGATCGTAATCGAGGGAGGCGTAGCCCTTGGTGCGGCTCTTGAGCGCGTCAAAAAAGTCATAGATGATCTCGTTGAGCGGCAGATCGTAATGCAGCTCCACCCGCGTCGCGTCCAGATATTTCATATCAAAGAAAACGCCGCGCCGGTCCTGGCAGAGATCCATGATCCCGCCGACGTACTCGGAGGGGGTGATGATGCTGGCCTTGACGATCGGCTCGCGTGCCTCCTTGATCTCGTCCGCGGTGGGGAAGTTGGAGGGGTTGTCGATCAGGCGGACCGACCCGTCCGCCATCACGACCTCGTAGATGACGCTCGGTGCCGTTGTGATCAGGTCAAGATTGAACTCTCTTTCCAGCCGCTCCTCTATGATCTCCATGTGCAGGAGCCCGAGGAACCCGCAGCGGAAGCCGAATCCGAGCGCGGCGGAGGTCTCCGGTTCATAGCGGAGGGCGGCGTCGTTGAGCTGGAGCTTTTCGAGCGCGTCGCGCAGATCGCCGTAGCGAGCACCGTCCGCCGGATAGATGCCGGCGTAGACCATCGGCTGCACGGCGCGGAAGCCGGGCAGAGCCTGTGCGCACGGTCTCTCCGCGTGGGTGACGGTGTCGCCGACGCGGGTGTCGCGCACGTTTTTGATGCTGGCGGTCAGATACCCGACCTCGCCCGCCGAGAGCGAGCCTGTGTGGCTGAGGCCGAAGGGCTCCATCACCCCGACCTCGACCACGTCGAACCGGGCGCCGGTCCCCATCATAAGGATCTTGTCCCCGTCCCGGAGCGTCCCCTCCTTGATGCGGACGTAAACGACCACGCCGAGATAACTGTCGTAATAGGAGTCAAAGATCAGAGCGGAGAGCGGCGCTTCCGGATCTCCTTTCGGCGCCGGGAGGTCGCGGATGATCGCGTCAAGGACCTGCCCGATGTTCTGGCCTGTTTTGGCGGAGACTGCGGGGCATTCCTCCGCGGGGATCCCGATCACGTCCTCGATCTCCCGGCGGACGTTGTCCACCTGGGCGCTGGGGAGATCGATCTTGTTGATCACCGGGATGATCTCGAGATCGGCGTCGATCGCGAGATAGGCGTTTGCCAGGGTCTGCGCTTCGATGCCCTGCGTGGCGTCAACGACAAGCAGCGCCCCCTCGCAGGCGTTGAGCGAGCGGGACACTTCGTAGTTGAAGTCCACATGGCCGGGCGTGTCGATCAGATTCAGGGTATAGGTCTCTCCGTCGGAGTCGGTATAGGACATTTTGACGGCGCGCGCTTTGATCGTGATGCCGCGCTCGCGCTCAAGATCCATATTATCGAGGACCTGCTCCTCCATGTCGCGGGTGGCGACGGTGCGCGTCGCCTCGAGCAGGCGGTCAGCGAGCGTGCTTTTTCCGTGGTCGATGTGCGCGATGATGGAAAAATTGCGGATGTTTTTCTGATTTTCGTTCACGTTGTGTTACCTTTCGCGGATCTGAGAAAAACTTCTGATTATCCTCCCCTATTTTACACGAAAAGCCCTTCTCCGTCAAGAGCTTTGAGGAGAAAAGAAAGAGGCGCCGCTTATCGCGGCGTCTCGTTGCGCAGACGGGAAAAAAAGAGGCAGAGAGCGTAGTAGACCGGGACGGTGAAAAAGACGGCGAGGGAGACGAGCCACGCGCCGCGGGTAAAACCGAGCCAGAGATAAACGGCGAGCGGGAGCAGGGGAAAGAGGAAAAAGAGCGGCTCGCGGCGTAGGACGGCCTCGACCAGGCTGTGATAAAGCGGAAAGAGAAAGAGAAGGATCCAGACGGGGTGCCATCGCCCGGTGAGGAGACCGACGGTGCAGAACGCGCCGAGCGCGATCAGACCGACCGGCAAAAGATGGAAGGGGTGGAGCGCGGAGCGGGGGGACGCTTTCCCGGCGGAGGCGTCGCGCGCGGCAGGGGCGTCATTCTCCGCCTCGGTCTCTTTTTGTTCGGCGGGTTCCGGCTCCGGGGTATGTACCGCCTCTGCGGCGGATCCGGGTTCCTGCTCGGAGTCGCCGGGCACGCCGGCGCGGACAACGTCCGGATCGTCCGGGCGGATCGACGGCGTCTCGGGGACGGTGATCGGCGGAACTTCGGTCACGCGCTCGTCTCCCGGCTCCGGGGTCGGCTCCGGCGTTTCGATCGGGTGCTCTTGCAGAGGATCCTTGTTACCGTCAGGATCGGGGAGGTCGACGGTGCCGGGAAAATCCGGCCGTTTCTCCGGGTCGGGGATCTTTTCCGGAGGCTCCGGCGCTTCTTCCGTCGGCGCCGCTTCCTTTGCGGGCAGAAGGCCCAGGATCCCGTCGACCGATACGCTGTAGAGCTTTGCGAGGGCGATCAGATTGTCGATGTCGGGGGAGGCTTCGGCCCGTTCCCATTTGCTGATCGATTGGCGGCTCAGACCGAGCTTTTTGGCAAGAGAGTCCTGCGTGTCCCCGTGGGAGGAGCGGAGCTCCGCGAGCCGCCGTGCTGTTTCTTTCTCCATGCGCGTTCTCCTTTTTTCTTCTTTTCACCAGTATGACCGGCGCACGCGTTTTTTATACGGGAAAAGAGAAGCGGTACGGTTTTCGCCGTACCGCTTGTCCGGAGCGTTCAATAATTCTCGGCGCGGACCATAAAGAAGGATTTGGGGTGCGCGCAGACGGGGCAGATCTCCGGCGCCTTCGGCCCGATGTGGATATGACCGCAGTTGCGGCACTCCCAGATCGTGTCGCCGTCGCGGGAGAAGACGATCTCGCCCTCGACCCGCTCAAGCAGCTTGCGATACCGCTCTTCGTGCGCTTTTTCGATCTTCGCGACCGCCTCAAAGAGGTAGGCGATGCGGGTGAAGCCCTCTTCCTTTGCCACTTTGGCAAATTCGGGGTACATCTCGGTCCATTCGTAGTTCTCGCCGCCTGCGGCGTCCTTCAGATTCTCGGTAGTGGCGGGAACAGCGTCGCCGTGCAGGATCTTGAACCAGAGCTTTGCGTGCTCCTTTTCGTTGTTCGCGGTCTCTTCAAAGATCGCGGCGATCTGCTCGTAGCCGTCCTTTTTGGCTTTCGAGGCATAGTAGGTATACTTGTTTCTCGCCTGGGATTCGCCGGCAAATGCCGCCATCAGATTCGCTTCGGTTCTGGAGCCTTTGAGTTCCATAATCATTCTCCTTTAATATAATTTGGATCATCTTTATTATACTTGCTCGACGATCTCTTGTCAACGTGAAAACGCAAAAATAGTTTGATTTATTTTCGGGGAAAACCTTGACATTCCAATCACCTTGTGCTAATATATAGGGGTCGGTCAAGCGCCCTTAGCTCAGCGGATAGAGTGCCCGGCTACGAACCGGTAGGTCGAAGGTTCGAATCCTTTAGGGCGCGCCACGAACGGATTGCTTTCTTGTAAAAGAAGGCAATCCGTTTCTTTTGTGTCTGAAGGAGTTTACAACTTTGATTGCTCCGGATTTGCCGGGGAAAGACGCACATAAAAGAACCCCTCGCTTCTCCGCGGAGAAGCGGGGGGCTCCTTTTCGGCTTTTTTGCATTATTTTTTCTTTTTACGGGCGCGCAGGAAGAAGAAGGCGAGGACGGCGGCTGCGGCGACCCCGGCGCCGATCGCAACGGCGGGGAGGATGTTTTTGCCGTCCTTTTCGGCGCTTTCGGGCGCTTTCCCGCTTTCGGGCGCTTTCCCGCTTTCGGGCGCGTCCGTCTCGACGCCGGTCGGGATTTCGTCGTCTTCTTCAACCGGCATTCCGTAGGTCTCGGGAAGGATCTTCAGGTCGCCCGCGGTCGACGTTACCGTATTCTCGGAATAGGCCGCGTCCAGATAGAGATCGATGACGGGAACGGGAGAGTTGTCCGCATAGACCTGATAGTGGGAGTCAAAGACCCGCACGGAAACGGGATGGGATCCCTCCCCCACGTACGCTTCCGCTCCGGCAAGGGTGAGAGTACCGGAGCGCAGAGAGACTGTCGCAGCGTCGCCGCGCAGGGAGATGACGTCCCCTTCCGCGAGGGTCGCGCTCACGCGGTAGTTGCCGGACGTAAGCCGATCTCCATCGAGTTTTCCCGCGTTGAGGATCACGGTAGGCTTGAGGGCGTAGCGGCCTTTCCTTTCGCCGTACAGGCGGAGTCCGTTTTGGTTTTTCACATCTTCCTTCACGGAATAGGTCACCTTGACGGCGCCGTCCGCGAGGATCGCGCGGCGGATCTCTCCGATCTTTTCCGCCGGTACCGCGAGATCGACAAGATAACCGAAGTCGCTCGCGGAGGAGTTGCGGTCGGAAGCATAGTTGAAGGTGAACGTTCCCCTCACGTCGCGCGGGTCGTCCGGGATCGTTACGGTACCGATCTCGACGCCGTTGACGCTGACGGTCATATCCGAGGGGCGCTCCCCGCCGCGGACGGTCTGGGAGGTCTCGGCGTTTATGACGCCGTTTGTCACGCTTTCTTTTTTCACGGAGGAGACTTCGGCAAGCAGACGGATCGAGCGGAGAGAGGAAAGATCGAAATCCTCCGGCAGGGAGTAGGTGAGAGAGAGCTCGCCCGTCCCTTCGAACTCGCCGCCGCTTGTCCGCAGGGCAAAAGAGTTTTCCCCGAGCTGTTCCGTGTTTTTCACTGCCGTTCCGTTCACGATCACGTTGACGAAGTTTTTGGCGAGCTTTTCGCCGTTTTCCTCGATCCAGACGGTAAGCGTGCCGACCGAGGTCTGATCCGGCAGCCGGAAGGCGATCGGATACCGTTCCGCGGTGTAGGGGGCGTAGGTGATCTTCTGCTCGCCGGAGAGCCCGGTGGAGAAGTTGTTTCCGTAAACGTCGGTCGCGTCGAAACGCCAGTAAAGGACCGCGTTTTCATACCGGTTCCCGGACCAGTTCGACGCGATCGCGTCGACCGAATAGTCGGCGCCTGCTTTGAGGACCTTGGCGGGCTCCGTGTACAGCCCCACGTAGTCCGGCTGGTTGAGGTCGGCTATCGTCATATCGCCGCCGAAGGCGATCTCCCCGTAGGGAAAGAGTTTTTCGCGGCGGTCATAGGTAAGGATGCCGTTGCGCTCGTATTCGATATCGTACGGTTCGGTGTAAACGTACCCGTTGAAGCGCTGATTCATCCGCATCAGATCCGTCTGATACTTGAAGCAGAGGGAGACGTCCCGGTCACCGGAGGAAACGCCGACCCCGCCGTATTCGGAGTTGAGCAGCGGCTCCTTTTCCTGCTTGAAGCCTTCGTAAAAGTTGTAGGCGGAGCCGGAGTATGCGTTCTTTGCATACCGTTCCACCGCGTTTTTGGCGGCGGCGTAGGTGATGGGATACATGTGGAAGGTGTTGAGGTCGGTCGGCTGGATGTGATCCTTGTTGAGGGGCGACATATCCTCGACCAAGAGCCCGGGGTTGTACGCTTTGATCTTGTGATAGAGGGAGATCATCCAGTCGTGCGTGGTCATCCCGTCCGCGGCCTTCGGACCGGTGTGGCTGATCCCCCAGGTCTCGTTGAAGAGGATGATCGCGATCACGGAGGGCTTGTTGTAGTCCCGGTTCAGCGTGTCGGTCAGAGTCCGCTCGTAGAGGGCGCGTCCGGGCGCGGCGCCGCCCGCGGCGGATGCGTTCATCGCTGTCGCGTGCGGCATATCCTGCCACACGAACATCCCGAGCTTGTCGCACCAGTGATACTGGAGCGGATCTTCGATCTTGATATGCTTGCGGATCATATTAAAGCCGCGTTTTTTCATTTCCAGGATATCGAATTTCAGCGCCGCCTCGTCCGGAGCGGTGTAGATCCCCTCGCGCCAGAAGCCCTGGTCGAGGAGTCCCGCGAGAAAGACAGGCGAGCCGTTGAGAAAGACGTATTCGTAATCTCTGCCGTCGTAGACGTCGGTATAGACCTGCCGGAGACCGAAATAGGTGTCGACGGCGTCAAGGATCCTGCCGGCGCCGTCCTTTAAGGTGATCGTGCCGTAATAGAGATTCGGCTCCCGATCCGACCACAGCTTTGCGTTTTCGATCCGGATCGCGGGAAGGAAGATCTTGTTCTCGCCCGCCGTCAGAGAGAGGGTGCGGGAGTAGGAAAACCGGGATCCCGTAGCGGCGTCCGCCTGCTTTTCCTCGTCCCAGATCCTGCTTTCAAAGGAAAACTCCGCGCTCACCGTCTGCGCCGCGCCGGAGACGACCGAAAGATCGTACTGCACGGCTCCGTCTTTGTAGTCCGGGTTGGCGTGCGCATATCCGAGATAAGTCTTGCTCCGGCTCTCGAGGATGACCGTCTGCCAGATCCCCGAGGTATGGGTATATCCGCAGGGGGCGTTATGACCCTGCTTGCCGATCAGCGCGACGTAGCTGTTGTCGCCGTATGACGCCTTGTCCTCGACCCAGACGGTGAGGACGTTTTCCCCGGAGCGGACAAACTTTGTGAGATCCGCCTCAAACGGGGAATAGCCGCCGTCGTGACGGCAGACCTCCTTCCCGTTTGCATATACGGTGCATTTTGCGTCGACCGCGCCGAAGCGGACGATCACGCTTTTATCGGAGGCGACCCAGGAGGAGTCGAGCGTAAAGGAGCGGCGGTACCAGGCCTGCCCTTTGTAATCCGTCGCTCCGATGCCGGAGAGGGCGGACTCCCAGCCGAAGGGAACGTTGATCCGATATTCGTAGGTTTTGTCATCGAGATACCATTTTTCCCGGATCCCGACCTCGT
>CACYYS010000021.1 GCA_902778725.1 uncultured Ruminococcus sp.
TTTTTCTTCGGGACAGAGCGCGAGCGACAGGACCTCGTCCGCGTGGTCGACGGGGACGTAGGAAAGCCCCTGCCGGATCTCCTCCGGCAGTTTTTCGAGATCGCGCTGGTTTTCCTTCGGGATGATGACGGTATGGGCGCCCGCGCGGAGAGCGGCCATGGATTTCTCCTTCAGACCGCCGATGGCCAGTACGCGCCCGAGCAGGGTCAGCTCTCCCGTCATCGCCACGGTGCGGCGGACGGGACGGCCGGTCAGGGCGCTTGCCAGCGCCGTCATCATCGAGACGCCGGCGCTCGGTCCGTCCTTCGGGATCGCGCCCTCCGGGGCGTGGATGTGGATGTCGTA
The DNA here is from genome assembly GCA_902778725.1 of uncultured Ruminococcus sp. Classification (GTDB taxonomy): domain Bacteria; phylum Bacillota; class Clostridia; order Oscillospirales; family CAG-272; genus RUG12395. Next base: position 346 of record CACYYS010000021.1, read on the forward strand.
TTTTTTATAGAAGTCGGCGTCGATGCCGAGCTCCGCGGCGCGCGAACGGATGAAGCTCACGGCGATGTGGGCGGATTCCTTCATCACGTCGCCGAGCGAGCCCGTCAGCTCCACCTTCCCCGTGCCGGGGAGCAGCGCGCATTCGATCGGGAGCATATCGCCGCCCGCGTCGGTGTACGCGAGCCCGTTGACCAGCCCCACCGTGTCCTTCTCCGGGATCAGGTTGGGGAGCAGCGTTTCCGGACCGAGCAGGGAGGGGAGGTTCTTTTTCGTGACCGTCAGCTTCTTGAAGTCGCCGGCGACGATGCCCGCCGCGCATTTGCGGCAGAGCTGGGCGATCCGGCGCTCCAGGTTGCGCACGCCGGCCTCGCGGGTGTAGCGGGAGATGATCTCGTCGAGCGCCTCGTCGGTGATCGCGAGGTTGCGCGCGGAGAGTCCGTGGCGCTTCAGCTGCTTCGGGATCAGATGGTTTTTCGCGATGGAGCGCCGCTCGCTCGCGCTGTAAGACTTCATCTCAAGGATCTCCATCCTGTCGTAAAGAGGCGCGGGGATCCCGGCGGCGTCGTTTGCCGTGGCGAGGAAGACGCACTGGGAGAGGTCGAACGGCAGCTCCACAAAGTGGTCGCGGAAATAGCGGTTCTGCTCCGAGTCCAGCACCTCAAGCAGGGCGGAGGAGGGATCTCCCCGGTAATCGTTTGCCAGCTTGTCGATCTCGTCGAGCAGGATCAGGGGATTTTTCACGCCCGCGCGCGTCAGCGCGTCGATGATCCGGCCGGGCATCGCGCCGACGTAGGTCTTGCGGTGTCCGCGGATATCCGCCTCGTCCCGCACGCCGCCCAGCGCAACCCGGACGTACTTGCGGCCGAGCGCCTCGGCGACCGAGGCGGCGACGGAGGTCTTGCCGACGCCGGGAGGGCCGACCAGACAGAGGATCTGGGAGGCGGGCTCCTTGGTCAGCTCGCGCACGGCAAGGTATTCGATGATGCGGGTCTTGACCTCGTCGAGCCCCTCGTGGTCGCGGTCCAGGATCTTTTTCGCCGCTTCGACCGAGCGGTGGGTGTTCGTTTCTTTGTTCCAGGGAAGGTCGAGGCAGACCTCGATGTAATTGCGCAGCACGGTGGATTCCGCCGAGCCGAACGGGGTCTTCTGCAGGCGCCCGTTCTCCTTGAGCAGCTTTTCCTCGACCTCGGCGGGGAGGCGCGCCTCGCGGATGCGCGGCTCCATATCGTCGTCGTCCTCGTTCATCCCGAGCTCGTCCCGGATCACGTTGAGCTGCTCGTGCAGGTAGTAGTCGCGCTGGTTGTCGTCGATCTGCGCGCGGACCTTTTTGTGGATCTCCAGCTCGAGCCGCAGGATCTTCATCTCTTCTTCCATGCAGACGATCAGCCGCTCCAGACGGCGCAGCGGATCGAAATCCGCGAGGATCTTGAGCTTATCCTCGAACCGGGTGAGGAAGTTCGAGGCGATAAAGTCGGCGAGCAGGCCCGGCTCCTCGATCGTATCGACGGCGAATTTGACCTCTTCCGGGGCGTTCGGCAGCAGGGAGAGGAAGGAGGCGAAGGTGCGCCGCGCGTCGTCGGCGAGGGCTTCTCCCTTGATGCCGCCGTTGTTTTTTACGGTGATATCCTTGACGACGCAGGCGGCGGTGAGGACCCCGTCCTTCTTTGTGATGCGGGTGATCGCCGCCCGCTGCAGGCAGTCGAGCAGCAGGTGGGGATTGCCGTCCTTGCCGCGGGTAGAGGATTTGATCCTCGCCGTGGTGCCGATATTCGTCAGATCGGAGAGGAGGAGATGTTTTCCCGCCGTGCTTTTTTGCGGGATCAGGACGACTTCGCCTCCGTTTTGCGCCGCGCTCTCATAGGCGGCGACGGAAAGCTTCTGCGAGATCTCAAGGTTCATCGGCATGCCGGGGAAAGCGGCGGTGCCGGCGAGCGGGATCACGGGAAGCATGGAAATGTTGATTTTTTCTTTGGTAGCAGACATTTTTCGCTTGATCGGTTCCTTTCGTTGGCCGTGATTATCATATTATAACATACCGTCTGTGAAATTTCCATAGTTTTTCTTTCAATTTTTTATGAAATGAAAAACGGCGGAAAAAAACAAAACAAAAGCACACCGCTTGCCGGGATGGACGGCCATAAGCTTGACCGTATACCGGGAATCGCTGTGCTTCCGGAAGTGCGGCGGGGGCCGCCGCGTTTCGTGCCTTTATTATAGCAGACGGATCCGGAAAAGTAAAGTCGAAAAACATACGATTTGCGCGGGAAAATTTTGTCGAATAAGACGATTTTGAAAAAAAACGCCGGGGGGGACTTGACAAAGCGGAACGGGCATGCTATAATCTGCGAGGAAAAAGAAGAAGAACACGTTCCGTTCTCACCGTGCCGCGTCGCGCGTACGGTCCCATATTTCGGCCTCACGGCCGTTTTGGATGCGCGGAATTTGTTTTTCGCGCATGTTTTTTTACGGAGGTGCCACCCATCAGCACAAAGGATTTGCTTATCAACGAGAATATCAAGGCGAAGGAGGTCCGCCTGATCGGCGAAAACGGCGAACAGCTCGGCGTCAAAAGCACGGATTTTGCCCGGGATTACGCCTATGACCGGGAGCTCGATCTTGTTCTGATCGCTCCGCAGGCCACTCCGCCCGTCTGCCGCGTCATGGACTACGGCAAGTACCGGTTCGAGCGCGACAAAAAGGAAAAGGAAGCTCGCAAAAAGCAGCAGATCGTCAAGGTAAAGGAAGTCAAGCTTTCCTGCCGGATCGACACGCACGATTTTGAGACCCGCGTCAATCACGCCAAGCGTTTTCTGACGGGCGGGGACAAGGTCAAGGTCATCGTCGTCTTCCGCGGCAGGGAGATGACGCACCTCGAGATCGGCCGGGAGATGATCGAGCGCTTTGAGGAGGCGGTCGCCGATTTCGGCGCCGCGGACAAAAAGCCGGTCATGGAAGGCCGCTTTATGTCGGTCGTTCTCTCTCCGTTCAAAAACGTTCCCTCCAAGCCCGCGGAGGCGGCGCCGGCAGACGGCGGCGCGCCCGCGAGCGGCAAATAACAAAAAATTTAGTAAGGAGTTTATCATGGCAAAGATCAAAACGCACAAAGCCTCCGCCAAGCGCTTCAAGGTTACCGGAAGCGGCAAGGTGAAGATGAATCACGCACAGCACCGTCACAAGCTCGGTCTGAAGACCCAGAAGCGCAAGAGGAATCTCCGCAAGAGCGCGATCCTCAGCGCCTCTATGGCACCCGCGATCAAGACCCTGATCCAGAAGTAAGGGCGACAAAATTTTTTACGGAGGAAAAGAAAAATGGCAAGAGTAAAAGGCGCATTGGCTACCCGCGCCAGAAGAAATAAAATGCTCAAGGCGGCCAAGGGCTACTGGGGCAGCAAAAGCAAGCACTACAAGATGGCGAAACAGGCGGTGATGAAGAGCGGGCAGTACGCCTTCATCGGACGGAAACTCAAAAAGAGAGATTTCCGCCGTCTCTGGATCGCCCGTATCTCCGCGCAGGCGAAGGTCAACGGAATGAACTATTCCACCTTCATGTGCGGGCTCAAGCGCGCCGGCGTCACGCTCAACCGCAAGATGCTTTCCGAGATCGCGATCTCCGATAAAGACGCGTTTGCCGCTCTCGCGGAGAAGGCAAAGGCCGCACTCTGAACATATAAACGGAGGGCTCCCGCACACGCGGGCGCCCTTCGATTTATTTATTTTTCCGGGTCTTTCGGGGATCCGGACGCCGGATGATTCCAAACTGTGAGAGGTCTCGAACACGATGAAATTTGCTCCCGACGTGATCACCGCCCGCAAAAACGCCGTTCTCTCGGCCGCCGCCGCTCTCGCGGAGAAGAAGTACCGCGACAGGGAAAGGGCCTTTCTCTGCGACGGAAAAAAGCTCTTTTCCGAGCTCTGCAAGGCGGGCGCGGAGATCCGGACCGTCTTCCTCTCCGCCGACGCGGAGGAGCGACTTCTGCCGGAGATCGCGCGCGGGGAGGAGATCCTCGGGCGCGAGCTTGAGATCCGGCGGGTCGCGCCGGAGGCGTTCTCCCGGCTGACGGAGCAGCAGGCCCCGGACGGGATCGTCAGCGTGGCGTCCTTTTTTGCCGGGAGGCACGTCCGTCTCGCCCCGGGCGAGACGCCGGCGGCGCCGGCGGAGGGGGAGCGGTGTCTGATCCTCTCCTCCCTTCAGGATCCCGGCAATCTCGGCGCCGTGGCGCGCTCCGCGCTCGCCTTCGGCGCCGCAAGACTGTATCTTTCCGCCGATTGCGCGGATCTCTATTCGCAAAAGACCCTGCGCGCGTCGATGGGGGCGCTTTTCCGTCTCCGCGTTACGGTCTGCCCGGAGCTTCTCTCCCTTGTCCGCGTCCTGCGCACGGCGGGTCGCCGCGTGCTCGCGGCGGAGCTGCGGGAGGGCGCGGTGCCGGTCGGGGAGGCGCGTCTCTCACCGGAGGACGTCCTGATCGTCGGCAATGAGGGGCACGGCGTCCCGCCGGAGCTTTCCGCGGCGGCGGACGGGAGCGTTTACCTCCCCATATCGCCGGAAGCGGAGTCCCTCAACGCGGCCGCGGCCGCATCCGTTTTTCTGTATCTGCAGAGGGAGGGCGAGAGGTGAACGGCGGCAGGATCTATTCGATCTGGCTCGCTTCCGGTATAGGGAGCGCGCCGGGCGCGTATCATTCTTTGATAAAGGAATTCGGAACGCCGGAGGGCGTCTACCGCTCCGATCTTGCCGGAGAGCGTCCCGAGCTCTCTCCCTCCGTCCTGCGCGCTCTGCGCGAAAAGGACCTTTCCGCCGCCCGCTTTGTCCTTGACTATTGCACCACTCACCGCATCCGCGTCCTCACCCCGGAGGACCGGGACTATCCCGCCACGCTGCGCGAGCTGCCGGATCTTCCCGCCGCTCTCTACGTCCGCGGTCAGCTCCCGGATCTTTCCGCGGTCCCCGCCGTCGCCCTTGTCGGTACGAGGACGATGAGCGGGTACGGTCTCCTGCGCGCCTATGACCTCGGCTTCGGCTGCGGGGCGGGCGGCGCCGTCGTCGTCAGCGGGATGGCGGCGGGATCGGACGCGGCGGCCCTCGCCGGCTGCATCGACGCGGGAGGCGTCCCCGTCGCCGTACTGGGATGCGGCGTCGATCGCGCCTATCCGCGCAGGCACGCTTATCTGATGGAGGAGATCGTCCGCCGCGGCGCCGTTCTCAGCGAGTACGTCCCCGGCAGTGAGATCCTTCCTTCCCATTTTCCCGAGCGCAACCGCATCATCAGCGGCCTTTCCCGCGCGGTCTGCGTTGTGGAGGCGCCGCAGAAGAGCGGCGCCATGATCACGGCCTCCCTGGCGGAAAAGCAGGGCAAACTGCTTTTCAGCGTGCCCGGTCCCGTCGGGATCGCAGGCAGCGAGGGGACGAACGATCTGCTCCGCCGCGGCGCGCAGCCCGCCCTGGAGCCGGACGATATCCTGCGCGGCTTTCTCTTCCTTTATCCGGACCGGATCCGCGTTTCCGCCGCCCGTCCCCGCGGCGCGGAGGAGGCGGAGCGGGCGCTGACGGTCCACCGCCTCGATCCGGGCGCCCTGCTCGGAAAAGAGAAACGTCGGGAGTCCGCTCTTCCTTCGGAGGATCCTTCCCGGGAAAACCGCGAGAAAAGCGAAAAAAAGAAAAAAGGGCCCTTCCGTTTCCCCCTCCTCCCGAAAAACGGGGAGAAAGAACCGGAAGCACCCGCGCCGGACGGCAGGGAGGAGATCCTCGCCCGTCTCGACGCAAAGACCGCCGCGCTTTACCGCGCTCTTCCGGAAGGAAAAGCCTTTCTGCCGGACGAGGCGGTGAGCGGGGAATACCGGATCGGAGAGATCATGTGCGCGCTCACCGTGCTGGAAGTGAACGGGCTCGTGCGCGCGCTGCCGGGCGGGAGATTCCTCCTGTCCTGACCCGAAAAACCATCAAAGCAAGGAGTAAATATGGCAAATCTGATTATCGTGGAGTCCCCCACCAAGACCAACACCATCAAGGGGTATCTCGGAGCAAATTACAAGGTGACCGCCTCCAAGGGCCACGTCCGCGACCTGCCGAAGAGCAGTCTCGGCATCGATATCGACGACGGCTTCAAGGCGCATTATATCAACATCCGCGGAAAGGGAGACGTGATCAAGGAACTGAAAAAAGAGGCGAAGAACGCCTCCAAGGTCTTCCTCGCGACCGACCCGGACCGCGAAGGAGAGGCGATTTCCTGGCATCTCGCAGCGGCACTCGGGATCGATCCGAAAAAGGCGTACCGCGTCACCTTCAACGAGCTGACCAAGACCGCGGTCAAGGACGCGATCAAGCATCCCCGTCCGATCGACATGGATCTGGTCAACAGCCAGCAGACGCGCCGGATCTTTGACCGTATCGTCGGCTACAAGCTCAGTCCCTTCCTCTGGAAGACGGTCAAGAGCGGACTTTCCGCCGGAAGAGTCCAGTCCGTCGCCGCGCGCATCATCGTAGAGCGCGAGCGGGAGATCGCGGCTTTTGTCCCGGAGGAGTACTGGACGGTGGAGGCCGCGCTCAAAAACGGGGAGGGCAAGCCCTTCACCGTCGGTTACTACGGCGAGAACGGCAAAAAGAAGCCGCTCTCCCGCGCCGAAGACGCCGAGCGGATCGTCAGAGATACCGAAAACGGCGTTTTCACCGTCGTCTCGGTCCGCCACGCAAAAAAATACCGTCAGCCAGCGCCCCCCTTCACTACCTCTACCATGCAGCAGGAGGCGTCCAAGCGTCTCGGGTTTCAGTCCGCCCGGATCATGAAGGTGGCGCAGGAGCTGTACGAGGGCATCAACATCGGACCGGAATTCGGCGGGACCCACGGTCTGATCACCTATATGAGGACCGACTCGCTCCGCATCTCCGCGGAGGCGCAGGCGGCGGCCGTTGCCTTTATCGGGGAAAAGTACGGCAGCGGATATCTCCCCGCCAAGCCCCACGTCTTCCGCTCGAGCGCGGCGAACACCCAGGACGCGCACGAGGCGATCCGTCCCTCCGACGTCCGCGTCGAGCCCCAGAAGATCCGGAAATACCTCACCTCGGATCAGTATAAGCTTTACAAGCTGATCTGGGAGCGTTTCGTCGCCAGCCGGATGGCGAGCGCCGTGATCAACACGGTCAGCGCGGATTTCTCCTGCGGCGCGCACACCTTCCGCGCGTCAGGCTCCACGGTTGAATTTCCCGGCTTTCTGACCGTTTCCGGTCAGGCGGAGAACGCGGAAAAGCAGGAGGATCGCCCGGAGGGCGATTACAGCACCGACCTCCCCCGCCTTGAGGAAGGCGAGCGCCTGCAGGCGGGCAAGGTCCTGCCGCAGCAGCATTTCACCGAGGCGCCTCCGCGCTTTACCGAGGCTTCTCTGATCAAATTTCTGGAGGAGCAGGGGATCGGCCGCCCGAGCACCTATACTCCCATCATCACCACCATCGTCCAGCGCGGCTACGTCAAGCGCGAGGGCAAGGCTCTCCGTCCCACCCCGCTCGGCGAGCTGACCACGAAGATCATGGAAGAAAACTTCCCGAAGATCATGGACTACGAGTTCACCGCCCGGATGGAGACCCGCCTCGACGAGATCGAAGAGGGCAAGGACACGATGGAGAGAGTCCTCGGGGATTTTTACGGCGAGTTCCGCGAGACGCTGGAGAAGGCGGGCGAAGCGTCTGTTCAGTACGACGTCAAGCTCCCGCCGGAGGAGACCGACATCATCTGCGATAAGTGCGGCGCCCGCATGATCGTCAAGAACGGCCGTTTCGGCAAATTTGCCGCCTGCCCGAACTACCCGACCTGCAAGAACACCAAGCGCCTCGGCGCGGACGGAAAGGAGCTCCCCAAAAAGGAAAAAGCCCACCCCGTCGAGGGAATGAAGTGTCCGGAATGCGGCGGCGACGTTGTAGAGCGGAGCGGGCGCTACGGCGCCTTCTACGCCTGCGCCAACTATCCGAAGTGCCGGTACACCAAGCAGAAGGTGCAGGATACCGGCGCGCTCTGTCCGGAGTGCGGCGGCAGGATCGTCGTCCGTTACGGCTCCGGCAGGCGGCGCACCACCTTCTACAGCTGCGAGAACTATCCCAAGTGCAAGTTCTCCTCCTGGAACCTCCCGACCGGGGAGAAATGCCCCTCCTGCGGGAAGATCCTTTATTATCAGAAATCGAAAAAGCTCCTCGTCTGCGCGGATAAGGCGTGCGGCTACTTTGCCCCCGCGCCGGAGGAGTACGCCGAAAAGAAGTAAGCCGCGGGGAAAAATGGAAGAGAAAACGGTCGATATCTACGGGGCGGGTCTCGCGGGGACGGAGGCCGCCTGGCAGGCGGCGCGTCTCGGCTGCCGCGTGCGCCTCTTTGAGATGAAGCCGGGAAAACGCACCCCCGCTCACACAGGCGACGGGATGGCGGAGCTTTGCTGCTCCAACTCTCTGCGCTCCGACTGCCTCTCGAACGCCGTCGGACTGCTCAAGGAGGAGATGCGGCGTCTCGGCTCCCTCGTGATCGAGGCGGCGGACGCCACCCGCGTCCCCGCCGGCTCCGCTCTCGCGGTCGACCGGCAGGGCTTTTCCGATTATATCACGGAGAAGATCCGCCGTCACCCCCGGATCGAGGTCGTCTCCCGTGAGATGACGGAGGGAAAGAGCGAAAACCCTCTGATCATCGCCACCGGGCCTCTCACCAGCGATCCGCTCGCCGACTGGATCCGCGCCTCGCTCGGAGCGGATACGCTCAACTTTTTCGACGCGGCGGCGCCGATCGTCGATTTTTCCACCGTGGATATGGGAAAAGCGTATTTCGCCTCCCGCTACGGCAAGGGCGACGCCGATTATATCAACTGCCCCTTTACCCGCGAGGAGTATCTCGCCTTCCGGCGGGAGCTGTGCGCGGCGCGCGTGGCGGACCTTCACGATTTTGACAGGGAGGCCCAGGAGGATCTCAGGGTCTTTGAGGGTTGTATGCCCGCCGAGGTCATGGCGGCGAGAGGGGAGGACACCCTCCGCTTCGGACCGATGAAGCCGGTCGGACTCCCCGATCCGCGGACGGGCCGGGAGCCCTACGCCGTCGTCCAGCTCCGGCGGGACGACCGGGAGGGCAGACGCTACAACATCGTCGGCTTCCAGACCCATCTCGCCATCCCCGAGCAAAAACGCGTTTTCCGGATGATCCCCGGGTTGGAAAACGCCGAGTTTTTCCGCTTCGGGGTCATGCACCGCAATACCTATCTCAACTCTCCCGGACTGCTCGACGACCGCTACCGGATGAAAAACGGCGCGCCCCTCTGGTTTGCCGGACAGATGACCGGCGTGGAGGGATACGTCGAGTCCGCCGCGAGCGGTCTGCTTGCCGGTCTGGACGCCGCCTTCTCCTTTTCCGGGAAGCGCGCGCCCGATTTTACCGCAAAAACGGCGATCGGCGCCCTCGGCGCCTACGTCTCGCTCGGGAGCAACGGACGTTTCGACCCCATGAACGTCAATTTCGGGATCATGACGCCGCTTGAAAACCGTGTCAAGGGAGGCAAACGCGCAAAGAACGAAGCGCTTGCCGCCCGCGCTCTGGATCGGATCGCGGAGATCGCCGCGGAGCTTTCCTCCGCCGCGCCCGCGACGGAGGAACTATGAAGATTTTGATCGACGTGATGAGCGGCGACAACGCGCCGGGGGAGATCCTCCGCGGCGCGGCGGACGCCGCGCGCGCCTTTGCTCCCGCGATCGCCGTTGTGGGCCAGCGGACCGTGATCGAGTCGGTCTCGGCCGAGGAGGGGATCGATCTCTCGGAGATCGAGATTTGCGACGCTCCGTCCGTGATCACGATGGAGGACGCCGCCCTCTCCGTCATGCGGGAGAAGAGGGATTCCTCGATGGCGGTGGGACTCGATATGCTGGCGCACGGGGAGGCGGACGCTTTCGTCTCCGCCGGGAATACCGGAGCCCTCGTCGCCGGAGCTACTCTGATCGTCCGCAAGATCAAGGGGGTGCGGCGCGCCGCGATCGGCGCTGTCCTGCCCTTTTCTTCGCCGCTCCTGCTCCTTGACAGCGGCGCCAATCTCGAGCTTGTCCCCTCCGATTATCTGCAGCTTGCCGGGCTCGGCGGCGTCTATGCGGAGCGGATCCTCGGCCGCAAGTCTCCCCGCGTCGGTCTCCTCAACAACGGCGCGGAAAAGACCAAAGGGGGAGCGGACCTGCAGGAAGCGTACCGCCTCCTCTCGGAGGGAGAGGGGATCGACTTTGTCGGAAACGTGGAGGCGCGCGATCTCCCCTTCGGCGTCTGCGACGTGATCGTGACCGACGGCTTTACCGGCAACGCCGTCCTCAAGCTGACGGAAGGGCTCGGTTCCTTCCTCTTCACCAAACTGAAGGAAACGATGACGGCGGATCTCGCCTCACGGCTTTCCGCCGCGGTCCTCAAGCCGAAGCTCAAAGCCATGAAAAAGGAGTTTTCCGCCTCGGAGTACGGCGGAGCGCCGCTGATCGGGATCTCGATGCCGGTCATCAAGGCGCACGGCTCCTCGGACGCGCGCGCGATCTGCAGCGCCGTCCGGCAGGCGATCGGCATCGTTTCTTCCGGCGTGATCCCGGAGATGGCGCGGATCGCCGCCCGCTCCAGCCAAAACGATCAAAAACAGTAAGGAATGTCTATGGGAAGTCTCGAACCTCTGGAAAAACTGGAAAAAAAGATCGGCTACCGCTTCGCCGACCGGGATCTTCTGCGCCTTGCGCTCACCCATTCCTCCTATTCCAACGAAAAAACGAGCGGAGACGCCCGCCATATCACCTGCAACGAGCGGCTGGAGTTCCTCGGCGATTCCGTCCTGCAGCTGATCTCCGGCGAGTATCTTTTCCGCGCCTATCCCGACCGTCCGGAGGGCACGCTGACCCGTCTGCGCTCCGCCGCCGTCTGCGAGGACGCGCTCTGCGAATACGCGAAAAAACTGGACCTCGGCCGGTATCTCTGGCTCGGGCACGGGGAGGAGAACGGCAACGGGCGGGAGCGGCGCTCCATTCTTGCCGACGCCTTTGAGGCGCTCCTCGCCGCCCTGTATCTCGACTCGTCTGCCGTGACGGAAGATCCGCTCTCCTTTGCGCGGGACTTTGTCCTGCCCTTTCTTCGCTCCCGGATCGACGAGCTGGAGACCGGCGCCGTCATCGGCGACTGCAAAACGGCGCTCCAGCAGATCGTGCAGAGCGTGGAGGGGGAAAAACTCGAGTACGTCACCGTCTCCGAGCGCGGTCCCGACCATGAAAAGGTCTTTGAGGTGGAGGCCCGCCTCAACGGCAGCGTGATCGGGAAGGGAAAAGGCCGGAGCCGGCGCGAGGCGGAGCAGTACGCGGCCAAAGAGGCTCTTGCCCTCTTCGGCGAGAGCGAGTCCTGATATGAAAAAACATTGCAATATCCCGGTGTTCGTCCCCCATCTCGGTTGCCCGCACGCCTGCGTGTTCTGCGACCAGAGGGCGATCTCCGGCCACGGCGATCTCTCGCTTGACACGGCGCGGGAGGAGATCGGGAGGATCCTTTCCTCTCTCTCCCCCGATACCGAGCGGGAGATCGCCTTTTTCGGCGGATCCTTCACCTGCGTCGAACGCGAGCGGATGCTCGCGCTCTGCCGGCTCGGACGGGAGTATATCCAGAGCGGAGAGGTCTCCGCTCTCCGCTGCTCGACCCGTCCGGACGGGATCGACGGGGAGGTGCTCGCGATCCTGAAGGAGTACGGCTTTTCCACGATCGAGCTCGGCGTGCAGAGCGTCTCCGACCGGGTCCTTGCCGCCTGCCGTCGGGGGCATACCTTTGCTGATACCGAGCGCGCATGCCGTCTGGTACGGGAGGCGGGGTTCTCCCTTGTCGGCCAGATGATGATCGGGCTTCCCGCCGCCGACCCCGAAAGCGAGCTTGCCACCGCGCGCTTTCTCTGCGAGGCGGGGGCGTCCGCCGCCCGCGTTTATCCCACCGTCGTTTTCCGGGGGACCGCGCTCTGGGAGGAGACGGCGGAGGGGCGCTACCGTCCCCTCTCGCTTGAGGAGGCGATCGGGCGTACCGCCTCCGTCCTTGACGTCTTCGACCGCGCCGGCGTGCCGGTGATCCGCGTCGGTCTCTGCGAGGGAGAAGGGCTCCGGGCGGCCGCCGCCGGACCGAACGACCCCGCCCTCGGCGAGCGCGCCATGTCCCGGCTCTTTCTCTGCCGGGCGCGGGAAGCGCTCGATCCCCTGTCCCCCGCGGGAAAGGATCTGGAGATCGGAGTCGCCCGCGGCGCGCTCTCCCGGATGATCGGCCGCGGGAGGGAAAACATTCTCGCTCTCAAAAGAATTTACAATTCAAAAAACGTCAAAGTTATTGAAAATTCGTTTCTGAGAGGATATAATATTAAAGTTAAGATCGTCTGATCGAAAAGTACGACGGAGGTTGGTCCTTTGTATCTCAAATCGCTTGAACTCCACGGCTTCAAATCCTTCCCGAACCGGACGGTGCTCAGCTTCGAGCGGGGCGCCACGGTCGTCATCGGACCGAACGGGAGCGGAAAATCGAATATTTCCGACGCGATGCGCTGGGTGCTCGGGGAGATGTCTACCAAGAGCATCCGCGGCAGCAAGATGGAGGACGTGATCTTCGGCGGGGCGGACAGCCGGCGCCCGATGGGCTTTGCGGAGGTCACCGTCACCTTTGACAATACGGACGGCCAGCACCGGGTCGACAGTCCTTACGACGAGATCTCCGTTACCCGCCGCTATTACCGGACGGGCGACAGCGAGTATTTTCTCAACAAAAAACAGGTCCGGCTGAAGGATATCCACGAACTTTTCATGAATACCGGGATCGGCCGGGACGGATATTCCATCATCGGGCAGGGCAAGATAGCGGAGATCCTTTCCAAAAAAAGCGAAGACCGCCGCAACATCTTCGAGGAGGCGGCGGGCATCTCCAAATACCGCTACCGCAAGACGGAGAGCGAGCGCAAGCTGGCGGAGACGGAGGCGAATATGCTCCGTCTCTCCGATATCATCGCCGAGCTCTCCGGGCGGGTCGGACCTCTGGAGCGGGACGCGGAAAAGGCGCGCCGCTATCTCGATCTCTATGAACAGAAAAAGCGCGCCGATATCTCCCTCTGGCTTTTTGACACCGCCAATATGGACGAGGAGGAGAAAAAGGCGGAAGCCGCGCTCCTGATGTCCCGCCACGAGCTCGAGATGGCGGAGGATACCGTCAAGGGGCTGGAGCGGCAGTACGAAAAGCTCTTTGAAGACACACAAAGGACCAAGCTCGAGTCGGAAAAACTGCTCGAGGAGATCCGGGAAAAGGACCGTCTGATCGGCGAGCTCGACTCGGAGTACAGACTCTCGGAGAGCGAGAGCGAGCACACCCGCTCCCTGATCGCGCTGGCAGAGGCCTCCCGCGCCGAAACGCTCCGCAAGAAGGAGACGGCGGAGGGAGAGTTGACCGGTCTGCGGGAAAAAGCGGCGGAAGCGGACGCCGGGATCGAAAAGCTGGAGGGCGAGTACGCCCTGCTGGCGGAAAAACAGCGCGCGGCGGACGAGAGGATCGCCGCCGGGAACGCGGAAAACGCCGAGGCTCTGCAGGAGATCGGCACGCTGGAGGCGCAGGCCTCCACCTTCGCCGTCCGGCTGGGGGTGCTGGAGGGGGGGCTGAAGACCGACTCCGACACCGGGGAAAAGGCGAACGCCGAGATCGCGGCGAGGGAAGAAGAAAAGGAAAAGTATCTGGCGGAGGCCGCCGCGGCTCAGGAGACGGTCGACGCCTATGAAGAAAAGGCGGCGGAGGCGGCGAAACAGCTGGAGCTCCTCGACGCGGAGCGCGCCGGACGGGAGAAAAAGGCGGAAGAGCTCGCCGACCGCGCCGCCGCGGCGCTTGCGCGCCGCGACGCGCAAAACGAGCGCGCCGACGCTCTCGCCCGGATGGAAGAGCATTTTGAGGGATACAGCAACGCGGTACGCGCCGTGATGCGCGACTCCGCGGAGGGCAGGATCCCCGGCGCCGGCAAGATCTACGGACCCTTAAGCAAGCTGATCACCGTCAAGCCGGAGCACGCTACCGCGATCGAGACGGCGCTGGCGGCCAATATCCAGAACATCGCGGTCGACACCGAGGAGACCGCCAAGGCGGCGATCCGCTATCTCAAACAGACGGGCGGCGGCAGAGCGACCTTCTGTCCCGTCAGCTCCGTCACCCCGCAGGAGGACACCGCGGAGCTGAAAAAGGCGTCCGCCGAGCCGGGCTGCGTCGGATACGCCGACACGCTCGTCGCCTGCGACAAACGGTTTTCCGATATCCTGTCCCGCTATCTCGGCAGGACGCTGATCTTTTCCGATCTCGACAGCGCGACGGCGGCTGCCGCTTCGGTCCGTTACCGGATCAAGGCGGTCACCCTCGACGGGCAGGTCATCAACCCGGGCGGCAGCTTTACCGGCGGCTCGGTCCGCTCGGAGAGCGGGATGCTCACCCGCGCCGCCCGTATCGACGCCCTCAAGGCGGAGGCGGCGGAGGCGAACGCCGAGTATGAAGCGCTGACAAAGGAACGGGAGGCCCTTTCCTCCCGGCTCGCGGAGGCGGAAACGACCGCAAAGCGCCTGCGCGAGGACAGAGAGATGCTCCTTGCGCTCGCCGGAGCGGAAAAAAGCACCGTCGAAGCGGCAAAAGCCAAAGCGGAGAGCGCGGCTTCCGCCGAGCGGCGGCTCCGGGAGGATCTCGACCGGATCCGCGCCCAGCAGCGGAACGCGGCGGAGGAGACAAAACAGCTCGAAGAGCAGCACGCGCAGATCCGCGCCCGGATCGCGGAGATCGAGGCGCGGCGCGAGGAGCGCTTCGCCGCTCTGGGCGAGGAGCAGGAAGAAAAGGAACTTCTGCGTAAAAAAGAGAGTGAGACGCTCGTCTCCCTGGCGGAGAAGCGGCGGGATGCGGAGAACACCCGTGAGGCGATCCGCGCGGCCGGCGAGCGGATCGAAGGCCTCGACCGCGAGCTCGCTGAGGGAGAAGCCCTCGGCGCGCAGTATGAAAAGACGCTTGCCGACCTTGAGGAGGGACGCAAACGCAACAAGGAGAACCGGGAGACCGTCCTCTCCCTGCGTACCCAGCTCTTCGAGCGGCGCAGCGCGCTGGAGAGCGACGGAAGCGAGTCGGAGAAAAGGCAGAACGACCTATACCGCCGCATCCGGGAGAAGACCGCGGAAAAAGAGAATTTTTTCCGCAGCAATACGAAAAACGAGGAACAGGTCAAGCGCCTCGCGGAACGCAGAGAGCGCCTGACCGAGCAGCTGGCGGAGGAGTATCAGCTCACCTATACCACCGCGGCGGAGCTCGGCTACCCGCCGCTTTGCGAGGAGGAGAGGGAGGACACCGTCCAGCTCCAGAAGAAGCTGCGCGGGCAGATCAAGGCGCTCGGCAACGTCAACGTCGGCGCGATCGAGGAATTTACCGAGGTCAAGAGCCGCTATGACGAGATCTCCGGGCAGTACGCCGATCTGACCGAATCGCGCGCCAAGCTGACCGACTTCATCTCTTCGGTGGAAGGGGAGATGAAGCGGCGCTTCCTCGAGACCTTCGAGCAGGTCAACGGCTATTTCGGGGAGACCTTCTCCGAGCTCTTCGGCGGCGGGCGGGCGGAGCTTCTGCTCACCGATCCGGAGGATCTGCTCGGCTGTGGGATCGATATCAAGGCGGCGCCTCCCGGCAAGATCGTCAAGAGCCTGTCGCTTCTTTCGGGCGGCGAGCAGGCGTTCGTCGCGATCGCGCTGTTCTTCGCCGTGCTGAAGGTCAATCCCTCCCCCTTCTGCATCCTCGACGAGATCGAGTCGGCGCTGGACGAGGTCAACGTGGTCCGGTTTGCCGAATACATCAAAAAGTTTTCCGGCGACACGCAGTTCATCCTGATCACCCACCGCCGCGGTACGATGGAGGCGGCCGACCGGATGTACGGCGTCACGATGCCGGAGCAGGGCGTTTCCCGTGTGATCGCCCTGAACGTTACAGACTTTGAGACAAGGAGCAATGAATTAGGAGATGGCGTTTTTTGAAAAACTGAAAGCGGGTCTCGCCAAGACGCGGGACGCGTTCCTCGGGCAGATCGACAATCTGTTCAAGAGCTTCGTCCGGATCGACGAGGATCTTTTCGACGAGCTGGAGGAGACCCTGATCTCGGCGGACGTCGGGGTCGGGACGACCGAATATATCCTCGACCAGCTGCGCGAGCGGGTAAAGGACGGGCGGCTGAAGGACCCCGCGGACGTCAAGGCGGCGCTCCGGGAGATCCTCCGCTCCCTCGTCGGGGAGGGGGAGGAGATGCACCTCTCCACCGTTCCCTCCGCCGTCCTCGTGATCGGCGTCAACGGCGTCGGCAAAACGACGACCATCGGCAAGATCGCCTCGCATTACGGTAAGGAGGGCAAACGCGTCGTCGTTGCGGCGGCGGATACCTTCCGCGCGGCGGCGATCGAGCAGCTCTCCGTCTGGTGCGAGCGCGCCGGAGCGGAGATGATCGCCCAGAAGAGCGGATCCGACCCCGCCGCCGTCGTCTATGACGCGGCGGCCGCCGCAAAGAGCCGGGGAGCGGATCTTCTGATCGTCGATACCGCCGGACGCCTCCAGAACAAAAAGAACCTGATGGACGAGCTCTCCAAGATCGACCGGGTCCTCACGCGCGAGCTGCCGGACGCGGACCGGGAGACGCTGCTCGTCCTCGACGCCACGACCGGGCAGAACGCCCTCTCGCAGGCCAAGGAGTTTGCCTCCGCCGCCGGCGTGACGGGGCTGGTCCTCACAAAACTGGACGGGACGGCAAAGGGCGGGATGATCTTTTCGATCGCCCGGGAGCTTTCCATCCCCGTCAAATTCATCGGAGTAGGAGAAAAGGCGGACGATATGCGTCCCTTCAACGCGGAGGAGTTCATTTCCGCCCTCTTTGACTGATATGAAAGAGATCACGATCCTGATCGCCACAGGCAATCCGAACAAAGCGCGGGAGTTCCGGGAGATCCTCTCCGATTACGCGGCCTCCCACCCCGCCCTCCCGCCGATCCGCCTCCTCACCTCCGCCGACGTCGGCTTTTCCGGTGAGATCGAGGAGAACGGCGCGAGCTTTGAAGAGAACGCGCTGATCAAGGCGCGGGCTCTCTCCTCTTACGGCTATATCGCCATCGCGGACGACAGCGGTCTTGCCGTCGACGCGCTCGGCGGCGCGCCGGG
This sequence comes from uncultured Ruminococcus sp., assembly GCA_902778725.1. Taxonomy (GTDB): domain Bacteria; phylum Bacillota; class Clostridia; order Oscillospirales; family CAG-272; genus RUG12395. Next base: position 17,529 of record CACYYS010000021.1, read on the forward strand.
GATCTATTCCGCCCGCTACTCCGGCAAAGGAGACGCGGAAAACAACGAAAAGCTCCTCGCCGAGCTCGCGGACCGGGAGGACCGGACGGCGCGCTACGTCTGCGCCGTCGCCTGCGTCTTCCCGGACGGGGACTCCTTTACCGTCACGGAGAGCTGCGAGGGCAGGATCCTGCGGGAATACCGCGGGAGAGGGGGATTCGGCTACGATCCGCTCTTTTTTGCCGACGATCTCGGCAAGACCTTCGGCGAGGCGACCCCGGAGGAAAAGGACGGCGTCAGCCACCGGGGCAGGGCGGTACGCGCCTTTGCCCGCGCGTTTTACGACCGGCTTTCCGCCGCCTCCCGCCCCGCAAAAAAAGCGCCCGTCCTTACCCCCTCCCAGCGCGCCTTTCTCCGTTCTCTCGCGCAGACGCTCGATCCCGTCTTCCAGATCGGGAAGGGCGGCGTGACCGGGGAGACGGTCCGGCAGATCTCAAACGCCCTCGAGGCGCGGGAACTGATCAAGGTCACCGTCCTTGAGACGAGCGGGATGACCGCCGCCGAGGCGCTTGCCGAACTCGCGGAGCGGACCGGCGCGGCGCCGGTACAGGCGATCGGCCGCAAGGCCGTCCTCTACCGGCCGTCCGAAAAGCATAAAAAGATCGAACTGAAAAACAGATGAAAGAAAAAAACATCCTTTCCTCCGCCCCCGCCGATCCGTACGGCGAGGAGGGACTCTCCCTCCTGCGGGAAGCGGTGCGGGAGTATATGACCGAAAAACGCTATCTCCATACCCTCGGGGTGGAGAGGAAGGCGGCGGAGCTCGCCGCGCGCCACGCGCCGGAAAAAACGGCGAAGCTGCGCGCAGCGGCGCTGCTGCACGATATCACCAAGGAGCGCTCCGCGGAGGAGCAGATCGCGCTTTGCGCCCGTTTCTCCGTCCCCGTCCCCCGCGACTGTCTGGAGAGCCCCAAGCTCTTCCACAGTCTGACGGCGTCGCTCCTCATCCCGGAGGCGTTCCCCCTTTACGCGGATCCGGAGATCCTCACCGCCGTCGCCCGCCACACGGCGGGCCATCCGGAGATGACCCTCTGCGACAAGATCCTTTATCTTGCGGACTGGATCGAGGATACCCGCACCTTCCCCACCTGCGTGAAGCTGCGCGCCTGGTATGACAGGCGGATCTGCGCGGCGGACACCGGAGAAAAACGGGAGGCGGTGCTGGAAAAGACCGTCCTCCGTTCCTTTGACGTGATGATCCGGGAGATCCTGAAGGAAAAGCGCGCTTTGGCGCTGATCACCGTCGAGACGAGAAACGCCCTGCTCCGCGAGTGCGCGGAGAGAAAGAACAAGAGGAAAATACCCACCCATGGATCAGAGAAATAACAATACCGATTCCGAGAAGACAAAGATCTTCGATCTGGAGAGCGCCGCGCACGGGAGCGCAGAGAGCGCCCCGACGGAGGCGGAGAGCGTGGCGGGCGAGACGCTGCCCGTCCGCCGTGTCGCCGGACGGGAGAGACCGCGCTACCTCCTGATCGTCGGGATCATGCTGCTGCTTTTGATCGCGTCCGTCGCCGTCTGCGGCGTCCTGTATAAAAAGTATTACCGTCCCACGGTCAACACCGACGTTCCGTTCGTTCCCGTTACCCCGGTCGATACCGCGCCGACCTCTTCCGGACCGGAGGAGACCCGGCCGTCGGAAACGGCGCCGTTGCCGGAGAACACCTACGTCCGCAACCAAAACGTCGTCAATTTCCTCGTCCTGGGGACCGACCGCTACGCCATGAATACCGACGTGATCATGGTAGTCAACTTCAACAGCGAGACAAAGCAGATCAATATCGTGCAGATCATGCGCGATACCTACGTCCGCTACGACGGGATCAAGGACCGGATCAACACGGTGTACGGGCACTTCTACAACAAGACCGGCTCGTCGGAGAAGGCGATGCAGGAAGTGGAAAAGGTCTTTGAGCAGGCCTTCAGCATCCAGATCGACTATTACGCGCTCGTCGATCTTGTCGTCTTCCGCGAGGTCGTGGACGCCGTCGGCGGCGTGTATATCGACGTCCCCTTCGATTATGATTACGAAGATCCGTGGCAGGACCTCTATATCCACCTCAAGGCGGGCTATCAGCTCCTCGACGGCAACAAGGCGGAGCAGTTCGTCCGCTACCGGGCGGGATACGCGCTGGCGGACAAGGGCCGCACCGACGCGCAGAAGATGTTCTTCTCCGCGCTCCTCTCCCGGGTAAAGGAGAAGTTCAAAACGAGCGTTTCCTCCGCCGTGAACGTGGCGACCAGCGTTCTGCGCAATATGGATACCAATCTGACCGGCGCGGAGATGGGCTATTACGTCCCCCTGATGATGGGCGTGGATCTGAACGCGCTGAAGATGGCCACCGTATACGGAGAGGGGCTCTACGTGGGCGTGAAGGCGATGGTCGGCGTCAACCGCGAGGTCACGCGCGAGATCGTCAACCGGATGCTCAACGTCTATAACCTCGATATCACCGACGAGCTCTTCGACGCCGCCAGGATGCTGGTCGACTCCGCAAACGATACGATGACGGAGATCTATTACAGGACCGGGATCGCCGCCGAGATCGTCAGCGGCGACAAGACGGATGATATCTATATCATCCCGAACTGAGAAAGGACCGTTATGACAGAAGAAAAGAAAGAAACGATCGCCCGTGACGATTCCCGCGCGATCGCGGAAACGATCATCCGCACGCTCGACTTCAAGCGCGCAAGGGATCTGAAGCTCCTGCGCGTCGAAGACAAGACCACCCTGGCGGACTATTACGTGTTCGCGACCGGCGGCTCCCGCACGCAGATCCTCGCTCTGGCGGGCGAGGTCGAGGACAAGCTCGAGGAGCGCGGCGTCCCCGTCGGACACATCGAGGGACGCGGGAGCGGCGAGTGGGTCCTGATGGACTACGGCTCCGTGGCCGTGCATATCTTCTCCCGGGAGGGGAGAGAATTCTATAATCTGGAAAAACTTTGGAGCGATTGCGAGACCGTTCCGATCGACGCTCTTCTGGTAAAAGAAACAGAGGAGGAAAGGTGAGACTGTTATGAAATACGAACCGCAAGAGATCGAAAAAAAATGGCAGGACCGCTGGGAGGCGGCGCACGCCTTTGAGGCGAGCGAGGATCACAGCAAGCCGAAGTTCTACGGGCTGATCGAGTTCCCCTATCCGAGCGGAGCGGGGCTCCACGTCGGCCATATCAAAGCGTACATCAGCATGGAGGTCGTGTCGCGCAAGCGCCGGATGCAGGGATATAACGTCCTTTTCCCGATCGGCTTTGACGCCTTCGGCCTGAATACCGAGAACTACGCGATCAAGACGAAGACCCACCCCCGTATCGTCACAGACCGCAACATCGCCAACTTCACAAAGCAGCTCAAGAGCGTCGGCTATTCCTTTGACTGGTCGCGCGTCGTCGATACGACCGACCCGGACTACTACAAGTGGACGCAGTGGATCTTTCTCAAGATGTTCGAGCACGGGCTCGTCTTCCGCGACCATACGCTCGTCAACTACTGCCCCTCCTGCAAGGTCGTCCTCTCCAATGAAGACAGCCAGGGCGGCAGGTGCGATATCTGCGGCTCGGAGGTCGTGCAGAAGCCGAAGGAGGTCTGGTATCTCCGGATCACCGAGTACGCGGACAAGCTCCTCTCCGGCCTCGAGGAGGTGGACTACCTCCCGAATATCAAGCAGCAGCAGATCAACTGGATCGGCAGATCCACCGGCGCCTACGCGGATTTCGCCGTCAAAGGGACGGACGAGAAGCTCAAGATCTATACCACAAGGCCCGATACGATGTTCGGCGTCACCTTTATGGTCATCGCGCCGGAGCATCCCGTGATCGACCGCCTGCGCGGCCGGATCGCCAATATGCCGGAGATCGAAGCGTACCGCGAGGTCTGCGCGAAGAAGACGGAGTTCGAGCGTACGCAGCTTGTCAAGGAAAAGACCGGCGTGAAGATCGAAGGGATCACCGCGATCAACCCCTTAAGCGGCAAGGAGATCCCGGTCTATATCGCCGACTATGTGATGATGGGCTACGGCACGGGCGCGATCATGGCGGTTCCCGCGCACGACGAGCGCGACTACGCCTTCGCGAAAAAATTCGGCATCGATATCGTCGAGGTCATCCGCGGCGGCGATATCACGAAAGAGGCGTACACCGGAGAGGGACCGATGGTCAACTCGGACTTCCTCAACGCTTACGATAACAAAAAGGATTCCATCCGCGCGGCGATCGAGGCGCTCACCGCCCGCGGCGTCGGCGAGGCGGCGGTCCAGTATAAGATGAAGGACTGGGCGTTCAACCGCCAGCGCTACTGGGGCGAGCCGATCCCGATCGTCCACTGCCCGCATTGCGGGATGGTCCCCGTCCCCTATGACGAGCTGCCGCTCCGTCTGCCGGACGTCGAGAACTTCGAGCCCGGCGAGGGCGGGGAAAGCCCGCTCGCCAAGGTGGAGAGCTTTGTCAACTGCAAATGCCCGAAGTGCGGGGGAGACGCCCGCCGCGAGACCGATACCATGCCCCAGTGGGCGGGCAGCTCCTGGTATTTCCTGCGCTACTGCGACCCGAAGAACAAGAGCGCCTTTGCCGGTATGGACGCGCTGAAATACTGGATGCCGGTCGACTGGTACAACGGCGGGATGGAGCACGTCACCCGCCATATGATCTATTCGCGGTTCTGGTACCGCTTCCTCTACGATCTCGGCGAGGTCCCGTACCGCGAGCCGTATCAGAAGCGCACGGCGGTCGGGCTTGTCCTAGGGCCGAACGGGGAGAAGATGTCGAAGTCGAAGGGCAACGTCGTCGACCCGCTCGACGTCGTCCGCGCCTACGGCGCCGATACCCTCCGTACCTACGTCTGCTTTATGGGCGATTACGGCATGGCGGCTCCGTGGTCGGACAGCGCCGTCAAGGGCGCCAAGCGTTTCCTTGACCGGGTCGCCGCTCTGACCGATCTGGTGAAGGGAACGGGCAGCACGCCGAAGCTGGAAGCCTCCTTCCATAAAACGGTTAAAAAGGTCAGCGCCGATATCGAGGAGCTGAAGTTCAACACCGCGATCGCCGCGCTGATGACCCTCGTCAACGAGATCACCGACGCGGGCGCCCTGACGCGGGACGAGTTTTCCACTCTGATCCGGCTGCTCTGCCCCTTCGCTCCGCATCTCTGCGAGGAGCTGAACGAGCAGACGGGCGGCAAAGGGCTGCTCTCCCTCGCTCCCTGGCCGGAGTACGACGAGGAGAAGACGAAGGACGCTTCCGTCGAGCTTGCCGTCCAGATCAACGGCAAGGTCCGGGGGACCGTCACCGTTCCCGCGGACGCGGATAAGGACGCGCTGCTCGCCGCCGCCAAGGCGGAGGAGCGGATCGCCGCCGCGCTGGAAGGCAAGACGGTCGTCAAGGAGATCGTCGTCCCCGGCAAGATCGTCAATCTCGTCGTCAGGTAAGGATATGAAGCCGGATCTTTCTTATTTCCGCGCCCTTCTGACCGAGGCGGGCAAACTCTTTTTCGGGAGCGGGCGCGAGCAGGTCACGGAAAAGGGCTACGCAGACTTTGTGACCGCGACGGATCTCGCCGTCCAGCGGCTGATCATCGGACGTCTGCGCGCCGACTTTCCCTCCTGCGCGATCCTCGCGGAGGAGTCGGACGACCGTCCGGACGGATCGGTTCCCACCTTCGTCCTCGACCCGGTGGACGGGACGACCAATCTGATCCGCCGCCTCGCGCATAGCTGCATCTCCCTCGGTTACGTCGAGGACCGCAGAGCCGCGCTCGGCGCCGTCTACAACCCCTTTACCGACGAGTTTTTCTCCGCGGAGAGGGGGAAGGGCGCCGCAAAGAACGGCGTTCCCATCCATGTCACGCGGGCGTCCGCCCTGCGCGACAGTCTGGTCACCGTCGGCACCTCCCCTTACCGCAAGGATAACGCCGAGGCGAATATGGGCATGATCGCGGAAGTCTTTTTCAGCACGCTGGATATCCGCCGCAGCGGATCCTCCGCGCTCGACCTCTGCGACGTGGCGGACGGCAGGACCGACGCCTTTCTCGAGGCGGGACTCAGCCCCTGGGACTTCTCTGCGGGGCTCCTGATCGTAGAGGAGGCGGGCGGCCGCGTCACCGATTGGCAGGGCCGGCCTCTCGATCTTTTTTCCAAGCAGAACGTCCTCGCCACCAATTCCCTCATCCACGATCCGCTCCTTGCCATCGCCGGCATGGTCCGGCTGAAGAAGTAGAAGGGAAGAGGTCCGCTCTCGGAAAAAGAGCAGCGGACCTCTCCGCAAAAATCTTCTTTCCGGGCTTGACAAACGCCGAGCGGGATGCTATAATGTTCAACGTGCCGTTTGTGTGCCTTTAGCTCAGTTGGATAGAGCAACTGCCTTCTAAGCAGTAGGTCGAGGGTTCGAATCCCCCAAGGCACGCCACGTTATGGTGGGTATGGCGCAGTTGGTTAGCGCGCCAGGTTGTGGCCCTGGAGGCCGACGGTTCGAGTCCGTTTACCCACCCCAAAAAATCCCGCGCTCCAGCGCGGGATTTTTCCTTATTCACTCTTCACTCTTCACTCTTCACTCTTCACTTTTCACTCTTCACTCTTCACTTTTCACTTTTTCCTCCCTCCCGCGCTTTTTCTCTTTGAACTCTTGTAAATCGGGCGGAGGGATGCTATACTGTATTCAACGCACGGCGGAGCGCCCTGCTCCGGCTGCGCAAAAACGATTTCGGAGAAAAGCGGGAGGAATATCGAAATGTTCAACAGGAATGATGATCGGGATACTCTGGCAAAAAACTATATCGTAAAGGCAAAAGAGATGTTCGGGACGCTTATCCCCCGGGACAGCGTGGGCGATATCGGCGTTACGGAATGCGTTGAGGAGAACGGCGTGTTCAAAATCACCGGCCCTGTCGGAGCCGTGTCCCCGACCGGGAATCAAAAGACCTACAAGTATACCGCGGAAGTAAAAGTGGACGCAAACGGCAAGTGTTCGCTTACCGCTCTGCAGATCGGCTGACTCTGTTACGGCTTTGAAAAATCGGCAAAACGGCGCTTTCGGCGGGACAGGTATGACCGCGCCGTTTTTCGCTCCGCCGGGGGAAAACCGCCGAGAGGCGGTTTTTTCCGTTTTCCCGTCCTCCGGGCGATCCAACGGGTCAGACAGAAATTCTCTTGGACAAGAACAGACAAAAAGGTGGTTTTGATGCAGGAAAAAGAGAGAAAACACAGGCCTTTTGTGTCCACTAATCTTGACAAGTTTCAGGAAAAAACGGTATAAAAAACGGGCGCAGCCCCTTTTTTCTTATCAGGCTGCAACCGAATCCTTTTTTTTTCGAGTAGATAGACGAAGAACCTTTCAAACCAAATCTTGCCGGAAGGGGGCGACCGAATGGAGGACCATCTCATCGTTGATTTGTATTGGCAGCGAAACGAGAACGCGATCCTTGAAACGGAAGCAAAGTACGGGAGATATTTGCACAGTATCTCCTATCAGATCCTCATGAACGATGAAGACGCGGAAGAATGCGTAAATGAAACTTACCATGACGCCTGGCGGTCCATGCCGCCTCACCGGCCTTCTGTTCTTTCCGCTTTTTTAGGAAAGATCACCCGCCGGATTTCCATCGATACCTGGAGAGCATACAACGCGGAAAAGCGCGGCGGAGGCGAGCTCGCTCTTGCTCTTGACGAACTGGAAGAGTGCGTATCGGGAACCGGAGACGTAGAGACCGAGGTCGAACGGCTTGAGCTTCAAAGAAAACTGAACGCTTTTCTATTGGCGCTTCCCGGGGTTGACCGTCAGGTATTCGTCTGCCGGTATTGGTATATGGACTCCGTTTTTGATATTGCCGAGCGGTTCGCCTGTTCCGAGAGTAAGGTCAAATCTATGTTGTACCGGACGAGAAAGAAACTCCGTACGATGCTTGAAAAGGAGGGGTACTGAAATGGAAGCCATCGGTTTGCTTGATCTGATCGGGGATCTTGACGGCAGCGTGATTGAAGAAGCCAAAAAAAGGAAGAGATCCGTCATACCGGGATGGACGAAATGGGTAGCCGCCGTCGCGTGCCTGTGCTTGGTCGCGGGAGGATTTTTTGCGATTGCCCGGGCCCGCAAAACGCCCCCCGCCGTTTCGGGAGACCTTCCCAAAATTGCGATCCCGGAGTATCGGCCCGACGGAATGGGATACGAGGGATTGTGTTGCTACCGTGCGGAGGAGTTGAAAAAAAACGGGAACCCATGGCGGGAAGACGCGGTGTTGGAAACGCTGCCCGTTTTCCGGAACGGAAGTTATGATCCCTTCGGCGTCGGCTTGCCGTTCGGTTTGACTGAAGCGGAAATGACCGCAAGATTGGAAAGCGCCGCAAAAAAGCTGGATATGGAGATCCTGAATACCAAAGTTGAAACAAACGCCGCAAAGAGTACGGTTTACAGTGTCCGTGCGACTTCAAAAATAGGGAACTTGACAGCTTACGCCGACGGTTCGCTGGTATATAAGCCGCCCGTCGGCAATAAGCTTCCGGAAGAGTATCATTTTTCCGGTTGGGACACCACGGATGCGGAAGCACAAGAGGTCATGACCTATTTGACGGAAACGTACGCCTCTTTTCTGAATTTCGAGCGTCCCGAGCTTGCGCCGCAGGGGAAATATGATTTCAAAGGAAATTATAATGTGAGCTGGTTTTATGTCTATGATGCCGGAGTTGATCTGACGGAAAGCATCCTGAATTACTGCTTCCGTGCCGCGCAGTTTGTGCCGGAATACAACGGCGGAATCATGCGGATCAAGCTTAACGACGGTCTTTGCGCGGCGCAAAAAATCGGGGACTATCCCTTGCTTTCCGTTGCCGAAGCGAAGGAAAAACTGCAAAACGGTCAGTATCAGTCGAGCGCTCCTTTCGCCGTAACCGGGGAATCGGATATTGCGACGGTGGAACTGATCTACCGTTCCGGCCCGCGGGAAGAAACGCTGCTCCCGTACTATCACTTTTATGTTGAGATCCCGGACAGCGGCGTGCGATTGGCGGATGGTCTGAAGCACTACGCCGGCTACTACGTTCCTGCCATCCGGGATGAGTATATCTCAAACCTGCCGACCTACGACGGACATTTTAACTGAACAAAAGATTCGCCCTGCAAGTCTTCGGCTTGCAGGGCGAACGGTTTTCTAAAACGTCAAACCGGGTGCGAACTGTCCATTTACAAACCCGGAAATATCGTCTATAATATAAACAAGAGCAGAAAAGGAGGGGAACGCGTGAACGTCGGAACCGTCATTGCGCAGCTCAGAAGGGAGCGCGGTTTTTCGCAGAAAAGACTTGCGGAAATGCTCTTCGTCTCCGCAGACCTCGTTTCCAAGTGGGAAAACGGAAGCAGACGTCCGGACTATCCGATGATCGAGCGGATCGCGGAAGCGTTCGGGGTATCGCCGGACAGCATTCTCGATAAAGACCGGTTCATTTTCGAGGAGCTTTCCGATTGCATCCCCGACGGGCTCCGGATCCCGGAAGAGGAGTTTACCGAACTGCTCAACGGCTTTCTGGGTTCTCTCGGCAGGGATGAGGCCGAGATCTTTGTCCGCCGGTATTATTTGACGGAAAGTATCGCAAGCATCGCCGAGCGGAAAGGGATCCGCGACAATCACGTCCGGAGCCGGCTTTCCAAGACCCGGAGCAAGCTGAAAAAGAGGATAAGGAGGATGCGGGAATGAAGGAAAAAAACAGGTTTCTCTATAACGCCACGGCGCACATCGACGAAAAGCTGATCGACGGGCTGATCGGGGAGGATCGAACGCCGCAAAGCGCCGCGCCGGAAAAGGGGCGGCGGACGCCGATCAAAAAAACGCTTGTCGCCGCGCTTGCGGCGGCGCTCGCCGTTTCGCTCTTTGCCGGAGGGATCTTCGTTTGGCAAAATCGGAAGCCGGAGCCGAACAGCGGAAGGGGAACGACGGTAGAGCCGTTCAAAGGAACGCCCGGCAATTACGCCGGCGCAAAATTTATGAGTCTGGCGGACACCTCCGTGACGCGGGATTCGCAACAATACGGGTCGTCCTATCTTTCTTATACGCCGGATCATATCGATCATATCAACAGCATCGGCGCGTTCTTTGACAGGATCACCGAAAGTCTGTTAAGCGGAAAGGAAAACGCCGTCGTCTCGCCGGTCAATATCTATATGGCGCTCTCTCTGCTGGCGGAATCGACCGGCGGAACGTCGCGCCGGCAGATTCTGGACGTGATCGGCGTTCCGGGAATGGAAGAACTGCGGGAGCAGTCAAAGTGGATCTGGATCCAAAACAGCTACGACAACGAATACGGCCGCTCGCTGCTCGCCAACTCCGTTTGGCTTTCCGGCGATCTCTCCGTCAAGGAGGCCTGCGTCAAACTCCTCAACGACGATCATTTCGCGTCGGTGTTTGCGGGGGATTTTTCTGACGACGATTATAAAAACGCGCTCAAGCAATGGCTCTCCGACCAGACAAAAGGCCTGCTCGACAACTGCGTCAACGCATTGGAGATCCCGGACAGTACCGCCGCGGCGCTCGCGTCGACGCTCTACTATAAAACGAGATGGAACGACGGGTACGAGAAAACGGAAAAGGGCACGTTCAAGGGAGCGGGCGGGGATCAAAAATGTGTTTTCAACGTGAAAACCGTGAAAGGAGCAGCGATTTATGAGACCGATCGTTTTACCGCCTACCGCGAAATGCTCTCGGACGGAAACGCGATGTGGTTTTTCCTGCCAAACGAGGGCAGCAGCGTGGAAGACGTGCTGAAAGCGGATCTTGCTTCTTTTGCAAGCCACCCGAAAGACGCCCGCGTTCACGACTTCAACGTGACGGTCAGAATGCCGGATTATGACGTGGATTTCAACCGTTCCATTCTGGAAGACCTGAAAAAGCTCGGCGTGACCGACTGCGCCGACGCGGCAAAAGCCGACTTTTCACCGCTGACAGACGCCCGACTGTGCCTCGGCAACTTTATACACGCCGCGCGCTTCAAAGCGGATAAGGAAGGCGTGGAGGGCGCCGCGTACAGCATACAGTTTCTTGACGGGGCAGGACCGATCGAAGATCCTCCGTACGATTTCACGCTGGACAGACCGTTTGTGTTCATGGTCGTGCACGGCGGCGTGCCGACCTTTGTCGGGACGGTCACGGAGCTTTGAAAAGGACCGCCATCGGGCGGGCTCGATCTCACCGCAAAGCGCGGGAAGGACGCCGGGAGCGTCCTTCCCGCGCTTTTTGAAAAACCGGGCGGCGCCGCTGAAGGGAGAGTTCCCGGCGCCCCGCGCCTCCCCTTGACATCCTTTTCCTTTGCCGTTATAATAAAAACAGAAGAAGACCGTCCGCGGACGGATCCGACAAAAAAGACGGAGGAGAGCCGATGTTCCGTTTATTTGACAAAAAGAAAAAACCGGAAACGGAGGACGGCGTGATCGTCATCCGAAAGCCGGAGCCGAATACCTGCGGCGGCACCACCGAAACGCGGGATACGCGCGCGCCGAAAACGATCGTCTCGGAGGAGATGATCCTCTTTGACGTGACTTCGGCGCTTCCCGTGTCCGCGAAAAGGGGCGAGGAAAGCCTCGGCTATCTGTCCGCCTTTGCCGCCCCCTGCGGCGAGGGGACCTTTCTCCTGCTCGAGACGGGAGAGGGCTTCCGGCGCCGTGCGGAAAAGACTCTTTCCTGGGCGCTCGTGCGGGAGAACGTCTTTCCCGCGCTCGTCCGTTTGACAAAAGAGCTGGATCTTGCGGCGGATAACGGCCGTCACTCGTCCACGGCGGGTCTGCCGGAGAACTTTGGCGGGAGCGTTATGATCCGTTACGCAAGCGGGGAAACGGTCAGCTTTTCCGACAATCAGCGCCCGATCCTCTCCGCCGGGGCGGGCGAGCGCATCGCCGCTCTCTTTGCCGGGGCGATGGAAGGGGAGCGGATCCCGCTCCCCGACCCGGAGGCGCTTTGCGAGATCCGCTTTTCCGAAGAGCGGAAAAACGGCGGCTATACCCGCGCGTCGCTCACTCTGAACGCTGACGGAACGGGCGTAAACCGCAAGACCTCCCGCTACGACGGACCGCAGGTCTATGAAAGCGAAAAGCCGGTCGACGCCGGAACGGTCGCGATGATCCGCAAAACGGTCGGGGAGACCGGGCTCTTTGCCTGGTCCGGGCTGCCCGCCTCCGACTGCAAGCCGCTTTCCGAAAAGACGCTTGCCTTCCTGCTCGAAGACGGGGAGGAGATCGCCGTTCCCGGCGACCGTCTCCTGCCCGGGCAGATCCGGGACGGTTTTTTCCGGATCGAGCTCGAGATGGCGACCAAGCATTGAAAAAACGAAATGGGAGGGAACTGTTATGGCGGCTTATTTCGGGAAGGAAACGCCGAAGCTCGGCTTCGGTCTGATGCGCCTGCCGAAAAAGGACGGCGTCATCGACGTCGAAGCGTTAAAGGAGATGGTGGATCTCTTCCTCGGGGCGGGATTTACCTATTTTGATACCGCGTTCGCCTACACCGGCTCGGAGGAGGCGATCCGGGAAGCGCTGGTGAGGCGCTATCCGCGCTCTGCCTATACCCTTGCGAGCAAGATCAACGTGGCGGAGCGCTTCGCTCCCGACGGGGAGGCGTCAAAAAGCCAGCTTTTCACAAGCCTCGAGAGGAGCGGCGCCGGTTATTTTGACTACTATCTCCTCCACGCGATCAAGGAACAGAATATCAGCCGCTACGAGGAGTTCGGCATCTGGGACTTTGTCCGCGAGCAGAAAGAGGCGGGGCTGATCCGGCATCTTGGCTTTTCCTTCCACGACAGTCCGGAGCTCCTCGACAGACTGCTCACCGAGCATCCCGAGGTCGAGTTCGTCCAGCTCCAGATCAACTACGCGGACTGGGAGGATCCCCGGGTCGCCTCGCGCAAAAATTACGAGGTCGCGCGGCGGCACGGCAAGTCCGTTGTGGTGATGGAGCCGGTCAAGGGAGGGAAGCTCGCCGATCCGCCGGACGAGGTGAAAAAACGGATGAGAGCCTGCCGCCCGGAGCTTTCCGCCGCTTCCTGGGCGATCCGCTTCGCCGCCTCGCTGGACGGGATCCTGACCGTCCTCTCGGGGATGTCGAACCGGGAGCAGATGCTCGACAACCTCTCTTATATGAAGGATTTTTCGCCCCTGAACGGGGAAGAACAGGCGGTCGTCCGGCAGGCGCAGGCGATCCTCGGCGCCGTTCCCTCCATCCCCTGCACGGCCTGCCGCTACTGCACGGAGGGCTGCCCGGCGGGCATCCGCATCCCCGAGATCTTTGCGGCGATGAACGACCGCTTCGACGAAAAGAAAAAAGAGAACGCCGGAGCGCGGTACGAGGAAGCGATCCGGGAGGCCGGCCGGCCGGAGGACTGCGTCGGCTGCCGGCAGTGTGAGGACGCCTGTCCCCAGCACCTGCCTGTCACCGACCTCTTGAAAGGAGCGGCCGCACGTTTCTCGGAGGAGAAAAAGAACTGAAAAAACCGGCTGAACGCCGAGTGTCCATAAGGACACTCGGCGAACGATGTGTTCCGCTGACAGCGGAACGTGATGTACGGCTGCGCCGAATGATGCGCCCTTCGGGCATGATGTGCGCCTTCCCAA
>CACYYS010000022.1:0-18771 GCA_902778725.1 uncultured Ruminococcus sp.
GCAGACTGATTTTGTTCTCAGTCTGCTTTTGTTAAGTGCGCACTTACTCACCACTCGAACGTGAGGTGAAAAAACTTCCTTATGACGGTCGGGTATTCGCCGCGGATCCTTTTTACTCTGCCGCAAGCCGTCCGGAGAGACGGTTGAGATAACGCCACCAGCCGCGGTCGATCCGGTCCCACGCGCCCTCCCCGAGCCGGAAACGCCAGCAGCCCTCCGGTACGCCGGGGGTGTTCATCCGCGCGTCGGAGCCGTAGAAGAGCAGATCCTGGATCGGGAAGACGACGGTCCGCGCCCGGGTAAAGAGCAGCTCGCGCATCAGCGCCATGCAGCCCGCCCGTTCGTCCTCGCCTTGATATCCGGCGGAGACAAAGGCGTGGCGCCGCTTGTCCGGCGGGAGGGAGCGCACCCAGCCGAGGAGGGTGTCGTTGTCATGCGTGCCGCTGTACGCAGCCGTGTTGGCGGGATAGTTATAGGGAAGATGGACGTCGCGCGGGTCGCCGCCGAAGTCGGCGAATTGCAGGACCCGCATCCCGGGCAGACCCGTCTCGCGGAGAAAGGCGAGGAGGGAAGGCGTTGAGACGCCGAGATCCTCCGCAAGGATCCCGCCGTCGCCCGCCGCTTCGCGGATCGCGTCGACAAACGGCATCCCGGGGCCTTTTACCCAGCGCCCCTCCTTCGCCGTTTTCGCCTGCGCGGGGATCGCGTAATACGCTTCGACCGCCCGGAAGTGATCGATGCGCAGCTCGTCGAAAAAGGAAAAACAGAAGCGGATCCGCTCGCGCCACCAGGAAAACCCGTCTTTTGCCATCCTCTCCCAGTTATAGAGCGGATTGCCCCAGAGCTGTCCCTCGGCGGAGAAGAGATCGGGCGGCACACCGGCGACGGAGAGGGGGCGGCGCTCGCCGTCCAGCAAAAACAGTTCGGGATAGAGGTCGGTATCGCAGCCGCCCGCGTCCACGTAGATCGGGATATCGCCGAGGATCTTCACGCCTTTTTTCTTCGCGTAGGCGCGGACGGCTTTCCATTCCTCCGCAAACTCAAAGGCGCAGAAAAGGAGGCGGAACGCCGCTCCTTTGTCGCCGGGGAAGCGCTTGCGCGCCGCCCATTCGCAGAATTCACGCTGCTTCTGCTCGCGCTCGGCAAAGGCGAGGACCCGGTTTCTCGTTTCCGCGTCTGCCCGATCCGCCGCGGAAAAGAGCAGGGGGAGACGTTCCCGCGCCAGCCGCCCGAACTCCGCCCGGAAGGGGTCGGACTGCCGCGCGCCGGCAAGCTCGCCGGCGGTGATCAGCCCCTTGTCCCGCAGGGTTTCCGGGTCGATCAGGCAGGGATTGACGCTGAAGGCGGAGGGGGACTTGTAAGGGGAGCCGTAAGCGTCCGGCTCGCAGAAGGGAAGGACCTGCCAGAGGGAAAAACCGCAGTCGGCGAGCAGATCGAGGAAGGAGAAGGCGGCGCGGCCGAAGGTCCCGCAGCCGTAGTCTCCCGGCAGAGAGGAGACGTGCAGCAAAACGCCGCTGCGGCGGAACAACTCAGACATCGGAGAGGAAGGAGAGCGTCTCCTTCATGTCCGGCGCGTCGGCGGGCACGGCGGTAAAAGTGATGGTGGGACGGGAGAAATACTCCTCCAGCGCCGCCGCAAAGGGAAAGAGGGGAGAGGCTTTCTCCACCTTGTCCGGACGGGGGAGAGGGGAGAGGGTGCGCACGTCGAGATGATCCTCGTCGAGGATCGTCGCAAAATGCTCGTCATAATAGCGGCTGCGGATAAAACTGGAAAAATAAAACGCCGCCTTTTTCGCCGCGGTCATTTCGGCGGAGAGGGCGGCGTCCGCCCCCTCTGCCAGCTCGGCGGCGGGGATCCTTCCCTTTGCCCGGTAGACCCGCTCGCCCCGGTGGTTATAGACGGAAAAAGCAAAGACCGCGCCGTCCTCCGCCGGTTTCGCGGCGGCGCAAAGACTGTAATCCATATGATCATCTCCTTGTCGTGATGCTCCTTTATTTTATCACGCTTTTCCCCGCAATGCAACAGCGGAAGGGGAAAAAACGTTTTACAAAAAGTCTCTTTACAAAAAACGGAAAAAAGGATATAGAAATGCTTTTGCATCTTGACGGGGAAGGGGGAAAAAGGTATAATGATCCTGCAGAGTTTTCTGTAAATCTTTCGGGAGGTGCGGGCTTGCCCGCGACGAATATGCAGGAGATCAAATGGCTTTCACAAGGCGGCGCCGTCAGCGTACGCGACGGAGTTTATACGCCGGACACACAGGAGGATTCCTATCTTTTCTCGGAGGAGAAGGCTCCTCGCGATTTCTGCTTTTCCTGTGAAGTGAAGATCAACAAACCGGGCGACTGCGGCGTTCTCTTCCGCGCACAGGGGAAAAACGGCATCGAGTGGATCGCCGGTTACTATTTTTCCTTCAACGCCGACACCCATACCGTCACCCTTCAGAACGTCAACGGGGGCGACCACTACAAAAACGAGCTCGGCCGCATCACCTGCCCCTTTGAATACGGCAAGTGGTATACCGTCAAGGTCTGTATGCAGGACTATAACGCCCGTCTCTGGTTCAACAACTTCGAGCACGAGATCCCGCCCTACTACACCAAGTTCGATCTCCAGTTGAAGCACTTTCCCCGCGGCGTGATCGGTCTGCACTTCGGCGAGGGCGTTGCGGAGTTCCGCAGCGTCTCCCTCGGGGAGAACACCGAGGTCTTCGATCTCGACCCCGACAAGTCTTATCAGAACCCGATCATCTACGGCGCCGACCCGGATATCATGTATCACGACGGCACCTACTATCTCTACTATACCGACACGCAGGATATGTCCCTCTTCCAGTGCTATACCTCCAAGGATCTCGTCCACTGGTCGGAGCCGCACGTCGTCTTCCACGGCTGCGACGGATGGGGCAACAACGAGTACATGAGCCCGAACGTGATCTATTACAAGGGCCTCTTCTATATGTTCTACGCTTCCCACACCGCTTGGGACGAGAATCACAAGCGCCGCGTCCAGGTCGCTTACGCGTCCTCGACCTCTCCCCTCGGGCCCTTCAAGTCGAAGACCTGCCGGCCGCTTCACACCGATATCCAGGAGATCGGCGGGCATCCCTTCGTCGACGAGGACGGCCGCGTTTATCTCTCTGTCGTCCGCTTCAACCACGGAAACGAGGTCTGGGCGTATGAAGTGAAGCTGGAGGACGGCGTCGTCACTCCGGTCGAGGAGACTCTCACAAAGCTGATGGTCCCGGACTGCGACTGGGAGCGCGATTACGCGAACATCGTGGAGGGCGCCGTCATCTTCAAGCATAACGACCTCTACTATACCGTGTACGCGGGCAGCCACTATAAAGGGAGCTACGCGGAGGGGCTTGCGTGGGCAAAGCATCCGCTCGGTCCGTACACCAAGTACGAGTATAATCCCATCCTCCGCAAAACGGCGTTCACCCGCGGAACGGGCGACAGCGTCTACGTCCGCAACGCGAGAGGCGAGTACATCATGTTCTATCATCAGCACTTCAGCGTCACGGAGATCTCTCCCCGCCAGATCTGTATGGACCGGATGAAATTCGTCAAAATGGACGACGGACCGGACGTTCTGATCGTCAACGGTCCCACCGCGACCCCGCAGCCGGGTCTTGCGTAAGTTTTTTGAGGCGGTATGGCGGCTTGCCGCCATACTGCCGCTTTTTCGGAGGAACCATGAAAAAGATCCTGTCGTTTCTCGTACTCCTTTTCACCTGTTTCTGCCTTTTCCCGTCGGCGGCGCTCGCCGCGGACGGTGCGGAAAACGTGATTTTTCTTTCCGACGCGGGCGGAGACGCGCTTG
The DNA here is from genome assembly GCA_902778725.1 of uncultured Ruminococcus sp. GTDB lineage: Bacteria > Bacillota > Clostridia > Oscillospirales > CAG-272 > RUG12395. The sequence continues at coordinate 3,827 of CACYYS010000022.1, forward strand.
ACGGCAGCGCCCCCGGGCGCGCGATGAAGAGCTTCAAGGATGCGGTCCGCCGTCTCTATTCCGGCGGCACGCTCGTTGTCTGCGGTCCCGTCACGGTCGCGGAGTCGACCTCGCTTCCCGAAAACGTCGGGAAGATCACGGTCACCTCGCTCTGGAAGGGCGTGGATTACCGGAAGGAGAAGGGTGCGGCCCTGATCCTCTCGAAGAATCTGCAGATCGAGGGACCGACCGTCTTCCGCGATCTGGAGTTTCAGACCAAGGAAAAGAATATCGTGATCGTCTGCAACGGCACCCGCGCCGTGTTCGATACCGGTATCACCTGCAAGGCGCTGAGCGCGTCCGCAACGCTGCCCTCCATCACGGGCAGCGGCTGCACCAACTACGCCTTCGGCGGCGCGGCTCTGACGGTCAACAGCGGCTCGTGGCTTCGCCTTCGCGGCGGCAACCGTTCCACGGGCGCGGTGCGCGGCGATACCTATATCGAGATCAACGGGGGGTCCTTCTCCTCGATCGTGGAGGGGGGAGGCGAGAGCGCCTCGGACGGCAGCGTCTATATGCTGATCAACGGCGGCTCTTTCAGCGGCACCGTATACGGTGCGGCGGGGAAGGATGTCGGCGGGAACGTGACGCTCGCCGTGACCGGCGGCAGCTTCAAGAGCGTTACGCTCTCCTCCGGCGGCAGGATCGGCGGTTCCGCCTCGCTTTGCGTTTTTTCTCCGATCAGTGCCGCGTATAAGGGAACGAAGAACCTGGTGACCGGCGAGTCGACCGCGACCTTTGCGGAGAAACCGCAAAGCGGCGTCAGCGGCTTCGGCGAGGTCAAGACCTATGCGTCGCAGGCGGAGGCCGCCGCGGAGCTTGAGACGATCCGTCAGCTCTTTGCGGCGCGGTTCTCTGAGTGGGACAAGGCGGAGGAGGCGCTTTGCGCCGGGGTGCGGGAGCGCGCCGGACTCCAAAAAACCGCATCGCTCTCGCTGGAGAAAAGCCGGTCCGGCGCCGAGGACGGGGAAATGGATCGCGCCGCGCCCGCTTTCGCGGGATGGATCGTGCCGCTCTTTTTGATCGGCGGAATCCTGCTCCTCCTCGCCGTCTTTCTCTTTGTGAAAAAGCTTCCGGTCCCCGGCGCCGTCGCCGCCGCGCTCGCTCTCGCGGCGCTCGCGGTCGCGCTCGTCTTCAACGCCAAAACGGGAGGAGGCGACGGAGAGCGCCGCGGCTCCCTGACCACCGGGACCGGCAGCGATCCCGCCGGGACGGAGACGTCCGGCGGGGAAGAGGAGGGCGGAGCGGACGGCGTCCTCTGGGATCTCTACGGTCCCGTTACGGCGGATCCGGCGGCAGGCGTTCTTTCCGCCTCCGCTCCCGCCGCGGTCCTCCTTTCCGGCGGGGAGAGCGGCAACGTCCGCGCCGAGAGCGTTCTGACCCTCCCCGAGGGCGGCAAGGCGGGCGTTTACTTCAACGTCTCCCCGGGGAAGGGAGAGACTCTCTCCCCCGAGGGATACTATCTCGAGATAGACGAGGCGGCGGACCGCGTTACGCTCTATACCCAGAAGGGGGAGATCCTCGCCCCCTTCGGCGCAAAATACTGCAAGACGGAGGCAGGCTCCGCGATCCCGGTGATCCTGGAGGTCTATAACCGCTATCTCGCGGTCTACGTCAACGAAAACCCGCTTGACAAAGATCCTTACCCCAAGTTCGAGCTCAACGCCGGCGAATTCAAAAAAGGCGTCTTCGGCTATTCGCTTTCCGCCGGGGCGGCCTTCACCTATCCCGTCCTCTCCGCCTTTGACGGCGCGCGCTACCAGGGGGAGACCTACAAAAACCCCGTTGTGACCGATCTCAACGATCCCGACGTCTTTTTCTGGGAAGGGACCTATTACCTCTACGGCGGCGGCAAGGATTATCTCCGCTGCTACACGTCGACCAACGGCAGAGACTGGACTTACGGCGGCGTAGTGATGGAGCCGAAGGACGTATGGGGAGAGAGGTCGTTCAACGCGGCGAACATCCTCTACCGCGACGGCTGGTTTTATATGTTCTATATGGCGTACGACTCTTCGACCAACGGTTCCGTTACCTCCTACGCGTCGGCAAAGAGCCCGCTCGGCCCCTTCACCTCGCAGAAAAAGCAGCCGCTCACGCAGGGAACGGACCAGATCGGCGGACAGCCTTTCGTCGACGACGACGGCCGCGTCTATCTGACCGTTGTGCGCTTCGGCCCCGGCAACGTCCTCTACCTGCTCGAGATCGAGTGTAGAGACGGTGAAGTGACGGTCAGGGAGGACAGTCTCACCAAGCTGATCCAGCCGGACGAGAGGTGGGAAAACCACATTGCCCCCGTCACCGAATGCGGATACCTCTACAAGCATAACGGCTATTACTATCTGATCTACGCGGGCGGCAATTACAACTCCGCCTACGGGATGGGATACGCCGTCTCCGAGAACGTCTGGGGTCCGTACGTCCGCTATGAGGGCAACCCCGTCCTCTATTCAACCGCCCAGGCGTACGGCAACGGAGCCGTCTCGATCTTCCCGTCGCCGGACGGCAGCGAGCTTTTCATGACCTATCTCCGGCATAACGCCGCTACCTCGGTCCGTCCGCTCAACACCTGCATCGACCGGATCAAATTCGTGCCGGATCCCGCCGGCGGAGCGGATATCCTCTCGGTGTACGGTCCGACCGTGACGCCGCAGCCGCTTCCCTCGTCGGCGGGGGAGGGAAAACCCGGAGAGACGGCGCGGTTTTCGGACGGACATTGACACGTCCTTCACAAACCGGGCAAAATATACAAAAAAATTCTGCATACAGGAGATTTTTCTTTCAAAAAACAGTTGACATCGGAAAATCTTTGTGATAAAATTTAGGACAAAGGAAACCATTTATTCATTAAAAGGAGATCGAAATGAAAAAGATTGCTTGCCTGCTCTTTGCACTCGTCATGGTCATGACGTTTGCCGTTACCGCTTTTGCGGCCGACGCCACCACCACTGCCAACGCCAAGGAAGTCAAAGATTACCTGGCCGGTCTTGTCACCAAGTTCCCCGGGCTCGGCTTCAAGGCTGAGGATCTGAACGCTGCCAACAACTACATCGACAGCTACATTTCCACCAACACCCTGTCTGCGGAAGACGTCAAGACGATCAAGGCCGCTCTCGACGCCGGCGTTGAGATCTACAACAAGAACAACAAGGAAGAGCTCAACCTCAGCAACCTTCCCCAGGACGTGAAGTCCCAGATCATCGCCAAGGCGAACGAGGCTGTCGCCGTCGTCGGTCTGAAGGCTACCACCTCCAAAGGCAACGTCAAGTTCCTGAAGATCGCTGACAACACCGTTGTCTACGAGACCAAGGCCACCCTTGTGAAGTCCACCGGTACCGATTCCGTGCTTCCGATGGTCATCACCTGCTCTGCTGCCGCCGTTCTCCTTGTCGGTGCTTATCTGATCACCCGCAAGCTCGGCGCCAAGGCGTGAGACCGGTAAGAGACAATAGAAAAAGCAGTCGGGCGTTATTATTCTATATAATAACGCCCGTCCTTTTTGCTATTGTCGTTTCGGCGGTGCTGTATTTCTCCCTCTCTCCCTTTTTTGCTCCTCTCTCCTCCGCGCTGGAGATCCTCGCGCGGGACGTTTCCGGTCACGGGGAAGGGGTGCAGATCAACGACCTGACGGTCGATCCCGTCAAGCCGCCGGAAGAGACTGCGGCGCCGGTAACGGGAGACGATCCTCCGGTCGATCCGCCGGAGACCGGCGATACCCCGACGCCTGTGGAAGATCCCGTCGGGCCCGTTCTGCCCAACCAGCCGAACGCTCCGACCTCCTATATCCCCTTCGGCTCCTTTATCTTCCCGGGGATCAACGATAAGTACGGGTGGATCCGGGTCGAGAACACCGCGATCGACTGTGCCCTCTATATGGGGGACAGCCGCCCTCTGCTCAATCTCGGCGCCTGCACCTCTCCCTATTCCCGCATCCCGGGCGACCTGGGCACGACCCTGATCGGCGGTCACGCCACGGCGTATTTCCACACGCTCGGCAACGCCTATATCGGGGATCGCGTCTATATCACGACCAACTACGGCAGTTATGTTTACGAGATCACCGGGACGGCGATCAGTGATTTCTGGGATACGAGCATCTTTGATCTCGGCGCGGATTATGAAAACCTCGTGCTCTACACCTGCTATCCCTTCAGCACCCTGATCGCAGTCAACAAACGCTACTACGTCTATTGCCGTTATATTTCCGGACCGATCATTCAGCGAGGTTGATATGACAAAAGCAAATTCCGTCAGGACGGTGATCTCCTGTCTTCTTTCGCTGATCCTCTCGGCCGCTCTGCTCGCCTCCGCGCTTTTTCTCTCGGTCCGGCTGACCGTCTGCCGCTATCCGTATATGCGCGCGGCGATGGAGGCGCTGGAGGTCCCGGAGAAAAAACTCGCGGACTTCCGCGCGGAGCTGAAGGAGGAGATGCTCAACTCCGGGGTTGACGACGCCTTTATCGATTCGATCCTTCCCCGCGATCTCGCAGGAGATTTTTTCGCTTCCGTGCGGGAGATCTACGGTGAGGAAGCGACCGGAGACTCCCTCTCGGACGGCAGCTATCGCGCTCTCGTCCGTCGCGCCGTCGAGGAAAAGATCAAGGAGCAGATCGCCGCGCTCGGCGCGGATGACGGGGAGTCTCTCTACGACGAGGAAACGCTCGTCGCCGTCACCGACACGATCGTTCGGCTCTATCAGTCTTATCTCAAGCTCCCCGGCGCGTCGATGCTCGCGCATTATATGGAACGCGTCGATTTTCTCGCCGCGGTCATGCTCGCTGTTTCCGTCCTGATCGCCGGAACGGCGTTCCTGATCCTTCTCGGCGCGGGCAAAAAGGAGGGGATCGCCTTTCGCTATGCTTCCGTCGCCGCTTTTGCCGCCGCTTTGATCTTTTTCGTTTGCTTTCTCTTTTTCCGCTTCAGCGGGTATATCGAGGGCTTTTACACCGCGCTTGAGAGCGATCACGCCATCCTCCTCTCCGTGAGAAAAGCCGCGACCGACATCACAGGATGGTCGGCGGCGGCTTTGGGAGCGCTCGGTCTTATTTTCCTCGGGATCCGGCTGCTTTGTCTCCGTCCTTCCGACCGGATCGGGGAAGGGGCAGAGCGGCTGTATGAAATGCGAGACAGCACGTCACGCCCCCGCAGAGGAGTCCGCAGCAGCAGGCGCTGAAGAGCACCCACAGCGTCCCCTCCCCGAGGGGGCAATCCTCCGCCATCCGCTCCAGCGCGGAGATATCCGCGTAAGTGAGCAGCAAAGAACCGAACACGTACACCAGTGCCGCTGCCGTCGCAAGCAGGACGAGCATCACACAGGTGCGTGAGAGGTTCTTTCTTTTTTTCAGGCGTTTTCCGAGCAGAACGGAAAGCGTGAGCAGGAAAAAAAGGGCGGAGAAGGAGAGCAAAGCGGAGAGAAAGATCAGAGTAAACACGTTGAAGAATTCCGCAAAGAAGTAGAGCGCCGCCTTCAGCGCGGGGGGAGAGGAGAAGAGAAGGCCGGCGAGCGCAGGCAGGAGAAAAGCCGCGAGAAGGAGCAAAAAGAGCGAGAGGAGGAAGGAGAGGACGATCCCCGCGAGCGTGCGCTTTGAAAGTCCGTCCTTTTCCCGGGGAAATGCGCGGTAAAGGACGGAAAGGTGGAGAGCAAAGAGCGTGATCAGCGCGCCGACGAGGAAAAGGATCTCCAGAGTAAAAAAGACGGCGTTCTTTTTTTCGGCGGGAACGGGAAGGGAAACGAGCAGGATCGCCAGCAGCGCCGCGGGCGGGAGGAGAAGGGTGCGGACCGCGCGCTCAAAGCAGAACCGGAAGACGGCGGAGAGCCTCTCGGACGCGGGCGAGCGGGAGACGGCTTCGGCGGTATACTTCATTCCCGGTCCTCCTTTTGCAGCAGACGGTAGAGCTCGCTCTTCGGGACGCCGCGGTCGGCGGCGGCGCGCTTGATCGCGTCCATCCGGCGCATCCCGCTTTTTTCGTAAAAGGCGACGTGCTCCTCAGGGGAGAGGAGGGAGAGATCGTTTTGAGGAGAGGCGGCGGCTGCCGGTCCTCCCTCGATCACGAGGACGAACTCGCCGCGCGGCTCTTCGGCCGTATAACGCTCCAGAGCGTCGGGGAGGGTCGTGCGGAGGGTCTCCTCGTTGCGCTTCGTCATTTCACGGCAGAGGGCTATTTTCCGCGCGCCAAGGGCGTCGGAAAGGTCTGCGAGCGTCTTTTTCAGTCGGTGCGGCGCTTCGTAGAGGATCAGGGTATCGGGGAGGGCGGCGAGGACGGCGAGGCGCTCCCGCCGTTCCTTCGTTTCCCGCGGCAGGAAGCCTTCAAAGTGGAAACGCCGGGTGGAGAGACCGGAGAGAGCGAGAGCGGAGACGGCGGCGCAGGGACCGGGGATCACGGAGACCGGTACGCCGTGCTCCGCGCAAAGCGCGACAAGCGCCTCTCCGGGATCGCTGATCGCGGGCATCCCCGCGTCCGTGACCAGGGCGCAGCTCTCGCCCGCGAGGAGACGGGCGAGGATCACTTCGCCTTTTTGCGCCTTGTTGTGTTCAAAATAGGAGATCATCTCTTTTTTGATCCCCAGCACGGCAAGCAGCTTGCCGGAAACGCGCGTGTCCTCCGCGGCGATAAAGTCTGCTTCAGAGAGGACCTTGACCGCCCGCTCGGAGAGGTCGGAGAGATTGCCGATCGGCGTTCCGACCAGGTAGAGCGTGCCGCCGAGGACGGCGTTTTTTTCTTCTCCGTTCGTTTTCATGGTCATCCTTTTTCAAATATCGTTTTCCCCTCGTAGATCGCGGCGGCGTCCGCCGAATAAGCGTCGGCGTCCGGTCCATCCCGCAAAAAGAGCGGCCGTGTGATCTCAAGTCCCTCGCCGGCGCCTTTTTTTGCTTCCATCAGGAGCAGGGAAGGGGCGGCGGAGGGATGCTCGGAGACGAGGGTGAGTTTTTTCGGTGAGAGGGAGGCGGCGTCCAGCGCGCCGAAGAGCGCGGCGAGGCGCTCCGGTCGGTAAACGAGGAAAAAGCTTCCCCCCGTCCGCAGGAGACGGGCCGCCGCGGCGCAGAAATCGCCGATCCCGCCGCAGATCTCCCGCCGCGCGATGTTCTTTTCGTCGGCGGAGGAGGGGAGTCCGGCGCCGGCGGCGAGGTAAGGGGGATTGGAGACGACGAGATCGAGCTCTCCGCCGCAGTCGGCGGGGGAGGCGTCCCGGATATCGCGGCAAAAGACGCGCATCCGGTCGGAGAGCCCGTTTTTTTCAGCGTTTTCCTCGGTGAGAGCGGCGTACGCCGGCTGCACTTCATAGCAAAAGACCCGCTCCGCCTTGTTCCGGGAGAGCAGGAGTAGCGAGAGGATCCCCGTCCCCGAGCCGAGCTCGGCCGCGGCGAGAGGGCGGCGCGCGGCCGGGACAAAGGAGGCGAGCAGGAGCGCGTCGGTCCCGAATTTGAGTCCCCTGCTGCGCTGGGTGAGGATCAGATCGTCGTTGACGCGGTCGGTCGTCGTTTCATTTTTCGGATCGGCAGAGAGCATAAGACCCCTTTATAACCGAAAAGCGAAACAATCCGGGGGGACCGGGCTGCTCCGCTTTCAGGTTTATATCAGATTCAGGAAATCACTCGTCCTGAAGAGGCGCGCCCACAGGGCAGACGCCGGCGCAAGTTCCGCAGTCGATGCACTCGTCCGCATCGATAACGTACTTGCCGTCTCCTTCGGAAATTGCATTTACAGGGCATTCGGCAGCACAGGAGCCGCAAGCGATGCAATCGTCGGAAATTTTATAAGCCATTAAGTAACACCTCCTATACCTGGATTTGAGTTTATTCTATCACACTTTCCGAAAAAATCAAGCGTTTTTTGAAAATCGCTGAAATATTTTTCGGAAGGGGAAGACGCGAGAGAGGAAAAGGCGGACCGATCAGGCTTTTTCGTCTTCGCCCAGGTTGGGGCGGGTGAGGATCTCGACCGTGTTTTCCGCGGCGTTTTCCGCGTTTCCGCCGCCGTTCTTCTGCTTTTTCTGGCGGGGGGCGTTTTTCGCGGCGTTTTCGGCTTTGCGCTGTTTGGCGGTCATCAGCACCTTCACGTCGTCGCGCGGGTAATACTTCGGCGTTTCGGGCTTCTCCTCCAGCTTGACGCGCACCAGACCCGCGAGAGGATTGACCTCGGTGATGATCCCTTTGCCGCCGGAAACCTCGACCAGCGAGCCGACCGCCGGCGTCTTTTTGATCTCCTCGTCGTAGACGTCGTGTTCATACCGGAGACAGCACATCAGACGTCCGCAGGCGCCGGAGACCTTGGAGCTGTTGAGGGAAAAATTCTGTTCCTTCGCCATCTTGATCGAGACCTGAACAAATTCGGAGAGGAAGCTGTGGCAGCAGAAGGGGCGTCCGCAGACGCCGAGTCCGCCCATCATCTTCGCTTCATCCCGGATCCCGATCTGGCGCAGCTCGATGCGGGTGCGGAAGATGGAGGCGAGCTCCTTGACCAGCTCCCGGAAATCGACGCGCCCCTCCGCGGTGAAGTAGAAGAGGAGCTTGCTGTTGTCAAAGGTATATTCGGCGCCGATCAGACTCATCTCCAGCCCGGATTCCTCGATCTTCTTGCGGCAGATCTCGCAGGCCTTCGTCTCTTTCTGGCGGTTTTCCGCGTCGTGCTTTTTGTCCGCCTCGGTCGCTACGCGCAGGACGGGGCGCAGCGGGCGGACGACCTCCCGCTCCCGGACGACGGTGTTGCCTGAGGAGGCTTCCGCCATCTCGAGGCCGCGCGCCGTCTCCACGATCACCGAGTCGCCGGTCTTCACGGTCAGCTCGCCCGGGTCGAAATAATAAGTCTTTCCCGCCCGGCGGAAGCGCAGTCCGACGACCGTGACGGGAGCGTCGGGATCTCTTTTTTCGGCGGGCTCCTCCGCTTCCGCGGGCGCCCTGTCCAGATAATCGTCAAAATTGTTTGCCATACGGTTCCTTTCCCTTACGGTCGGTTCCCGCCCAGCGCGCGATAGGCGCGCAGAGCCAGAGCCGGCAGCAGCGTTTTCGGCGGAGCGTTTTTTTCAAGCTCTCCCGCCGCGTCCGTGAGGAGCGCGGAAAGAGCGACCGCTCCTTTTGCGGTGATGCGCGAGGCGCGCTCGGACGCTTCTTCGCAGGAGAGGAAAAAGTCCGGCTCGAAGCGTTCGGTACGTTTTGCCGCTATTATATCACGCATCGCGCGATAAATCAACCTCAAGAGGACGAGCAGATCCTCTTTTTTTTGCGGAAACCGGTTGAAAAAGAGTAAAAACTCTCCCTTGGAGCGTCCGTCTCCGAACAGCTCCACCGTCTGCGTGACGAGGGCGCGGTCCGAGAGGGCGTCTTCCGCTTCCTTTTTTTTGAGATAGACCGCCTCGGCGAGCGCGAGGTTGCCGCCGGATACTGCGGCAGCGTAGTCCGGCTCGACCCCGAGGGAGGGGAGCGTTTCAAGCCGGCGGGCAAGCTCTCCTCGCGTCGGCGGGGAGAGGCGGAGGACAGGCGCGCGGCTGCGCACGGTGGGGAGCAGCTTTTGCGCGTTTTCCGCCAGCAGAAGATAGACGGTCCGGGAGCCCGGCGGCTCCTCCAACATTTTGAGGAGAGAGTTCTGCGCCTGCGGCGTCATCCGGTCCGCGCCCTCGATGATATAACACTTGAAGTCGAGTTCCCCCGGCGTCAGGATCAGGCTTTGCTTGAGGCGGCGGATCCGGTCGACGCCGATCGTGGCTTTGCCTTCGTCGGGACCGATCGTCTGTACGTCCGGACAGAGCGCGGCGAGGATCCGCCGGCAGGAGCGGCACTCTCCGCAGGGGAGGGGCGCCGCGGGATCCCCCTTTTTTTCACAGGCGAGGGCGGCGGCGATCGCCAAGGCGAACGCCGCTTTCCCGGAGCCCTTCGGTCCTTCGAGGAGATAGGCGTGGGCAAAGGTATTGTTCAGAATATCGTCGGCGATCGCACGGCGCAGCCGTGCGCTGCCGCAAACAGAGGGGAACGCTTCCTTCATCCTGTCTCCTTTCCGCGCCGGGCGCTTGTTTTTCATCATCAGTATAGCACATTTTTGCGGCGAGGACAAGTTTTTTCGCATAAAAAGCAGACAAGCTTCATAGATTGTTCCGAAAGGACGGGAAAAACGAATGATCGAATGGACGCAACCGCAGGATCTGCCGCCGGTGCTTGACGCATTGGGCGAGCGCGCGAAAGAGGCGATCCGCCGCGCTTTGCGGGCGCGGGGCGCCTCCCCCTCCGAGCTGACGGAGGTCCGTGTCCGCGCCGCCCGCCCGCTCTCCCTTACGCTCGACCGGAGGAATCTGCCGGTGGATCTCTCTTTTTCTTCGGACGAGGTCGGAGAGGTGGTGCGCCGCCTCTGCCGCGGCTCGGTCTACGCATACGAGGATACGATCCGGGAGGGGTATCTGCCGCTGCCCGGCGGCGTGCGCTGCGGCGTTTACGGCTCGGCGTACCGCGGCGAGGGGGAGAGGATCCACTCTCTCCGCTCCTTTTCCGGTCTGGTGTTCCGCCTGCCCCGCCGGATCAGGGGGAAGGCCGCTTTCCCCGCCTCTCTCTTCCGGAAAAACCGGCGGGGAATGCTCCTCTTCTCTCCGCCCGGCGTGGGGAAGACGACCCTCCTGCGCGAGCTTGCGGAGCTCCTCTCGACCGGAGAGGAGGCGCTGCGCGTCGCGGTGGCGGACAGCCGGCGGGAACTGGACGACGGGACCTTTTCTCCCGCCGCGCTGATCGATCTCCTTTCCGGCTATCCGCGCGGGAGGGATATCGCCGTCGCGGTCCGTACCCTTTCCCCCGATCTGATCGTCACCGACGAGATCGGGACGAAGGAGGAGGCGGAGGCGATCCTCCTTTCCGCCCGCTGCGGCGTGCCGGTCATCGCAAGCGCGCACGCGTCAAGCTTTGCGGAGCTGGAGCGCTCCGCGCTTCTGGCGCCTCTTTTGCGGTCCGCCGTTTTCCCTGATCTTGTGCGTGTCGTGCGGGAGCCGGGGGATAAAGATTTTACTTTCGAATACAGGGAGGAGGGAGCGCTTTGTCTGTCGTGACGGTCGCGGGCGGGATCCTGCTCCTGTCCGCCTCCTCCGTTTTTTCTCTCCTTTATCGCCGCCGCTGGGAGAGGAGAGCGCGCGCCGCGGCTGAGATCCGGGATTTTTTCTCCTTCGCGGGCGAGCAGATCGCCGCCTACGGAGCCCCCCTTGAGCGGATCCTCGCCTCGGCCCCGGAGGGGATCCTGCGGGATTGCGGATTTTTCGCGGCGGCGCGGAGCGACCCCGCCGCCGCGATCGGAGCGGCGGTCGCCGCGCTCGGCCTCGGGCGGGAGGAGGAACGCCTTTTGCGCGATTTTTTCCGGAGCGCCGGATCCGGTTTTTCCGGGAACGAGTCCAGGCGCTGCGCCGCTTATGCGGCGGAGGCGGCGAGACGGGCGGAGAGTCTTGAGTGCGAGCTCCCGCAAAAAAAGAAGCTCGTCTCCACCCTGTCCCTTTGCTTTTCGCTGATGGCGATCCTGCTTTTTCTGTGAGGTGACGGATGGATATCGGACTGATCATGAAGATCGCGGGCGTCGGGCTCCTCGTCGCCGTGGTGAACCAGGTCCTTGCCAAAACGGGCAGGGAGGAGCAGGCAACCTTTGTCACGCTCGCCGGGATCGTCACGGTGCTGATCGTCCTTGTCGCCGAGATCGCCAAGCTCTTCCAGACCGTCCGCACGGTCTTCGGGCTGTGAGTGCCTACTCTCTCCTCGGCGCGGCGGTCCTCTCCGCCGTTGCGGCGCTGGTCCTGCGGGAGAGCAAAAGCGGACTCTCTTCTCTTTTCGCTCTGCTTTCGGGCGTTCTCCTTCTCGCCGCGGCGGCGGGGCGGTACGCTCCCGCCGTGCGGGAGCTGCTCGCTCTCTCCTCCGCTTCCTCCTTTTCCTCCTATGCGGGCGTCTTTCTGCGCGCGCTCGGCGTGGCTCTGCTCGCCGAGCTTGCCGCCTCCGTCTGCCGCGATCTCGGCGAGGCCTCCCTTGCCGCAAAAGCGGAACTGATCGGAAAAGCGGAGATCCTCCTGCTCTCTTTGCCGCTTGTGCGCGAGCTGCTCGCCGCCGTCTCGGAGCTGCTGGTATGAAAAAGATCGCTGTTGTTGTTCTCTTTCTTTCCCTTTTTTGCCTCTGCGCGTGCCCGGCGCGGGCGGAGGAAACCGTTTATCTTTACCGGCCGGAGGAGGACGGAGAGAACGCGCGTGTGACGGAGTATCTCGCGGCCTTCCGCGAGACGCTCCCGGAGCAGCTGCCGCGGGAGAGTCGGGATCTGGCGGAGCGGGCGCTGGAGGGGAAGAGCGAGCTTTCCTTTTCCCGCCTTGCGCGCGGGGCGTTTTCCGCGATCACGGAGGAGGCGACCGCGCCCCTGCGTCTGCTCACCCTCCTGCTCGCGCTCCTGATCCTGCTTTCCGTCTTCCGCTCTTTCAGCAAAAGCACGGGAAACACAAGCGTCGCCGCCTCCTTCAGCCTCTGTTCGGTCCTCGCGCTTTCCTCCTGCGTCCTGGGAACGGCGCGGCACACCGTCGCGGCGGTGCGGGAGATCCTTTCCTCCTTCAACTCCTTCCTTTTTGCGATGTTCCCGGTGCTGACCTCGCTCTACGCGTCGGGCGGTCAGGTCGGGGAGGCGGTCGCCTCGCACTCCGCGCTCTACCTTGTCACCTCTTTCGTTTCGGACTTCTGCATCCGCTTCATCCTGCCGGGCGGAGGGATCCTGCTGGCGCTCGCCCTTGCCTCCGCCGTCCTGCCCTTTGATCTTTCCGGGCTCTCCCGCTGGATCAAGCGCCTCTTTTCCCTCGCTCTCGCTCTCGCTTCCGCCGTTCTCTCCGCCGTCCTCGCCTTTCAGACCAATATCTCCGCCGCCCGGGACGGTCTTGCCCTGCGCGCCGTGCGTTTTGCCGCCGGCAGTTTCATCCCCGTTGTCGGCGCCTCGCTCGGGGAGGCGTTCCGCACCGTTGCCGGCAGTCTCGCCTTCCTTAAAACGACGATCGGATGGGCGTCTGTCGCCGTTGTGCTCGGACTGCTTTTGCCGCTTTTGCTCTCGCTCCTGCTTTTCCGTTTTTCCCTCGGCGCCGCATCCGCCTGCGCCCGGATGATCGGCTGCCCGGCGGAGAGCGGTTTTCTTGAGGAGGTCTCCGGTGTGTTCGGGCTTTTTGCGGGCGTGCTCACGGCGGCGGGGGCGGTTTTTATCGTGGCGGTCACTCTGCTGGCGCAGACCGGCGCGGGCGGATGATATGAAGGAACCGATCCTCGCCGCTCTCGCCTTTGCCCTTTGCGGGAGCTTCCTCCTCTCGCTTTTCCCCGGGGAAAAAAAGGGCGCTTCCGCCTTCCTCTCTTTTTTGTTTTCGCTTTCCCTGCTTTCTCTTGTCCTCGGTCCGGTCCTCTCTCTGCGCGCCCTCCCCGACCCCGGAGGGGAAACGCCGGGCGAGACCTCCTTTGCCGAGGGGGACCGGAGCTGGATCCTTGAGGAGACGGCAAAGGAGATCGGGCGCGAGGTGACCGCCTATCTGCGTGAGCGCTATCAGGCGGATACGGAAGGAATGTCCGTTGCCGTCACGCTCGATCTCGACGGGGAGGGCGTGCTGCGTGTCAAGGGCATCACGCTCGATCTACGCGCCGTTTTCGTCACCTTTGACGTCCGCGTATTAAAAGAGGAACTCTCCGACCTGCTCGATACGCCGGTCACCGTACTTGTGAGGTAATGATGGAGCAAACTCAAACGCAAAAAAAGAAAAAACCGGATCTCCCCCTCCTTCTCTGCATCCTGCTGGCGGCGCTTGGGGTGCTGCTGCTCGCCGGCGGCGCGCTCTTCGGGAGCAAAAAGAGCGAGGCGCCCGCAGCGCCCGACGAGGGGGAGTACCTGCTCGCCCTTCGTCTGCGGGCGGAAGCGCTCTGCAATTCTGTTGCCGGCGTCTCGGAGGCGGAGGCGCTCTTTACCTGTGAGACAGGCTTTGCGTATCGCTATACCGCCGCGGGGAAGCCGGAGATCGTTCTCTATCCCCGCCTCAACGGGATCGCCGTCGTCTGCCGGGGCGGCGATCTCCCCCAGAATCAGAAAAAGATCATCGATCTCCTCTCCGCCGCCTTCGGGCTCTCCGCCGCGAGAATTTCCGTCGCGGGGAAGGCATAGTTTCCCCTCCCCGTGAATAGGATAGAGCAGAAGGAAAACATCAGTAGGGAAAGAAAGGAACAAAACGCTATGCGAGAATTTTTCAAAACCGTCTGGGAGAAGACAAAAACGGTCGGGGGCAGGATCGGGAAGAGGAATCTTATCCTGATCGTCTGCGTTTTTGCTCTCGGCGCGGTCGTGTATCTGAACTTCAGGCTTTTCTCTTCGCCGGACGGGAACATCGCCTACGGCACTTCCAATATGAAGGATACCGTTGACTCCGCCGACGCTTCCGTTTCCGCCGAAGACAAAGAAAAGGAAAAGGGAGCCGACGAATACTTTGCCTCCACCGTCCTCAACCGGCAGAAGGCGCGCGACGAGGCGGTCGAGGTACTGAGGACCGTCGTCTCCTCCGAGAACGCGCTGGAAACGGCAAAGCAGCAGGCGCTCGGCGATATCGAGCGGATCGCGGCGGATATCGCAAAGGAAGCGGATATCGAGACGCTGGTCCGCTCCAAGGGATTTGAGAGCTGCATCGCCGTGATCTCGGGGGACGTCGTCAACGTCATCGTCAAGTCCTCCGGCCTCCTGCCGAGCGAGGTCGCACAGATCAACGAGATCGTCCTGGAGCAGACCGGCACCAAGCCCGAGAACGTTAAGATCATCGAAAAAAGCGCCTGATCGGCGGGCGGAGAAAAAGAGAGAGCGAGCTTCGCCGAGTGTTCTAAAGGACACTCGGCGAATGATGTGTTCCGCCGCAGCGGAACATGATGTACCCTTCGGGTATGATGCGAGGCTTCGCCTCATGA
>CACYYS010000022.1:18825-49890 GCA_902778725.1 uncultured Ruminococcus sp.
ATTGCGACCAAAGGGAGCAGCATCATTTTTGCCCAAAGGCAAAAACATCATTTGCCCGACAGGGCAAACATCATTCATTTTGGGCGTTTGGCACACAAAAAACCGGCTGAAATAAGGATTTTGCTCCTTACCTCAGCCGGTTTTTATAAACTGTCCTTAAGAGTACCGCCCCTTCGCTCTCTTTTTTTTTGATATTTTTCCGATATACCTTGACAGGCGAGGTATCTTGTGATAGAATACAGGGGAAAGGAGGTGGGCGCATGTCGATCACATCCGACCTGCTCCGGGGAAGTACGGACACGATCATCCTCTCCGTCCTGGAGGCGGGGGACAGTTACGGCTACGCGATCAACAAGGCGGTCGCCCGTGCGACGGACGGGAGGTACGAGATGAAGGAGGCGACCCTCTACACCGCCTTCAAACGGCTTGAGGAGTCCGGCTCCGTCCTCTCTTACTGGGGGGATGACGGCGGCGCGGGCGCCAGGCGCCGCTATTACCGCATCACGGAAAGCGGGAAAAAAGTTCTGGCAGTCCTGCGGCAGGACTGGGAGGAATCCAAAAAGATCATCGATACGTTAACGAAAGGAAAAGAAGATGGAAACAAGGATCCGGACCTACATTGACGGAGTGTTCCGCGACGTACCCGTGACCGAGCGGTCGGAAAGCATCAAGAGCGAGATCCTGCAAAACCTGCTTGACCGTTACCGCGACCTGCTCGCGGACGGGAGGAGCGAGGAGGAGGCCTACGCCATGGCGATCTCCTCGGGAGGCGACCTTTCCGGGATCGCCGCCGACCTCAAGGGCGAGGGCGTGGGGTATTCCTACGCTTATGAAAAACAGTTTGACCGGTATTACGAAAAAGAATACCGCAAGGAAAAGAAAAAGTGCGCGATCTTCAACGGCTGGTTCTGGCCGCTCGTCGTTTGCGTTTATCTCTGCTACAGCTTTCTCGTTTCCGGCGCCTGGGCGTACAGCTGGATCCTCTTTATCGCGGCGAGCGCCGTTTCCAACCTCCACGCTTACCTTACTATCAAAAGCAACCGCAAGGAGCGCCGCGCCGCGGCGGGCGGCGCGATCTGGACCGGGATCGTCACGGCCTATTTCGTCCTCAGCTTCCTTACCCGCCGCTGGGACGTGACCTGGCTCGTCTTCATCCTCGGCGTGGCGCTCTCCCGCATCCTGAGCGCCGTGGAGGAGTCCAAGAACAAGGAGGAGGAGATCTGAATGAAAGCTAAAGTCATCGTATGGAGCGTTGTGGCGGTCCTGGTCGTTTTGCTTCTGGCTGTCCTTTTGGCGTTTCCCTCCGTGTTTCCGCTTTCCTTCGGGACCTCTTACCGGTACAGCAATGCGGACCGCTATCAGGCGGGGGGCGCCGAGATCCGGGACGAGGTCTCGGAGCTGAAGATCGACTGGGTGAGCGGCAGCGTCCGTTTCCTCCCGCACGGGGAGCAAACGGTGCGGCTGGAGGAGAGCTCCTCCGCCGAGCTTACGGAAAAGGAAAAACTGCATTGGTATTATGAGAACGGCAAGCTGACCGTCAGGGAGTACGCCTCCGGCCGGTTCTCCTTCCGGATGCCGCAGAAGGATCTTACCGTTTTTTATCCCGCGGGCGCCGAGCTGAAGGAACTGGAGATCCGCAACGTTTCCGGCTCCGTCCGGCTGGAAAAGGGCGCGGACGTCCTGAAGGTCGAGACGGTCAGCGGGGATATCCGCTTTTCCTCCCTCCCGGTCCGGGAGCTGGATATCGAGACGGTCAGCGGGAACGTGACGGGTGAACTGGAGAGCCTCTCCCGCCTTGATTTTGAGAGCGTGAGCGGGGATCTTTCCCTCGCGCTCGGGGGCGCGCCGGAGAAGATCGAAACGGAGACGGTCAGCGGGGACGTTTCCCTCCGGTTTGCCGAGGGGATCGGCTTCTCTCTGGAGTTTGAGAGCGCCTCCGGCAAGTTCGATTGCGCCGTCGCCTTCGACTCCGCCGGTAAAAACCGTTACCGGAGCCTCGACGGGTCGCCCGCCGTCTCCATTGAGGCGGAGAGCGTTTCCGGCGATTTCCGGATCGGGTAAAAGAAAAAAAGGCGCGTCCCCGCGGGACGCGCCTTTTTTTTATTGCTGTTTGTGTTTCCGGCGGAGCAGGAGGAATGCCGCGGTCGCCGCGGCAAGCAGCGCGGCGCCGCCGAGCGCGGGGATCCAGACGGGGAGGGAGTCTTTCTTTTGGACGGCCGGCCCGGTCTCCGTCCCGGCTCCGGTCTCGGTCTGCTCCTCCCGTGTTTCGCGGTCGGGGAGCCCGGTCGTCTCCGGCGTCCCGGTCCGGCTCTCAGCTTCGGCGGACGTTTCCGGCGCTTCGGTCGCGGTCGGGGATGTTTCCGGCTGGGTCGCGGGTTCGGTCGTGTGCTCGGTCGCGGGGGGGAGCGTGACAGGCGGTTCCGTCCTCGGCGGCTCGGTCTGCGGCGGCGTTGTTGCGGGAGGGGAGGTAACGGGCGGTGTTGTGACCGGCGGCGTTGTGATCGGCGCCGTCTCCGGGCGGACAAAGGGCTCGCCGACCTGCAGACGGGAGATCTGCACGCCAAAGCCCCGGCGCTCCGTCGCGGAGAGGTTGTAGCCGGTGCCGCTGAGGGCGTAGAGATAGCCGTTTGCGCAGGTGACGGCGTTCCAGATCGAATAGGCGGCGTCGCTGTGGTCGCCCGAGGAGTCGGTGAAGTCGCGTCTCACCTCAACCTCCTCAAAGGAGGAGGAGATCCCCTGATAGGCGGCGGCGAGGCCGTGTCCCCCTGTGCGGAGGGAGACCGGATCCTTTGAGACGATGACCTTCATCGTCACGTTGCAGTCCACCGAGTCGCTGAGCACGGCGCGGCGGCGGGTGGTGACGTTTTCCTGATAGGAGACGGCGATCCTGCCGTCCGGCAGGACGGCGACGCCCGGCGCGGAGCAGCGGGGCGCCTTATTGTCCGTCTTGTTCTTGTAGATCTCCGGCTCGGCGACGATCACGCCGCTTTTCCAGTCGTAGCCGTTTTCCGAGAACCAGAGCTGGGTGCAGAAGACGTAGGAGGCGGGCTTCGGCTGTGCCTCGATCGACATCACGTATCCGCTTCCGTCCGCCAGCCGTTCGACCGTCGGCATCCCGTCGCGGCTCTGATGCTCCTTGCCGGAGAGGCAGACGCGCGGCGTTTTGTCCCAGGTGCGGGAGGGGATATCGTAGGTCAGGACGCGGATATCCTGCAGGTAGCCGCCGGAGGAGGTCTTCCCGGCGTTGAGATCGTCGGAGTAGTAGACGGCGAGGGTGTTTTCGTCGAGGAGGATCGGATACGGCTCCCAGTAGCCGTGATGGACGAGGGGCGCGCTCTCGACGAGGACCGTTTCCCCGGAATAGGGGCCGGAGCTCCCCGCGCGCGAGAGGACGCGGATCGAGGTGTAGAACTCTTTTTGCACGCTGCCGTCATAGTTTTTGGTATGGCAGCGGTAAAAGATCATCATCGAGCCGTCCGGCAGCTCGATCGGGACGGTGTTGGCGCGGGTGAGAGCGTGCGTGGCGCCGGAGGCGGTCTTCACGGAGGACGGCAGCCCCGAAAAAAGGTTGCTGCTCGTCTTTTTGTAGGTCGCGCCGTTATCGGAGGAGCGGTATTCGGTCGTCTCGCCCGTGACGATCAGGTCGCCGTCCGCGAGGCGCGTCATCCGCGGGTATCCCCCGCTCCCGACGCGCACGGGCGCCTCCGTCGCAAGCGATCCCGCCGAAGCGGCGACGGCAAGCGCCGGCAGGAGGAGGAGAGCGGAGAGAAGGAGCGCGGAGAGTCGCTTCAAAGCGGGCATCGCGGTCCTCCTTATTTTTCTTTTTTCTGCAGGATGATCTCGGAGAGCCCGGCGGTCTCCTGTCCGTCCTTCAGGGTGAGGGTGATCTCCAGGGTCTTCACCTTCGTGTCCTTCGGCAGCTCGGTCAGGACGCAGAGCGCGGGGCTCTTTTTGTCAGCGGAGAAGCGCACGTTCTCGATCCGGTACTCGCCGTTGACCGTGACGGTCGCGGTCTGGGGGATGTAGCCGGGGTAGGAGGCGGGATAGATCCAGACAAAGGTGAGCGGCGTCTCCTCGTCAAAGGTCAGCTTGACGACGCTCTCGCCGGTGAGCTTGCAGTAAGTCCCCGTGGCGAGGGAGCCGGTGCTGCCGTCGAGGAGGAGCTTTGCCTCCTTGCCGTCCAGCTCCGCCTTCACGCCCTCGTGGATCGTCGTGATGCCGTTCAGCCCGGAGGGCAGCGGCTGGCGCCAGGTGGATGGGCCGTTTATCGAGAGGGTGCCGTCCTCGGCAAAGACCATCCGGTCGATGCAGGGGGTGCGGTCGCCGCTCGGATTTTTTACGTCGGTGTGGCTGTGATAGACGGTGAACATCTCCGTCCCGTCGGGGGAGAAGAAGAAGTTGTTGTGTCCGGTGCCGGAGGTCAGCTTTCCGTCTCCCTGGAGGATCGGGTTGTTTTTCGGCTTGGTGAAGGGACCGGTCGGCGAGGTCGCCGTCGCGTAGCCGACGCAGTAGGAGGCGGCGGCGTAGTAGTTGGCGGAGAACATCAGATAATAGACGCCGTTCCGCTTGAAGACGCAGGGACCCTCGTTCCAGATAACGCCGCCGGATTTCAGCTCCCACGCCTCGGTTGGGGTGGTGAGGAGGATCGGATCGCCCACCGTTTGCTTTAAGTCGTTTGTCAGCTCGATCACGCAGCTCTGGCTTACCCGTTTGTCGCCGATGCGGTTTGTGGAGTTGTCCTTGGAGTAATAGAGATAGCACTTTCCGTCGTCGTCAAAGAAGAGGCTGGCGTCGATGACGCTGTAGGAAGGAGCAAAGAGCGCCTTCCCGCCGAGCAGATCGGTAAAGGGTCCCTCCGGCTTGTCCGCGACGGCGATGCCGATGCTGTGGATCTGGGTCCTCGCGTTCTGGGCGGAGAAGACGAGATAGTATTTTCCCTTGTATTCGTGGCACTCCGGCGCCCAGAACTTCTGATCGCCGAAGGTGGCGTCCGTCTTCTGATAGACGACGCCGAGCTCGGTCCACCGGTCGAGCAGCTTCGACTTCCAGCATTTGAAGCCGGTGCCGGTCGAGGTGGCGTACATATAGTACGCCCCGTTTGCGTAGAGGATAAAGGGATCGCCGATCCTGGTAATGGTGGAATAAGGATTTTTCATCAGTTCACCTCCGTAAGCGCCGCCGTTGTCGATGACGGCGATCTGCTGTTTTGGTTCTTCGGTTTCCGGGGCGGCGGTGTCCGCCGGCTCCGGCGCTTTGTCACAGGAGAAAAGGGAGAAGGCGAGGGAGAGGAGCAGGAGGAGGGAGAGCGTTCTTTTTTTCATGGTTACCTCGTTTTATTTTTTGTATTGCAGGACGATCTCGGATAGCGCCGATTGGGCGCTTCCTTCCCGCGGCGTCACGCAGATCTCCAGCGAGCGGACGGGCTCTCCGTTTTTCAGGGGGGAGAAGGAGAGCGCGGCGGGCGCGTTGGAGGAAGGAGAGAAGAGAACGTCGTCAAAGCGGTAGGTCCCGTTCACCGTCACGGAGAGGGAGGCGGGGCGGAGCGCATCGTCGTCCGAGGGGTAGACCCACAGGACGGAGAGCGCGGCGGGGTCGTCGAGCGTCAGGGTGATCGCGTCGTCCTGCGAGAGACGGACGGAGGGCTCGCCCGTCAGCCCGTCGAGGAGCCGGGAGGCGTTTTTCCCGTCGGCGCCTTCCGCCGTAAGGGAGAGGCCCTTTGTCAGTTTGTAAAAGCCGTTCGTTCCGCTCGGCACCGGCTGCCGCCAGGTGGTCGGACCGTTTGCGTAGAGGAGCCCGTCCTCGCCGAAGACGAGGCGGTCGATGCAGGGCGTGCGGTCGCCGCTCGGATTTTTCACGTCGGTATGGATATGATAGATCGTATAGATCTCCGTTCCGTCGGGGGAGAGGAAGTAGTTGTTATGCCCGGAGCCGCTCGTTTTCACACCGTCGCCCTGGAGGATCGGGTTGTTTTCCGGCTTGGTGTAGGGGCCGAGGGGGCTCTTTGCCGTCGCGTAGCCGACGCAGTAGGTCGCCTTGGAATAGGCGTTCGCGGAGAACATCAGATAATAGGTTCCGTCGTGCTTGAGGATGCACGGCCCCTCGTTCCAGAGAGTGTTTCCCGATTTTTTCTCCCAGTCCTCGGTCGGAGTGGCGAGGATCACCGGCTCCCCGACCGTCGACTTGAGGTCTGGCGTGAGCTCGATCCCGCAGGACTGGCTCGTCTTTTTGCCGTTTACCTTGTTGGTGGAGCAGTCCTTCGAGTAGATCAGATAGCACTTTCCGTCGTCGTCGAAGAAGAGACTGGCGTCGATCACGCTGTACCCGGGGGAGAAAAGGGGCGCGCCGTCCGGCAGGAGATCGGTAAACGGCCCCTCCGGCTTGTCCGCAACGGCGATGCCGATGCTGTGACGGTTCGTTTTCGTGCTTTGCGCGGAGAAGACCAGATAGTATTTTCCCTTGTATTCGTGGCATTCCGGCGCCCAGAATTTCTGATCGCCGAAGCGGCAGGCGGTGTAATCGTAGACCCGGCCGACCGACGACCACGTTTTCAGATCAGTGGAACGCCAGCACTTCATCGCCGCGGTCGCGTACATATAGTACGTTCCGTTATCGTAGAGGATGGATGGATCGCCGATCTTGGTGATCGAATTGTAGGGATTTTTCATAAACGAGCCGTTCGGGATATCCGCGGCGGGGAGAGCCGTGAGCTCGGGCGCCCCGGTCTCCGCCTCGGTCACGGGCGAGGTCTGCGCCGGCGGCTCCGGCGTTTTTCCGCAAGAGAGGAGAGGAAGGGAGAGGGCAAGGAGGAGCAGAAGAGGGAGGAGTCGCTTTTTCATATCGGCCTCGCTTTACTTTTTGTATTGCAGGACAAGCTCGGAGAGGGAGCACGCCTGTTTTCCGGATTTCGGCGTCACGGTGATCTCGAACGTCGTCGCGTTCACGCCCGCGGGCAGGGAGGAGAAGGAGAAAACGAGCGGAGCGCCCTCGGCGGAGGGGAAGAGGACGTTCTCGATCAGATAGGTGCCGTCGACAAGGACGGAAGCGCTCTTCGGCTGCGCGCCGGCGCCGGGATAGAGCCAGAGCGCTGCAGGGCGGAGCGGGGAGGCGATCGTGAGGGTCACGGAGTCCTCCGCCGTCAGGGAGACGGCGCTCCCGCCCGTCCGCCCGTCGAGGAGCAGGGCGGCGGATCCGGCGCTCCCGCCCGTGGCGGAAACGGACAGCCCCTCCGTCAGCTTGTAAAAACCGCTGACGCCGCTCGGCACCGGCTGGTTCCAGGCGCTCGGTCCGTTTGCGTAGAGGAGCCCGTCCTCGCCGAAGACGAGCTTGTCGATGTTCGGCGTGCGGTTGCCGGTGGGATTTGCGGGATTGACCTGGGTATGATAGACGGTGTAGACCTCCGTTCCGTCCGGGGAGAGGAAGTAGTGGTTATGCCCGGAGCCGCTCGTCGTCGGTCCGGAGCCCTGGAGGATCGGGTTGTTCTTCGGCTTGGTGTAGGGACCGAGGGGGCTCTTTGCCGTCGCGTAGCCGACGCAGTAGGAGGTGGTGGCGTAGTAATTGGCGGAGAACATCAGGTAGTAGGTCCCGTCATGCTTGAGGACGCACGGTCCCTCGTTCCAGATATAACTTCCGGATTTTTTCTCCCACGCCTCGGTCGGGGTGGTAAGGATCACCGGCTCTCCGACCGTCGACTTGAGATCGGGCGAGAGCTCGATCCCGCAGGACTGGCTCACGTGGTTTTTGCCGATGACGTTGGTGGAGCAGTCCTTGGAGTAGAAGAGATAGCACTTCCCGTCGTCGTCGAAGAAGAGGCTGGCGTCGATCACGCTGTACCCGGGCGAGAATAGGGGCGCTCCCTCCGGCAGGAGATCGGTGAAGGGTCCCTCCGGCTTGTCCGCGACGGCGATGCCGATGCTGTGACGACCGGTCGACTTGTTCGCGGCGGAGAAGACAAGATAGAATTTCCCCTGATATTCGTGACACTCCGGCGCCCAGAATTTCTCCTGTCCGAAGGCGCATTTCGTGTAATCGTAGATCTGTCCGACCGAGGTCCACGTTTTCAGGTCGGAGGAGCGCCAGCATTTCATCCCCGAGGTCGCGTACATATAGTATTTTCCGCCCGTGTAGAGGATGTACGGATCGCCGATGTGGGTGATGGCGGAATAGGGGTTTTTCATATACGAAGCGGCCGGCAGAGCGAGGTTTGAGAGGCGGACGATGGGGTCAGGCTCCGGCTCCGGTTCGGCGGTCGTCTCCGGTTCCGTCACAGGTTCGGGCTCCGGTTCGGGCTCGGGCTCCGGTTCGGGCTCTGCCTCCGTGACCGGTTCGGTCTCGGGATCTGTCTCGGCTACCGGTTCGGTCACAGGCTCGGTCTCAGGCTCCGTTTCCGGCGCCGCGGTTTCAGGCGCCTTTGTCTCCGGCGCGGCGGTTTCGGGAGCGGCGGTCGTTTCAGCAGGCAGCGTTTCCGGACGGGAGACGGTCTCCGGCGCGCCTGTCTCCGCCGGGGACTTTTCGACGCAGGCGGCGAAAAGCGGCAGGAGCAGGGAGGCGAGAAGGAACAAGGGGAGCAGACGTTTTTTCATGGATCCCTCCGGATAAAGCGTTTTCTCTCCGCGATCGGAACAGAAAATTGCTTTCATTTATTATACACTGTTATTATATCGTCCCCGGGACGGGAAATCAAGATGCGGGGGAAAACTTTTCCCCGATCGGGAAGTGCATTTTTGCGTTTTCCCCTTGACAGGGGCGTTTCTTTGTGATAAGATGTGTAAAGCAAAAATGTTTACACCGGAACCGGAGCGTCGGATGTTTGAAAAGAATCTGGAGATCGGGACGCTGCTCGATTTCTACGGGGACCTTCTGCCCGAGGAGCGGCGCAGGCTGCTGGCCGCTTATTATTTCGACGATCTTTCGCTCGCCGAGACGGCGGAGATCTTTTCGATGACGCGGCAGGGCGTGCGCGCCGCGCTCAAACGCGGAGAGCGGGACCTGTTTTTTTACGAAGAAAAGCTCGGCCTCGCCGCCGCGCACCGCGCGCGCCGGCAGGAGCTGACGGATCTTTTCGCGCTCGCCGGGCGCCTGCGGGAGCGCTGTCTCCGGACGGGGGACCCCGCCCTGATCGCCGCCGCCGGGGAGCTTGAGGCGCGTCTTTCGGCTCTCGCCGGGGAAAAAGAGACCAACTGACGCGGCGCCGCCGCGAATGGAGAATACCGAATGTTTCAAAGCCTGTCTGAAAAACTGTCCAACGCCTTCCGGCGTTTCCGCAGCAAGGGAAAGCTGACAGAGTCGGACGTGCGCGAGGGGATGCGCGAGGTCAAGCTCGCGCTGCTTGAGGCGGACGTCAACTTCAAGGTCGTAAAAGAATTCTGCAATCGCGTCACCGAGCGCGCCGTCGGCGCGCAGGTGCTTGAGAGCCTGCTCCCGGAGCAGCAGATCGTCAAGATCGTCAACGAGGAGCTCGTCTCCATCATGGGCGGAGAGAACGCCAAGCTTGAGATCTCGCCCAAGCCTCCGACGGTCGTTTTGATGTGCGGCCTGCAGGGCGCCGGCAAAACGACCCACAGCGCAAAGCTTGCTTCTTACTTCAAAAAAAAGGGGAAAAATCCCCTCCTCGTCGCCTGCGATATCTACCGTCCCGCCGCGATCGATCAGTTGAAGACGGTCGGAGAAGCGGTCGGGGTCCCGGTCTTTTCCATGGGGACGGACGTTCCCGCCGTCGAGATCGCAAAGGCAGGCGTGGAATTTGCAAAAAAGAACTGCCACGACATGGTCTTCATCGATACGGCCGGCCGTCTCCACATAGACGAGGGGCTGATGGAGGAGCTGGAGGACATCCGCCGGGAGACCTCTCCCACCGAGATCCTGCTCGTTGTCGACGCGATGACGGGGCAGGACGCCGTCAACGTGGCAAAGGCGTTCAATGAAAAGCTGGAGCTCACCGGCGTCATCCTCACCAAGATGGACGGCGATACCCGCGGCGGCGCCGCGCTCTCCGTCCGCTATATCACCGGCAAGCCGATCAAGTTCATCGGCGTCGGGGAAAAGCTCGATATGCTCGAGCCCTTTTATCCCGACCGTCTCGCCTCCCGCATCCTCGGGATGGGCGACGTGCTCACCCTGATCGAGAAGGCGGAGCAGGCGTTCGACGAAAAGAAGGCGGCGGAGATGGAGAAAAAACTCCGCGAGTCCTCCTTCACGCTTTCCGACTATCTCGAGCAGATGGACCAGATCAAAAGCATGGGCAGCCTCGAGCAGCTCGCGGGGATGATCCCCGGGATGAACGGAGCGGCGCTGCGGGACGCAAAGATCGACGAAAAGGCGATGGACCGCAGCAAGGCGATCATTTATTCGATGACGGTGCGGGAGCGCGAGCGCCCGGACATCATCAATTCCTCCCGCAAGAAGCGGATCGCGGCGGGCGCGGGCACGACGGTCGAGGAAGTGAACCGCCTGCTCCGGCAGTTCGACGCGATGAACAAGATGATGAAGCAGTTTACGGGCAAAGGCTCGAAGAAGCTGCGCAGGATGATGAAAATGCCGTTTTAAGCAAAACGGGTTTTTATAAAAACAAAACTATTTTTTTGGAGGAAAACAAACCATGGCAGTAAAAATCAGACTTACCAGGATCGGTAAGAAAAAGGAACCCAGTTACAGAGTCGTCGTTGCGGACGCCCGTATGCCCCGCGACGGCAGATTCGTCGAGGAGATCGGCTTTTACAATCCTCTGACCGACCCCGCCACCGTCAAGATCGACGCGGAGAAGGCGAAGCAGTGGATCAAAAACGGCGCCCAGCCGACCGAAACCGTCCGCGCTCTCTTGAAGAAGAGCGGCGTCATCGAATAAGCAGAAAGGAATTTTGCCCGGCGGCGAAAGATAGAACATGATAAATCTGAAAGATACCTTAACCGATATCGCCAAGGCTATCGTGGATCATCCGGACGACGTTGCGGTGGAAGAGCGGAAAAAGGACAACGGTGAAACGCTGCTCACCCTTCACGTTCACCCGGACGACATGGGCATGGTCATCGGCAGGCACGGCAAGATCGCAAAGTCGATCCGCCTGATCCTCAAAGCCGCGGCCAATTCCGCAAACGAAAAGGTCACGGTCGAGATCGAATGATCCCATAACATAACGGAGCTTGTCCCTTTGGAAAAGCTCCGTTTTTTTCGGAGGAGATATGAAAAAACGCAGTTATATCCTCGCCCTCGATTGCGGCACGTCCAGCGTGCGTTCCATCGTGTTCGACCTCGCGGGCGCGCCCGTCTCCTGTGTGGCACGCAGCGTGAAGCTGGAGTACCCCGTCCCCGGCTACGTACAGCAGAACGCGGAGGAGATCTGGACCAAGCAGATCTCCGCCGCATACGAGGCGATCACGTCCGCCGAGATCTCAGCGGAGGAGATCGCCGCGATCGGCATCACCAACCAGCGCGAGACCGCCGTCGCGTGGGACAAAAAGACCGGGCAGCCGCTCGCGCCCGCCATCGTCTGGCAGTGCAGGCGGACGGCGGAGCGCTGCGAGCGCCTCGCGGGGTCCCCGGAGATGGAGATGATCCGTGAGAAGACCGGTCTTGTCGCAGACCCCTATTTTTCCGCCACGAAGTTCGAGTGGATGCTCGAAAACGTTCCCGGTCTCCGCGAGCGCGCGGAGCGGGGGGAGGTCGCCTTCGGCACGGTGGACAGCTGGCTGCTCTACCGTCTCTCCGGCGGGAAGGTCTTTGCCACCGACCTCTCCAACGCTTCCCGCACGATGCTCTGCGATATCCGCACGGGGAAGTGGGACGAGTCTCTTTGCTCGCTTTTCGGCATCCCCGTGAGCGCCCTCTGCGAGATCCGTCCGTCCTCCGGCGTCTTCTGTGAGACGGAGCCGAACCTCCTCGGCGCCCCGATCCCGGTCTGCGGCGTCGCGGGCGATCAGCAGTCCGCCCTCTTCGGGCACGGCTGCGTGGAGGCGGGCGAGCTGAAAAACACCTACGGCACCGGCGGTTTT
The DNA here is from genome assembly GCA_902778725.1 of uncultured Ruminococcus sp. Taxonomy (GTDB): domain Bacteria; phylum Bacillota; class Clostridia; order Oscillospirales; family CAG-272; genus RUG12395. Next base: position 30,811 of record CACYYS010000022.1, read on the forward strand.
CTCCTGATGAATACCGGCTCCGCGCCGAAGCTTGACCGCAAGGGCGGTCTCCTCTCCACCGTCGCCTGGCAGCAAAACGGGGAGATCACCTACGCGCTCGAGGGCTCGGTCTTTGTCTGCGGCGCGGCGGTCCAGTGGCTGCGGGACGGGATCTCGATCATCCGCCACTCCGCCGATTCGGAGGAGCTGGCGCGTTCGGTCCCGGACAGCGGCGGCGTCTATATGGTCCCCGCCTTCACCGGGCTCGGCGCCCCGTACTGGAACAGCTCCGCCCGCGGCGCGATCCTCGGGATCACCCGCGGCACCCAGCGCGGGCATATCGCGCGCGCCACGCTGGAGGCGCTCGCCTATCAGACGGTGGACGTCGTGCGGGAGATGGAGCGCGTCACGGGGGAGCGGGTCCGCTCCCTGCGTGTGGACGGCGGAGCCGCCGCCAACGGCCTTTTGATGCAGATCCAGGCGGACGTGCTCGGCGTTCCCGTCCGCCGCCCCGAATACGCGGAGATCACCGCGCGGGGCGCCGCCATGCTCGCCGCCCTCGGCGTCGGCGCGATCGCCTCGCCCGAGGAGTTCCTCGCGGGGGAGAAGATCAGCGTCTTTGAGCCGCAGATCAGTGAAGAGCGGCGCCGGGAAATGCTTGACGGCTGGCACGACGCGGTCCGCCGCGTGCTCTGAAAAAAACGGGCGGGAGCAGCTCCCGCCCGCATTTTTTAACAAACTGTAAATCCGGTTTTCCGCGATACGATTTTTCTTGCAAGAGGAGCGGATTTCTGCTATAATCGTATCCGGGAAAACTGTACAGTGATCCGGATGATCAAACAATCCGATGCAAACAGAAAGGAGTTTTGTTATGCTTTCCATCAGCGCGCTCGCATTCACCCTTGCAGGCGTGCCGACCCCCTTGCTTATCGTGGTCGGTATCCTGCTTCTGGCGTTTTTCATCTTTGTCATTTCCGGTTACGTCAAGGCGCCGCCGGACCGGGCGTACATCATCTCCGGCCGCAAAAAGGAACCGAAGATCCTGATCGGCCGCGCCGGGATCAAGCTCCCCTTCTTTGAGCGGAAGGATACCCTGCTCCTCAAGCAGATCAGTATCGATATCAAGACCAACGGTTACGTTCCCACCCTTGACTTCATCGGCGTGGATATCGACGCCGTTGCAAAGGTCCGCGTCAACACCGATCCCGCGGGGATCAAGGTCGCGATGAAGAACTTCCTCAATATGAACGAGGCGCAGATCATCGCGGCGCTGACCGACTCTCTCCAGGGCAATATGCGCGAGATCATCGGCACCGTCAAGCTGAAAGAGCTCAACACCGACCGCAAAAAGTTCGGCGACGAGGTCCAGGAAAAAGCGCAGAAGGATATGAACGCCCTCGGCATCGAGATCATCTCCTGCAACATCCAGAAGATCGAGGACGAAAAGGGGCTGATCATCGCCCTCGGCCAGGACAATATGAGCCAGATCCAGAAGGACGCGTCGATCGCCAAAGCGCAGGCGGAGAAGGACGTCGCCATCGCGGAAGCGGAAGCGAAAAAGGCCGCCAACGACGCGCAGGTCGCCGCCGAGACGGAGATCGCCGCCAAGCAGAACGAGCTGCGCATCCGCCAGGCGGAGCTGAAGCGCGAGTCCGATATCAAACAGGCGGAAGCGGACGCGGCGTACGAGATCCAGCAGCAGGAACAGCGCAAGACCATCGAGATCACCACCGCCAACGCGAACATCGCAAAGCAGGAGCGGGAGATCGAGCTGAAAAAGCGCGAGGTCGAGGTCACGGCGCAGAAGCTGGACGCCGACGTCAAAAAACGCGCGGAAGCGGATCGCTTCGCCCGTCAGCAGCAGGCGGAGGCCGCGCTCTACGAGCGCCAGAAGAGAGCGGAAGCCGAAAAGTTCGAGCAGATGAAGGCGGCGGAAGCCCGCAAGATCCAGGCTGAGGCGGATCTGTTTGCGCGTCAGCAGGAGGCGGAGGGGATCCGCGCCGTCGGCGAGGCGGAGGCAAAAGCAATCGAGGCGAAGGGCGTCGCCGAGGCGGAAGCCCTGGAAAAGAAAGCCGAAGCGATGAAAAAGTACGGTCAGGCGGCGATGATGGAAATGATCATCAAGGCCCTGCCCGAGATGGCGGCGGCGGTCGCCAAACCGATGGAGAACATCGACAAGATCACGATCATCGACGGCGGCAGCGGGGAAGGCGGCGTTTCCGGCGTCGGAGCCTATGTTCCCGCCGCGCTTGCCCGCACCATCGAAACGGTAAAGGAAGCCACCGGCATCGACATCCGCGAGATCATGCGCGCGGATACCTATGACGCCAAAGTTACCAAAAACGTCAACGTCACCGGCCTCGCCGCAGGGGACGGCAAGCCCTCGCCCGCCGCGGACAATATCGTCCAGGCGGCGGTCACCGAGCCGGAGAAGTAAGGAACGGTAAGAGCCCTGCTTTTCTGAAGAAAAGCAGGCAAAAGACTTTCCGAAAAGGGAAAAGAATAAACACAGCGTACTCAAAGCAAAAAAACGCGAAAGCCGCCCCGTAAGCAAGGGGCGGCTTTCTGCTTTTGCGGGACGGCGGCTCGCGGAGCGAGACGGAAGGAGTTCCCCTTCCGGCAAGCAAAAAAAGAGCAGGCGTGCAGCCTGCTCTTTTCCTGCCGGAGATTCCGTTCAAGATCCTGCGTTTTCCGCGCAAGGAACAAAAGACAGGGCGGAAAACCACTCCGGGGACCACACGGCGGGGTCGCATCTGACGATCACAAGCAGCTCGCCGTAAACAAAGGCGATACTGTTTCTGGAATCGCTTTTGTATTCTGTGATCAACGCGGTAACGGTTCGGTCGCGGAGCTTGAGTTCCTGCTGATAAATGGCTTTGTGCTGCATTCCGAGATTGTTGAGATTGGGAGAGCCCGGGGATAGTTTTTTTATCACGTCCGAGGCGGTCGGGGCGCTGTCTTTTTCCAAAACGCCGTCCGGCAAACAAGCGATCTGGATATAAAAGTTTCTGCCCGAATAAGCAGGGAAATACCAGAGCCATGGCAGATCGTATAATTCGGAAGGAAACAGCATAACGTTTGGAAACCCGGTTTCATTACGAAGTTCGATCAAATTCCCGTCCAAACACGGCAAAACGGGAATACCCGATTGAATTTTTCCGACCATAGCCCGGATGTTTTCAAGCTTTTTGTTTTCGGCGCCCTGCTCTGAGAAATAAGAACAGAGGTTATTTTCATTTTGCGGAGCAAAGGCGTTTTGCAGCTCTTTCCACGAAGCGAATTCGAGCGGATAGACCGCGGGGGATACGGGAGAACCCGGGGTTTTTGTTGCGTTTTCCGCCGGCGGAGTGTCCGGCTGTTCGCTTGTATGACAGGCGCAAAAAGAGATGCAGGTCATTGCGAGCAATAGGATAAGTATTTTTTTCACAATATGATCTCCTTTTCTGTGATTCTTTCTTCGGCGCAAAGCGCTTTGTGTCGTGCGGTTTTGTCAACGGTGATGGTTCAAACGGTTGAAAACATCTTCTTGACCTTCAGCGCTGAAGAGCGCGGCGGTCAGCACCTCCTCCCTCTATTTAAACGTTTCAGAAAGCAAAAATCCTCAGCTTTCCCCGAATGTTTACAAAAAGTTCACAATTTACGGTCCCGGACGCGAAAAACGCTCTTTCGACCTTATCGATTATTTCCCCTTTTTCATCACGCAGACGTACCCGTCCTCGCGGTAGACCGTCTCGTATCCGAGCTTTGCGTATTCGCCGGGATACTTCTGCCATTCGCCGTACCGCAGGTCGACGACGACCCATTCGGTCTCGTGCATCCCCTCGATCAGATAGAGTTCTTTCCTGTTGGAGAGGTTGGCGGCGAGGAAGGTGGAAACGGAAACGGACTCTCCCTCCGGCACCATCGCGATCCCGCGGCCGATGACCTCCGTCTCCTTTGCGTAATAGCGCGGATAGGAGAGATAGGAGGAGTGGCGGGAGAAGCGCATCGAGGCGGTCAGCAGCGCCGCGCAGACGGCGAGGGAGGCGAGGTAGCGCCGCACGCTCGGAAGCTCCGTGTAATTGAGGACCGACGCGTAGACGAGCAGCGCAAGCGAGCCGAAAACGTACTGGAAATCGATGGAGTGCTGATAGACGTAGTCGGGGATCAGATTGACGAGGATCAGCCCGCCGAGGAGGATAAAGCGCGAGACCTTTTTGCTCGCGAAGGGGAGCAGCCCGAGCGGCAGGAGCATAAAGGCGGCGCATTCTAACTTTTCCGCGGTGAAGCAGGCGCGGATCACCCGCATCGGGTCGGTCAGCGCGGTCACGATCACGCCGAAGAGAGAGCCGTCCGAGGAGACGTTCTGATAGCGGTAGGACATGATCCCGAGCCCGTAGGTGTCGATATACCAGCAGGCAAAGAGAAAGTAGAGGAGCGAGAGCGCGAGCATCGCGCCGCCGAGCGCGCGCCGCCTCCCCGAGAGGAGGAGAAAGAGCGCGAGGAACGCCACGTAGACCGCCGCGTCCTCCTTGATCATGCAGGTAAAAAGGGAGAAGACCATCGCCCAGACCGCGCCGCTTTTCCCGCCCTTTTCGGCGAAGAGGATCGCCGAGAAGAGGAAGAGCGGGAGCATGCAGTTTTCATGGAAGTCATACATACAGCCGCCGATCAGGGCGGGATGGATCAGGTAGAGGAAGCAGAAGGCAAAGGAGGCGCGGGCCGTCAGCTTCATCCGGCGGCAGATCAGCCAGAGCGGGATCACCGCCGCCGCCAGCACGACCGACTGGAGCATCTGCACGGTGGCGGGGTAGGGAAAGATCAGGTAAAAGGGAAGGAGAAGATAAAAGGCGGGGGAGAGATGGACGGCGAAATGCGAGAGGATCTGATCCCGCTCGCAGGACGCGTCGGGCGCGAAGTGATCCCGCAGCGACCAGAAGACCTGGGCAAAGATGCCGAAGTCATAGGTCGGCGTGTGGTAGGTGAGATAGCGGAAAACGCCGATCAGCCCCACCCGCACCGCAAAGACGATCGCACAGGCGACCGCCGCGGCAAACCACAGCTTTCCTCCGCGGTCGGGCGGGGAAAAACGCTCGCTGCCGCGCAAAACGTAGACGAGCACGACGGCGAGGATCGCCGTCGCGGAAAGGAAGGCGAGATCGTCCCCCTCCTTGCCGTAGAGATCCCAGCAAAAAGAGAGGCAGAGGAGGAGGGAAGCGGTAAGGAGCGTCCCTTTGCCCGCGGCGAGCCCCCGGTCCGTGAAAAGAGAGAGACAGATCAAAGTGAAGAAGACCGCGGCGCCCCCGAGGAGGGCGGGGAGGAGAGCGGAGCCCCCGAAGAGAGCAGCGGCTTTTGCAAGTGCGGCGCCGCTTACCCACGCACAGACGAGTGAGAGGAAAAGCTCCTCCCGTTTTTTGGCCAGTATTGCAAACAGATCGTTCATAAAACACCTCAAGCGTTACTATCGTAACACAGGTTTATACGCTTTGTCTACCCGAAATCCTTAAAAACCGGAAAAACGGGTAAAATATTGACAATCCGGAAAAGGGGGGATATAATAAGACCATCACAAAAAAAGGAGGGTATTACCATGACCGTTACCAAACAGTCCTTGATCGGCGACGTCCTTGACGCTGAGCCGGAGACCGCCGCTTTTTTCTTTGAGATCGGAATGCACTGCCTCGGCTGCCCCGCCTCCCGCGGCGAGAGCATCGAGCAGGCGTGCGCCGTCCACGGCACCGACGCCGACGCCCTGGTGAAGAAGATCAACGACCACCTCGCATCCAAATAACGATGCAGACGGACCGTACACGCGATCCGGGAAAACGGCTCCTTGCGGCGGCGCAGTACGTTCGCGCGGGGGCCGTTTTTGCCGATATCGGGACCGATCACGCCGTCCTCCCCATCCTGCTCTGCCGGGAGGGGAGGGTGAAAAAAGCGTACGCCTGCGACGTTGCGGAGGCGCCGCTGGAGGCCGCCCGCCGCAATATTGCCCGCGCGGGACTCGGGGAGCTCGCCGTCCCGCTGCTTTGCGACGGTTTTTCCGGCCTTGACGGTCTCGGCGTAACGGACGCCGCCGTCTGCGGGATGGGCGGGGAACTGACCGCCCGGCTGATCGCCGCGGCGCCCTTCCTTGTCCGGGACCGCGTCCGGCTGATCCTCCAGCCGATGACGCGCGCCTGTTTTCTGCGTTCCTTCCTTCTTTCCTCCGGCTTTTCCATCACGGAAGAGGAGCTGGTCTCCGATGCCGGCAGGCAGTATGAGCTGATCGTCGCCTCCTATACGGGTAAGCGGGAGGAGTGGAGCGAGGCGGAGCTGTGGCTCGGAAAACGGAACATCCTCCGCGGCGGCGCGGAGCTCGCCCGGCTCGCCGCCCGGCGCGTCGCGCATCTTGAGAACCTGCTCGGAGGACAGGCGCCCGGCGAGCGGGAAAAAACAGAAGAGACGATCCGCCGGATCCGGGAACTGGCGGGACTCACGGAAAGGAAAACGATATGACGGTAGCCGAACTTTATACGTATTTTGATACGCGCTTTTCCGCGTCTCTCTCCCTCCCCTGGGATCACGACGGGCTGCAGATCTGCCCCGATCCCGGGAGAGAGGCGCGGCGCGTCCTCGTCTCGCTTGACGTGACGCGGGAGGCGGTCGCGCGCGCGGTGCGCGAAGGGTGCGACGCGGTCCTCACGCATCATCCTCTCCTCTTCGCTCCCCTCCGGCAGATCTGCGCGGGCGTCGGCAGAGGAGGGACCGCCCTCCCCCTGATCCGCGCGGGGATCGCGCAGATGAGCTTCCACACCCGCTTTGACGCGGCGGACGGCGGAATGAACGACCTGCTCTGCGCCGCCGTCGGCGCGGAGCCTGCCGGCCGCGTCGGTCCCTCGGGGGAGGAGGTCGCCCGTCTCGCCCGGATCGAGCCGCAGACGCCCCGCGCGTTCGCGCGGAAAGTAAAAAAAGCCCTCGGCGCCGCGTTCGTCCTCCTGACGGAGGCGGAGAAAGACCCGATCGAACGGATCGCCGTCTGCGGCGGGGACGCAAAGGACTTTATCCTCCCCGCGGCGGAGGCGGGCGCTCAGCTTCTCCTCTGCGGACGCGCCGGCTACAACGCCGACGTGGAGGCGCCGGAGTACGGGATCTCCGTCCTGGAGGCGGGGCATTACGATACCGAGGCGGTCTGCCTCCCGTATTTCGCGGAGGAACTGACGCGCCTCGGGATCGAGCCGATCCTGCACGCTGAGCGCGTCGTTTCGGCGTTATAAACGGGGAGCGACCCCGAGAAAGGCGCACGCCTCGCGGTACTTTGCCGCGGCGGCGCTTTTCTTTTTTTCATTGGTCCCCCGGACGGCGCGCAGGATCACGTTTTTCGGCGTGTCGTCGGGGTCGATCAGCTCGGCTGCGACCGTCGCGTAGCCGTGCGCCTCGAGGTACAGGACCCGCAGCGCGTCGGTGAGCGAGGCGCAGATCTTATCGGAGAGGACGCCGTGCCGCAGAGCAAAGGAGAGCGGCGGGCAGGAGACGGTGCGGGAGAGCTCCCGCTGGCAGCAGGGGGTGGAGAGGATGACCGGAGCGCCGAGGCGGACCGCCGTCTCCAGGACGACGTCGGTCGCCGTGTCGCAGGCGTGGAGAGAGAGGACGAGATCCGGCCGCCCGGTATCGGGGAGGTCGCGGATATCCGCGGCGAGGAACCGCATCCCGTCAAAGCCGAGTCTGCGCGCGATCCTCTCGCTGAGCTCCATCATATCCCGCTTCCGGTCGACGCACAGCATCGAGACTTCGCGCCCGAGCGTGCGGGCGAGATAGGAGTAGACGGCAAAGGAGAGATAGCACTTGCCGCAGCAGAGATCATAGACGGAGATGCGCCCCGTCTCCGGCAGAGCGGGGAGCGCGTCGCGTAAAAATTCGAGGAAGCGGCAGATCTGCCGGAATTTCGCCTGCCGGGAGGGCAGGACCCGTCCCCCGGGTCGGCTACGCCCAGCTCCCGCAAAAACGGCTCGCTCCCGTCAAGGAGCCGGTTCTTTTCCCGGGCGAGGGAGGGGATCGCGGCCGTCTCCCCCTCCGGCGCCGTCAGCGCGGCGGGCAGCCGCAGAAATTCGCTTCCTTTTTTACTGCGTTTGTATTCCGCGCTCGCGCGCACGCCGATCAGATCCCCTTGAAAAAAGCGGGGGAGCATTTCGGCGAGCGCCTCCTCGGGGAAGGCGGGATGGTTCTTTTGCAGGTCTTTCCCGTCGGCGAGGAAGGTCTCGGCGACAAAGAGGATCTTTTTGCCGTCGCTGCGGCGCTCCAGCTTCCATTTGAGGAGGGAGGGGTCGCCCGGCCGGGAGAGGACGAGCATCCGCGCCGTCCCGGCGGAAAAAGCGGCCTTCGCCGCCTCGCAGAAGCGTCGTTCCTTTTCGGTCAGATCATTTGCCATCGGAGTCGTCCTTCTTTTTGCCGATCGAGATCTTTTTTTCCTTCCCGTCGCGCAGGCGCTTGATGTTCTCCTTGTGCCGGAAGACGACGAGCAGCCCGATCGCCAGAGCGAAGAAGAGGTAGATCCCGGGTCTCCCCACCATGCGGTAGAGGATCAGCGGGTACATCAGGGCGGTGACGACCGACCCGAGGGAAACGTAGCGGGTCGCAAGGACGAGGAGCGCGAAAATGACGACGCAGATCAGAAAGGTGAGCGGCGAGAGGATCAGCATCGCGCCGGCGGCGGTCGCCACGCCCTTCCCGCCCCGGAATTTGTGATAGACGGGGAAACAGTGCCCCGCCACAGAGAAAAAGGCGGCGGTATAGGAGGCGAGTTCCACAAATTCGTGTCCGGGGATGATGTAGGCGCCGATCACCCGGGCGATCAGCACGGCGATCACCGCCTTGAGCATATCGCCCGCGAGCGTGACGGCGGCGGCGGCCTTGCCGTAGGTGCGGAGCATGTTCGTCATCCCCGCGTTCCCGCTGCCGTAATCGCGGATATCCTCCTTGCAGCGGATCCTTGAGTAGAGGATGGCGGTGTTGACGCTGCCGAGGAAATATCCGACCGCGGCGGAGAGGAGGACGCCGAGCACAAACAGCGCCATCTGCCCGCCCGAGAGGGCTTTCGTCGCTTCTCCCTCCGCGAGGGCGGCGAGGGGAAGAGTAAACAACTGGATCATAGTGTTCCTCCGATATGTAGTGCTTATATTATACAGCATCGCCGCGGGAAAGGGAATAGAAAAAAGAAAAAAGAGGAAAAATCTTTTCGCGCCCTTTCGCGCGGTTGACTTTTTCCCGGATTTTCTGTATACTGTACAAGGATCCTATTAAGACGGAGGCGGATATGGACGTCATTCAAAAAAAGATGCGCGACCTTGCGAAAAAGCTGGAGTATCATTCCCGGCTTTATTACGTTTACGACCGGCCGGAGATCTCCGACTTTGCCTACGACGAGATGTTTGAGGAGCTGAAACGGCTGGAGGAGGAGTATCCTCAGTATAAGGACAAAAATTCGCCGACCTCCCGCGTCGGCGGCGCCGCGCTCGATAAGTTCAAGCCGGCGGAGCACCGGGTCCGTCTCGGCAGTCTGACCGACGTTTTTTCCTATGACGAGCTGCGCGCCTTTGTGGAAAAGGCGGAGCGGGAAGCGGGAGAGGACGCGTATTTTTCCGCAGAGCCGAAGATCGACGGTCTTTCCCTCGCGCTTACCTACGAGCGCGGCGAGCTTGTCCGCGGGGCGACCCGCGGGGACGGGAGCGTCGGAGAAGACGTGACGGAGAACGTCCGCACCATCCGCTCGGTCCCGCTCACCCTGCCGGAGCCGCTTTCCCTCGTTGTGCGCGGGGAGGTCTATATGCCCCGCCCGGTCTTTGAAAAACTCAACGCCGAGCGTGAGAAAAAAGGGGAAACGCTGATGGCAAACCCCCGCAACGCGGCGGCGGGCTCGCTCCGTCAGCTCGACCCCAAGATCACCGCAAAGCGCGGTCTCGATATCTTCATTTTCAATCTCCAGGAAGGAGAACTGTATTCCGACGGGCGCGTCCCGGACAGCCACACGGCGATCCTCGACCGCCTCGCGGAGCTCGGCTTCCACGTCCTCGGGGAGAGGGAGCGGATCCGCGGCTTTGAGGCGGTACGCACTTACGTCGAATCGCTCGGCGAGCGCCGCCCGGAGCTTTCCTACGATACGGACGGCGCCGTCCTGAAGCTCGATTCGCTTCTCCTGCGCCGCAGGATGGGAGAGGGGACCAGCACGCCCAACTGGGCGGTCGCCTTCAAATACCCGCCGGAGGAAAAAGAGGCGACCCTGCTCGATATCACCGTCGCCGTCGGGCGCACCGGGGTCCTGACGCCGAACGCCGTCCTTACTCCCGTCCGCCTCGCCGGCACGACCGTGACGAGAGCGACCCTTCACAACGCCGATTTCATTGCGGAAAAGGACGTCCGCATCGGCGATACCGTTATCGTCCGCAAGGCGGGGGAGATCATCCCCGAGATCGTGCGCAGCCTGCCGGAAAAACGGAAGGGCGGGGAAAAACCCTATGAGATGCCGGCGGTATGCCCCTCCTGCGGGGAGCCGGTCTTTTGTGACGAGGAGGCGGCGGTCCGCTGCAAAAATCCGGACTGTCCCGCTCAGCGCGCCCGCCAGATCGAGCATTTTGCCTCCAAGGGCGCGATGGATATCGAAGGGCTCGGTCCCCGCGTCGTGGAGCTCTTGCTCAGCGAGGGGAAGATCCGGGACGCGGCGGATCTCTACCTCTTGCAGGTCGGGGATCTCGCCGACCTTCCCGGGTTCGGGCAAAAATCCGCCGAAAATCTCGTCTCCGCCATTGCCCGCTCCAAGGGCGCGGGGCTGGAGCGGCTGCTCTACGCCCTCGGCGTCCGGCAGGTGGGCGAGGTGGCGGCCGCCGCCGTCGCCCGCAAGGCGGGATCCCTCGCGCGCCTTTTTGAGATGACGCGCGAGGAATTCTGCGAGATCGACGACGTCGGCGCGATCACCGCGGACAATCTCGTCTCGTATTTTGCGACCGACCACGCCCGCGCGCGCGCCGACCGCCTCACGCAGTACGGGCTCTATACGCTCCCCGTCTCACAGCCGACGGGGGAGAAGCTTGCCGGCCTTACCTTCGTCATTACCGGCACGCTCCCCTCGATGAGCCGTGACGAGGCAAAAAAGCGGATCACGGCGGAGGGAGGCAAGGTCTCCTCCTCCGTCTCCCGCAAAACGGACTATTTGCTCTGCGGCTCGGACGCGGGCTCGAAACTGACCGAGGCGACCCGCCTCGGCGTTCCCGTCATCGACGAAGAAAAACTGTTTTCGATGCTCCGTTAAGAGAGCCCGAGATAGACGAGGATCCCGTTGTAGATCCCGCGTGCGAAGGCGCCGGGGTCGCCGTCCAGTTTGGCGGCGTCCGATGGATTGGTGATAAAGCCGAGCTCGATCAGCGCGGCGGGCATCGCGGTCTTTCTCAGGACGTAGAGGCTCGGCCGCGCCATGACGCCGCGGTTTTTCAGACCCGTCGAGAGGTTCATCCGCCGCAAGATCTCCTCCGCCAGCCGGTAGGCGGGCGAGGAGACGGAGTAGACGTACGCTTCGCTCCCCGTCGCCTCCGGCGAGGCGGATGCGTTGCAGTGCAGGGAGAGGAAATAATCCGCGCCCCATTCGTTCGCGCCGTTCGCGCGGGCGGCGAGACTGGTGCTTTGCGAGGTGCCGAGCTGCGTCTCCGCCGTCGGGCGGGAGAGCTTCACCTCAAAATGCCCGTTTTCTTCGAGCAGATCGCGCAAAAGGATCCCGACGCGGAAGACGATATCCTGTTCCCGCAGGCCGTTTCCTTCCGCGCCCGCGTTCGGATTGACGGGATTGTGTCCCTGGTCTATGTAGATCTTATACCGGATTTTGTTTTCCATAAAACAGCTCCTTTCCGTTATGCTGCTTTCAGTATATTCCGGGGAGGGGGAAAGGTTCACCCATGGCAGAAATGAAGAAACTGCTCGGCGCAGTCCGCCGCGCGTGCGAGACGTACGGCATGATCGGAGAGGGGGACCGGATCGCCGTCGGCGTTTCGGGCGGCAAGGATTCGCTCGCCCTGCTCGTCGCCTTGGCGGAGATGCGCCGTTTTTACCCCGTTTCCTACGAGCTTTCCGCGATCACCGTCGATCTCGGCTTCCCGGGCGCCGACTTTTCCCCGGTGGCGGAGCTTTGCCGCGGGCTTGGCGTCCCCTATACGGTGGAGCGCACCGGGATCGCCCGTATCGTCTTTGACGAGCGGAAGGAGGAAAATCCCTGCTCCCTCTGCGCCAAGATGCGCCGGGGCGCCGTTCACGGGGCGGCCAAACGTCTCGGCTGCGGTAAGGTCGCCTTTGCCCATCACTTCGACGACGTGGCGGAGACCTTCCTTCTCAATCTCTTTTACGAGGGGAGACTCGGCGTCTTTCAGCCGGTCACACGGCTCGACCGTACCGGGATCACTCTGATCCGGCCGCTGATCTTTCTCGAGGAGCGGGAGATCCGGTCGTTTGCGAAGCGGGCGGCGCTCCCCGTTTTGCCGAGCGCCTGCCCCGCCGATAAAAACAGCGAGCGTGAGGAGATGAAGAAGCTCCTGCGCGAGTTGGAGCGGCGCTGGCCGGAGCTGCGCCGCCGCATCTTCACCGCGATCCGCAAAAACCACCTCGACGGTTTTTGATCCCGTTTCCGGAGATCCGCAAAAAGAAAAAAGGAGGCCTCCCTATGCTTTTTGGGAATCCCGCGGCGGGAAACGCCGGAAGACGTAAAAAGATCCTTGCGATCGCGGCGTCGGTCCTCGCGGCGGGCGTCCTCCTCGCGATCCTGCTGACGGCGCTCCGGACGCAGGAGGATCGATCTCGGATCCTAAGGCTTCCGCTCCGGGATCTTCCATAGAGAAAACGCAGGCAGAGCGGTCCGCTCCGTCTGCGTTTTTTTGTTGTGTTCTTGCGTCAAAAGGCTTTTTGCGGGGAGGGACTCACCCCGCGTTCATTTTTTTTGGAGGCGTTTTTTTCTTTTTTTCCGGCAGTTCGATCTGCGCGAGCAGGATCGCCGCAAAGAGCACGGCGCAGCCAAGGTACTCCTTTGCGCTGTAACGCTCGTGCAGGAGGAGTACCCCGAAAAGCGTGGCGAAGACCGACTCGGTCGACATAATGAGCGCCGCCGTCGCCGGCTGACCGGAGAGCTTCTGTCCGACGGCCTGCAGGGTATAGCCGATCGCGGAGGAGCAGACGGAAAGGTAGAGCAGCTCGACAAGGGATCCGCGCAGGGCGGCGGCGGTCGGCGCTCCCTCGAGGGAGAGCGCCGGGGCGACCGAGAGGATCCCGGCGACGAGAAACTCGATCGCCGTCAGGAGGAGCGGATCGCAGTCCTTGCCGGTGACGTCTACCAGAATGATCTGAACGGAGAAAAAGAAGGCGCAGGCGAGCAGCCACAGATCCCCCGTCGTTACGGCGCCGAAGAGACTGCCGTTTCCGGAGCAGAGGAGGTAGAGGCCGCAGAGCCCCAGCAAAACGGCGAAGGCGATCTGCGGCCGGATCCGTTTGCCGAACGCGAAACGGATCAGCGGGACGAGGAGGATGTAGAGCGCGGTGAGAAAACCCGCCCGGCCCGCCTCCACCGTCACGATCCCGATCTGCTGTGTGGCGGAGGCGAGGAAAAGCGCGACCCCGCAGCCGATGCTGAGGAGAAAGGTCTTTTTTTCGAGCCGGATCGGCTTTTTTGTGACGCGGGAGCGGACAAGGATCACAAGGAAAAGGAGCGCCGAACCGGCAAAGGAGCGGATGCCGTTGAGCGTGAGGGGGCCGAGATCGGCGACGCCGGTCCGCTGCGCGATGAAGGCGCCGCCCCAGATCACGGCGGTGCCGAAGAGGATCAGATTTCCGACGGTGCTTTTTTTGATCATAACGGAACTCTTTTTACGGAAAAGAATTGCAAAACGCCGAAGGGTAGTGTATAATAATAAATCATACGATGGATCACTGTTTTTCGGCGCGGTACGAAGAGTATCATATCATATTCTGCGGCCGATTGCAAGAGGGAAGGCTTTATGGGATTGCTCGATCTGATCCGGAAAAAAAGCAAGCCGGGCAGCCGCGCGTTCCGCGAGGAGATGGCGCGCCGACTGGACGGCCGCCATATCCGCTACGTGACGGAGCGGGACGAAACGGGGACCGAGATCGTCCTCGGCAAAAACGGCTCGCTCGCTCTCAAGGGGGACGAATTTCTCGTCGCCGTGCCGGAAAAAACGCTGATGCGCGCCAAGATCGCCGATCTTGACGCGTGGGAGCTGATGTCCAAGGACGGGGTGGTCATCACCGCGCCCGATCTGGAGCGGGACGGCGCCGTCCATACGCTGACCGCCTTTTACGTTTATTATCGCTGACGGGGAGGAGAACTTTATGGGAGCACGGGATATCCTGCACGCCCTCACGCGCCGGAAGCGCGCTCTCTCCGCCGTGATCCTGGCGGGCGGGGCTTCCTCCCGCTTCGGCGGGGAGACGCCCAAGCAGTACCGCGAGATCGCGGGTCTCTCCGTGCTCGGGCACACGCTCCGCGCGTTCGAGGCTTGTCCGGAGGTCTCGGAGATCATCGTCGTTTGCCCGGAGGGGGACGGGGAAAAGGTCGCCGCCATCGCGAAAAACGCGGGGATCTCCAAATTCCGGCGCGCGGTCAGGGGCGGAGAGACCCGCCAGCGCTCCGCGATCCTCGGCTTTGCTCAGATCTCCGAAAAAAGCGGCTACGTCGCGTTCCACGACGCGGCGCGCTGCCTGATCACCCCGGAGGCGATCTCCGCCGTATACCGGGAGGCGGTCCTCTCCGGCACCGGCGCCATCGCCTGCGCCCCCGTCACCGACACGGTCAAAAAGAAGACGGCGCTCGGCACGGTCGAGGAGACGCTCGACCGCGACGGTCTCGCCGCGGCGGCCACCCCCCAGATCTTCCGGGAGAATCTTTACCGCGCTGTCGCCTATACCGCGCAGCAGGAAAACTTTGTCGGCACGGACGAGGCGTCCCTTTGCGAGCATTACGGATTTTCCGTCCGCCTCGTCGACTGCGGACGCTCGAACATCAAGATCACCTACCCGGAGGACCTCCTCTTTGCCGAGGCGGTCTTAAAGAGCCGGGGAGAGGAGAAGGCATGAACGGACTGCGGATCGGACAGGGGTATGACACCCACCGTCTCGTCGAAGGGAGAAGACTGATCCTCGGCGGCGTCGGGATCCCCTATGCAAAGGGTCTCTTCGGACACTCGGACGCGGACGCGCTGCTGCACGCGGTGACGGACGCTCTCCTCGGCGCGCTCTCCCTCGGCGATATCGGCGAGCATTTCCCGGATACCGACCCCGCCTACCGCGGCGCCGACAGCAAAAAGCTGCTCTCCCTCGCTTACGGGCTTGTCCGGGAGCGCGGCTGGCGGCTCGTCAATCTCGACGCCACGGTCTTCGCGCAGGAGCCGAAGCTCGGCCCGTACAAAAAACAGATGCGCTCCGTCCTCGCCGCTCTCCTTGAGACGGAGGAGGAGAGGATCAGCGTCAAAGCCAAGACCGGCGAGGGCGTGGACGCGGTCGGACGCGGGGAGGCGATCTCCGCCGCCGCGACCGTCCTGCTCGAAAAGAAAACGCCCCGCCGCACAAAGTAGCGTTCACGACCCCCCTTGTTCTCCGTCCGGTATGCGGCGGGAGCGTTGTGTTTTCCTTTACAGAATATGGGCGGCGACCGTTTTCCGTCACCGCGGATCAGAATTTTCGGAGGCTGTATGAAAGAAAAAAGAAAGACCGTCGTTTCTCCCTCGATCCTCGCGGCGGATTTTTCCCGCTTGCGGGAGGAAGTCCGCGCGGTAGAGGCGGGAGGAGCGGAATGGCTGCATCTTGACGTGATGGACGGAGCGTTTGTCCCCAATATCAGCTTCGGGGCGCCGGTGATCCGCGCGCTGCGTCCGCACACGGGGATCTTTTTCGACGCGCATCTGATGATCCGGGAGCCGATCCGGTATCTTTCCGACTTCGTCTCGGCGGGGTGCGACCTGATCACCGTGCACGCGGAGGCCTGCTCCAACGTGAAAGCCACGCTGGAGGCGATCCGCGCGGCGGGGAAGTACGCGGGACTGTCGGTCAAGCCGGGAACGCCGGTCGAGGGGATCTTCGGTCTCCTCCCGCTCCTTCACACCGTCCTTGTGATGACGGTGGAGCCGGGCTTCTCCGGGCAGAAGTTCATGCCCGAGATGGTGGAAAAGATCCGGGTCCTCGACCGCGAGCGACAGCGCCGCTCGCTTTCTTACCTGATCGAAGTGGACGGAGGCGTGTTCTCCGGGAACGCGGACCTTCTCCGGGAGGCGGGCGCCGACGTGTTCGTCGCGGGCAACGCCGTATACGGCAAGGAAGACAAAGCGGCGGCGATCGCCGCGCTGAAAGGATAACGATGGAAAACAGAGAAAAAAAGACGATCCCCGAGCTTTTCGGCTCGCTGGTATTCAACGATAAAGCGATGCGCGAGCGCCTCTCGCCGGAGGCGTACGCGTCCCTGAAAAAGACGCGGGAGGAAGGATCTCCCCTCACGCCGGAGACCGCGGAGGCGGTCGCCGCCGCGATGAAGGACTGGGCGCTCGAGCACGGCGCCACGCACTACACCCATTGGTTCCAGCCGCTGACCGGCATCACGGCGGAGAAGCACGACAGCTTCCTCACCCCGCAGAAGGACGGTTCGGTCATCATGGACTTTTCCGGCAAGGAGCTGATCAAGGGAGAGTCGGACGCTTCCTCCTTCCCCTCCGGGGGGCTGCGCGCCACCTTCGAGGCGCGGGGCTATACCGCCTGGGATCCAACGTCTTACGCCTTCCTCAAAGGGACCTCGCTCTGCATCCCCACCGTTTTCTGTTCCTACGGCGGGGAAGCGCTCGATAAAAAGACGCCGCTGCTCAAATCGGTCGAGGCGATCAGCGCGCAGGCGGTACGGGTGCTGCGGCTCTTCGGAGACCCGGACGTCAAACGCGTGACCCCCATGGTCGGTCCGGAGCAGGAGTATTTTCTCGTCGACCGGGACTATTACGAGCATCGCCGCGATCTCAAATACACCGGCCGCGCGCTGTTCGGCGCCAAGCCGCCGAAGGGCCAGGAGCTGGACGACCACTATTTCGGCTCGGTCAAGCCCCGCATCGCGGACTATATGCAGGATCTCGATCTTGAACTCTGGAAGCTCGGCGTCTACGCGAAGACCAAGCATAACGAGGCGGCGCCCGCGCAGCACGAGCTGGCTCCGGTCTATACCGACGTCAATACCGCGACCGACCACAACCAGATCACGATGGAAATGATGCGCCGCGTGGCGCGCCGCCACGGTCTGGTCTGCCTCCTGCATGAAAAGCCCTTCAACGGCATCAACGGCTCGGGCAAGCACAATAACTGGTCGCTCGCCACCGACAAAGGGGAAAACCTCCTCAAACCGGGCGACTCTCCCGCCAAAAACATCCGGTTCCTGCTCTTCTTTTCCGCCGTCATCAAGGCGGTGGACGAGTTCCAGGATCTTCTGCGCGTTTCCGTTTCCACGGCGGGCAACGATCACCGCCTCGGCGCAAACGAGGCGCCTCCCGCCATCGTTTCGATGTTTATCGGGGACGATATGCTCTCGATGCTCGAGGCGATCGAAAAGGAGGAGACCTACGCCGAGAAGCGGGCGGACGCCTTCTCTCTCGGGGTCGGCGCACTCCCCAGCTTTTCCCGGGACACCACCGACCGCAACCGTACCTCTCCCTTCGCCTTTACCGGCAACAAGTTCGAGTTCCGTATGCCCGGCTCCTCCCTCTCGATCGCCGGACCGAACACCGTCCTCAATACGGCGGTCGCCGAGGAGCTCTCCCAGTTTGCGGACCGGCTGGAGCGGGCGGAGGACGTCGAAAAGGAAGCGGTCGCCCTTGTGCGCGAGACGGTGCGGGACCACAAACGCATCATCTTCAACGGCGACGGATATACCGAGGCGTGGAAGAAGGAGGCGGTGCGCCGCGGTCTCGCCGATCTGCGCACCACGGTGGACGCGCTGCCGTGCCTGGTCAGCGAAAAGAGCATCCGCGTCTTCGGCCGCCACAAGGTCTATTCCGAGGCGGAGCTCCGCTCCCGCTACGAGATCTATCTCGAGACCTATTCGAAGACCCTCCATATCGAGATGCTGACGATGCTCGATATGGCGTCCCGCGACATCTATCCCGCCGTCGCGCGCTACTGCGGCTCTCTGGCGCAGGGGATCCGCGCGCGGGGCGAGGAGCTGCCCTCCCTCTCCGAGATCGAGGAGCTGAAAAAACTGACCAAGCTCGAGAACGAGCTCTACCGCCGGATCGGCGACCTCCGCGCTCTGGCGGAGGATACCGAAAGCCGGAAGGGCAATTCTTACCGCACGGCGCTTTATTACTGCGACAAGGTCATCCCCGCGATGGAGGCGCTCCGCCGCACGGCGGACGAATGCGAGGAGCATATCCCGCAGGACGTCTGGCCCTACCCCTCGATCGGCGATATGATTTTCAAGAAAGTGTGACAAACGATGGAAAACAAAGGCAAATACTATCTGACGACCGCGATCGCCTACGCTTCGCGCAAACCGCATTTCGGCAATACCTATGAGATCATCATGGCGGACGCCCTCGCCCGCTTCAAGCGGATGATGGGGTACGACGTGCATTTTCTCACGGGGACCGACGAGCACGGCATGAAGATCGAGAACTACGCAAAAGAAGCCGGCGTCTCCCCGAAGGAATACGTGGACCGCGTCTCCGGCGAGATCAAGGGGATCTGGGACCTGATGGGCGCGTCCTACGACCGCTTTATCCGCACCACCGATCCCGACCACGAGGCGGCGGTCGCCCATATCTTCCAGAAGCTCTATGACAAGGGCGACATCTACAAAGGAGTTTACGAGGGCTGGTACTGCACGCCGGACGAGGCGTTCTTCACCGATTCCCAGATCACCGAGGAGGGGAAGTGCCCCGACTGCGGCAGACCCCTTGTGCGCGCCAAAGAGGAGGCGTATTTCTTCCGGATGAGCGCCTACGCCGACCGGCTCCTCGCCTATATCGAGGCGCATCCCGGCTTCATCGAGCCGGAGTCCCGCAAAAAGGAGATGGTCAACAACTTCCTCAAGGCGGGTCTGCAGGATCTTTGCGTTTCCCGCACCTCCTTTACCTG
>CACYYS010000023.1 GCA_902778725.1 uncultured Ruminococcus sp.
GTAAGAGGAAAGCCAAGATCCGGCCATGAAATCCGCGGTTTGTATCGATATTTCGAGCCAAGGCTGCGATCCGGCTTCGCTTAGCGCGTAAGATGAGGCGGGCAAACCTACAAGCAAGCAGAATGCAAGTAAAAAAGAGAAAAACGCACTTGCTCCTTTCATTTTTCTTCTTTTTTCAGGCGTTATTGGGCGAAACATAAATACAACTCCAACCATCCATATTTACCGGTTCTTCGCTTGTGATGAAATGAACGCCGTGCCTTCATTTTACCATACTCCCGGCGCGTTGTCAATATAGCCTGTTTCTTTGAAACGGAACGCGCGCAATTGTGCAAAACGCACAAAATCGGCTTGCTGATCGGAACCGTGAAAGGCGCGCGGCTTGTCCCTCTATTTATATAAACGTTTCAAAACGCAAAAATTCGTCAGCTTTCCCCAAATGTTTACAAAAAATTCACATTTAAGCAGGAGCTGCCCGCTTTTTTGCGAGGGAGAGAGCCCGTCCGGCGGCGAGCAGGAAGCCGGCGGCGATGTCCCCGCCGGAGGAGGCGCCTACCGCGAGCAGGGCGTCGAGCGCGGGACCGAGCGGCCGCCCGCCCGCAAGCGCGTCGGCAAAGTCGGCTGTCACTTCAAAGTATCCGTCTTCCATCGCGGCAAAAAGGTATTCTCGGCTCACCGCTCCGGTCAGGGACAGGAGCGGGGAGAGCGCCGTTCTCAGCCGCCGGGCGGCGCACTCAAGCGCCGGATCCGCCGGGGAAAAGGCGTGGAGGAAATAGAGCGTTCCGCAGAGCAGATCGTCGCCGGAGGGAGTGAGCCCCTGTCCGAGCCCGATCAGCCTGCCCGCCGCGGCGGAGAGCGCCGGACCCTCCTCCCCGGAAAAGAGCGCGTCGAGGAGCGCGTTGATGCGGGGGAGCGCCGCCGCGAGGTAGGGACGGGAAGCGAGCTCCGGCTTTTCCCCGAGCAGGGAGAGGACGGCGGGGGCAAAGCCTCCGGCGTTCCCGTCCCGGAGACGGGAGGCGGCCTCGCGGACCGCCGCAGCGTCCGGGAGCGCCGTTTGCTTGCAGCGGCGCGGATCCGGCAGGATCTCTGTGAGGCGGAGCGTCCCGGCGGCGGACCGGATCTCAGCGGAGAGCGGCTCGCCGCCGTCCGCGGACGGACGGAGGGAGACCTCCGTCCCCTCGGCAAAGAGGGAGCGGAGCCGGGGATAGTCCGATACCCCGATCCCGAAGGGGACGCTCCCGCGCCGGCGGTCGTGGAGCATCAGCATCCCGTCGGAAAAGAGCAGGTAAGCCGCGCCGGAGTATGCGCCCGCGATCCTGCCGTCCCCGCCCCGCCGGAGGAGACTGTACGCGCGCGCGCCGCAGAGGGGCTTTTCTTCTGTCTGTAATGTCATGGCCGTTCTCCCGTGTGTTTTTTCACTTTATTGTAGCACGGGAGCGGACGTTTGTCACCCCTTTTCGGGAATTTCCCGGAAGAGGGGGAGCAGCTGTCTTCCTTCCCGCATCGCGTCGAGCGCCTCGGGCAAGAGCTCAAAGCAGGAAACGAGCGAGTAGGGCTTTTTCTCCGGGTCGTCCTGCAGCATGGGGAGAAAATAGTAGTTTTTCCGGTTATAGAGCGCGGCGATGTTCGCCAGGCTCGCGCCCATCGCGTCGTTTGTGGCGGGGGCGAGGAGGATCCTGCCGTTTCGCCTCAGGTGGGCTTTCGCCGCCATCGTGACCGCCGTCTCCGAGAGGCCGGAGGCGAGACGCGCGAGGGTCGTGCCCGTGCAGGGGCAGACGATCAGCTCGGAGAGCGGTGTCTTTGGCCCGAGGGGCTCCGCGTCCTTTACCGTGTAGACGCCCCGCCTGCCGCAGACGCGCTCCGCCTCCGCCGTGAAGGCAGCGGCGGTTCCGAAGCGGGTGTCGGTCGCCGCCGCGGCGGGGGAGAAGATCGGCAGGACGGCCTCTCCCCGCTCCCGCAGCCCGCGCAGGACGGCGAGGGCGCGCGCGTGCGTGCAGAAGGACCCGCAAAAAGCAAAACCGATCATCGCTCCTCCTCCCGCAGCCGCCCGAGGATGCAGTCGCCGAGGATGGCGGCGGCGGTCTTGGGCGCCGTTTTGCCCGGCAGGGAGAGCGCGCGGATCACCCGGACGCGCGTCTGCGCGGCGGCGGCGGGATCCACGCCTCCCTCGCCGGAGGCGAGATCGAGCAGGACGGTATCCTCGCCGAAGAGGGAGAGCAGCGGCTGCCCGAGGATCGGACTCGGTACGGTGTTGACGACGGCGTCCGGAGCGAGCGCGGCAAAGCGGGAGAGGAAGTCTCCGTCCGTGAGGGGGAGGGGAGAGCAGCCGCAGACCTCCGCCGCGGCAAGATCGCGCCGGGAACGCGCGCAGACGGTCACGCGCCCGCCGAGCGGGACGAGCACCCGCGCCACGGCCTGCCCTACCCGCCCGAAGCCGAAGAGGGCGAACCGCGCCCCCGCCACGGTGACGGGCATCTCCCGCAAAAGGATCTCCAGCGCCCCCTCCGCCGTCGGCAGGGCGTTTTTGATCTGCAGCTCCTCGCAGGCAAAATAGTCGAAGGCGGCGATCCCCCTTTCCCGCAGCCGGGCGAGGAACTCCTCCTCCGCCTTGCCGGCGAGCAGGAGCGACCCCGCCGGGAGGAAGTCCGCAAGCTCCGAGAGCCGCAGCGCCTTTTCGGGGAGGAGGGGGCAGCTCACCGTGACGCCGTCACGGCTGCAGGGCAGGGGGAGGATCACGGCGCCGCTGCCTTTTACGGCGTCTCTCCAGTCGGGGCAGCGCACCGCGTCCCCGATCTCCGCGGAGGAGGGGACTCCCCACACGGCGGTCTCGTATCGCTCCGCCAGGCGCCCGGCGAGCAGGCACTGGCGCATATCCCCGCCGAGTACGGCGAGTTTGCTTTTTCGATTCATCATAACCTCTCAAAGAAAAACGGTATTCTATCCACAGAGTATGCGCGGACGGGAAAAATGCGTTTTGCCCGTTTCTTTTTCACAAAAACGCAGAAAAAGATTGCAAGCGCCCCGCTCCGGTGGTATACTATACACAAAGAAGACCCTCTTTCCCGCTTTTTTGGCGATGAAAGCCGGACAAAGGAGAAGAAGATGGCAAAGCTCTACTTCAAATACGGCGTGATGGGCTCCTCGAAGAGCGCCCAGGCTTTGATCACCAAGTTCAATTATGAAGAAAGAGGAATGCGCGTCTGGCTGATCAAGCCGTCGGTCGATACGCGCGACGGGGCGGCGGCCGTTTCCTCCCGTATCGGGCTCTCCGCCGAGGCGGAGATCATCACCCCGGAGACGGATATCGTCCGCCTGTTCCGCTCCCATCCCCGGACCGACGTCATCATCGCGGACGAGTGCCAGTTCTTTACCGAAAAGCATATCGACCAGCTCCGCTTCCTTGTCGACGGGTACGGCGTGCCGGCGCTCTGCTTCGGCCTCCGGACCGACTTCCGCACCCGCCTTTTCCCGGGAAGCCGCCGTCTCTTCGAGGTCGCGGATTCCATCACCGAGATCAAGTCGATGTGCGAGTGCGGGAACAAGGCGATCGTCAACGCCCGCATCGGGACGGACGGCAGAGTCGTCACGGAGGGCGAGCAGGTCATGCTCGGCGGCAACGACCGCTATATCGAGCTCTGCCACCGCTGCTGGGTCGACCGGATCAGGAGGGAAGAAGATGAAACTTGAAGATATTCTGCGGCGCGTGGATCACACGCTGCTCGACCCCTGCGCCACCTGGGAGCAGATCCGTACCGTCCTTGACGACGCGATCGCCTACGGCTGCGCCTCCGCCTGCATTCCGCCCTCGTTTGTGCGGCAGGCGGCGGAATACGTGCAGGGGCGCCTGCCGATCTGCACCGTGGTCGGCTTCCCGAACGGCTACAACACGACCTCCGTCAAGTGCTCGGAGGCGCTCAGCGCCGTCCGGGACGGGGCGGACGAGATCGATATGGTCATCAATCTCGGGATGGTCAAGGAAGGGCGCTTTAGCGCCGTCCGCGAGGAGATCGCCGCGCTCCGGCTCGCCGTCGGGGACAAGATCCTCAAGGTCATCATCGAGACCTGCCGGCTCACGGAGGAGGAGAAGATCGAGATGTGCCGCGTCGTCTCCGAGTCCGGCGCCGACTATATCAAAACGTCCACCGGCTTTTCCACCGGCGGCGCGACCCGCGAGGATATCGCGCTGATGACGGCAAACGTCTCCCCCACCCTGCGCATCAAGGCGGCGGGCGGCATCAAAACGCAAAAGGACGCCGAGGACTTCATCCAGCTCGGCGCGGACCGGCTCGGGACCAGCCGCCTCGTCGGCATCGCAAAGGCCCTGCGCAAAGCGGAGGGCGGGGAATGAAGCGCCGTGTTTTCCTGATCGTGATCGACAGCTGCGGCTCCGGCCACGCGCCGGACGCCGCCGCATTCGGCGACAAGGGAGCCAATACGCTGCGCTCCGCCTCCCGGGGCAAGGGTTTTTCGATCCCGACGATGAAGAAGATGGGGCTCGGCAACGTCGAGGGACTTTCCTTCCTCGGCAGGAGCCGCTCCCCCATCGCCTCCTACGGCAGGATGTGCGAGGCCTCGAACGGCAAAGATACGACCACCGGCCACTGGGAGCTGGCGGGCCTCGTTTCGCGCGAGCCGCCGCTCACCTTCCCGGACGGATTCCCCGCGGAGATCATCTCCGCGTTTGAGGAGAAGACGGGGCGGCGGGCGCTGGTCAACAAGCCTTATTCCGGTACCGAGATCATCCGCGATTACGGGGAGGAGGCGCGGCGGGACGGCTCGCTGATCGTCTATACCTCGGCGGACAGCGTCTTTCAGATCGCGGCGCACGTGGACGCCGTTCCCCTCGGGGAGCTCTACCGCTGCTGCCGGATCGCGCGGGAGCTGCTCGTGGGCCGGTACGCGGTCGACCGGGTGATCGCCCGTCCCTTTGCGGGGACCGCGCCGGATTTCTACCGCACGCCGGACCGCAGGGATTTTTCTCTCGAACCGCCGGAGCCGACGCTCCTCGACGCCCTGAAGGGGGCGGGAAAGGACGTGATCGGGGTCGGCAAGATCTCCGATATCTTTGCCGGCAGAGGGATCACGGAGTCGGATCCCGCGCACGGAAATCCCGACTGTCTCGCCGCCGCCTCCCGTTATCTCGGGCGGGACTTTGACGGGCTGTGCTTTATCAACCTCGTGGATACGGACAGCGTCTACGGCCACCGCCGCGACGTCGACGGGTACGCCGCCGCTCTCACCGCGATCGACGCGTGGCTTGCGGACGCGCTCCCCTCGCTCGGGGAGGAGGATCTCCTGATCGTCACGGCGGACCACGGCTGCGATCCCGCTTTCCGCGGGACCGATCACACCCGCGAGACCGTTCCTCTCTTGATGTATGCAAAAGGGCTTGCGCCGCTCCCGCTCGGGACGCGAAAATGCTTCTGCGACGCGGCGGCCACCGCCGCAAAATGGCTCGGCGTCCCCTTCCGTTCCCGGGGCAAGGCCCTCTATATGGAGAAAGGAGCCCGTCGATGACGAAAAAAGAAAAACGCGCCCTCGTCCTCGCCGCCCGCGAGGCGATGCGCCTCGCCTACGCCCCCTATTCGGGCTGCCGGGTCGGCGCCGCTCTGCTCACCTCCGGCGGTAAGGTCTACACCGGCTTCAATATCGAAAACGCCGCTTTCACCCCCACCGTCTGCGCGGAGCGTTCCGCTTTGATCCGCGCGCTCCACGAGGGGGAGCGGGACTTTGCCGCGATCGCCGTGATCGGAGAGAATACCCGCCTGCCCGAGGCGGGCGGCTCCTTCTACCCCTGCGGCGTCTGCCGGCAGTTCATGCGGGAGTTCTGCCCGCCCGATCTTGTCATCCTGGTCGCGGACCCCTCCGGCGAGCGCTTTGAAGAGTTGACGCTGGACGCGCTTCTTCCGCACGGTTTCGGACCGGAAAACGTAAAAGGAGAGGGAAGACCATGATCACAAAATGGAAGAGAGAAAACAGCCGGCGGCTGCTCGAGATGGTCGATATCGACCGCCTCGTCCCGAAAAAGTCTCCCCTCCGCCGTATCGACGCGGCGGTGGACTGGGAAAAGATCTACGAGAGGGCGGAGCCCTTTTACGCGGAAAAGGCCGGCCGCCCCGCGACCGATCCCGCCGTCCTGATCCGGCTGGTCCTCCTCTGCCGGTATCTCAGACAGAGATCCGCGGCAAAGACCCTCCGCCTCGCCGAGGACTCGATCTCCGCGCGCTGGTTCCTCGGTTATCCGCTCTCGGAAAAGCTCCCCTCCCGCGCCGCCGTCGCCTCCGCGCTCTCCGGGCGCTTTGACAAAGCGACCTTTTCCGCCATGCTCGCGGAAGCGATCGCCGAGGTCTACCTCGCCGGCGCGATGACCAAGACCGCGCTCGGACTCCCCGCGGGCAAACGCTTCCGCGGGAGGACGGCGACCCCGGACGCTTTGCGGGAGGCGGCGGGCGCCTCGGCGGATTCGATCGTCCGCGCTCTCAAACGGGAGTTTTCTCCCCGGAAAAAGGGAAAAGCGCTCTGAGATCCTGAAAAAAACGGGAGAAGCGGCCCCGTGGCCTGCTTCTCCCTCTTTTTCTGTACAAAAATTATCACTTATTATACGATTTGTAACAAATTTTATGTTGTGATTTTTTTCGGATTATGATAGAATTAAGAAAAAAATCCGCCATCGCGCGGTCCGATCCACCATGAACGGAGGCTTCTATGAAAACAGGAAAAAAGTTTTTCGCCTTTCTTCTCAGCGCTCTCTTGCTCGTTTTGTCCGTCCCCTTTGCCGGGGCGGCGTCCGCGGCGGAGAAGATCGTCTATCTCGACCCGGAGAAGGGCAGCGACTCCGGCGACGGCTCGACGCCGCAGACGGCTCTCGCCACCCTTCCCGCCGCGATCGCCGCGGCCGCGGACGGCGGGAGGATCGTTCTCCTCTCGGATCTGAAGCTGACCGACGCCTTTGAGGAGCCCGCCCACGCCGGCGAGATCGTCCTCACCTCGAAATACGGCGGGGAGGACTCCGGCGCCCTCTTCACCCTTCCCGCGAACAAACCGTACTCCCTCGGCGGCCCGACCGTCTTTGAGGATCTGAAGATCGGCGCGTCGAACGGCTGTGAGATCGTAGCCCGTTTCTTCCCTCTGACGATGGGAGAGGGGCTGACGATGTCCGCAAGCGTCCTCACCGTTGTCGGCGGCTACGAGGCGCCCGCCGACGGCACGCCCACGGCAAAGGATTCTTCGATCACGGTCAAGAGCGGCACCTACCGCAATATCGTCGGCTTCTCCCGTACCAAGGGCGCAAAGACCCAGACCTATACGGGAACGGCGCACATCGACGTCTACGGCGGTAAGATCGAGGCGGTCTACGGCGCTTCTCTCTTCAATCACTATTCCGGCAGCCTCGTCTTCCGGATGTATGACGGGGAGGTCATCCGCTTTTATACCGGCGGCGACGTGACCCGCCGTCTCTCCGGTACCAGCGTGATCGAGCTCTACGGCGGGACCGTCAAGACCCTGAATATCAACAACGCCTGCGGCAACACCGATCTCAAGCTGGAAGGCGGCAGTCTCGGCAAGGTGACCGAGAGCATCTACGAGAACAACGACGCCATTACCAAGCTGGCGGCAAACGCCAAGCGCTATCTCAGCTATAACCCCCTCGCCTTTTCCCGGGAGCAGATCGACGCGCTGGCAGCCGCCGGCATCTTTGACCGTGTCTCCTCCTACGGCAGCGTCTTCCTCTCGGACGGCGGAACGGGAGACGGGACCGCGGAGACCTCCCCGATCGGCAGCATCCGCGAGGCGGTGGAAAAGCTCCCCATGGGCGGCACGCTGACCGTCGTCGGGACCTATACCGTCCCGGCGGGGACGACCCTCCCCTCTCACGCCGGTGAGATCATATGCAGCGGCGGCACGCTGGTCCTGCCCGCGGGCGAGCTTGCGCTCTCCGGCGACTTCCGCTTTGCCGACGTCACGCTTGAGGGGAACGGCGCCACGCTCTGCGGGGGCGGCTCTCTCACGCTGGCAAAGGGTACGGCGACCTCCGGCAAGATCTCTCTCTGCGGTACCGCCGATCCCGCTGCGCTCTGCAACCTGACGGTCGCGGCGGGTGAGTTCGACTCGGTCACGGTCGCTTCCGCCGGACTGAAGAAAGGAGTCAAAGCCATCCTCTCCCTCGCGGGAGGGAAGATCGGGACCGTACGTCTGAAGGAGAGCGGCTCCTTCTCCGGCGATCTCGCGCTCGGCGTGAGCGGCGCGGAGATCGGAGAGCTCGATCTGCGCGAGGCGCTCGGCGGGCTCGCCCTCGAGGCTTCCTCCGGTAAGATCGGGGCCGTCCGCGCGGGCAGCCCCGGGCAGAAATCGGTCTATACGCTCGTATATAACGAAAAAACCTTCCCGGAATCCCTCTTTGCGGAGCTTGCTCCCTATCTCAGCGGGACGGCGGCGGAAAAGGTCGTCTATCTCGCCGACGGAGGGACGGGCAACGGCGCGCTCCCCGACTCCCCGGTTGGGTCCTTCAAGGACGCCTTCGCCGCTCTGAAGACGGCGGGGGGACGTATCGTCATCACCGGCACCTATTCCCATACCGAGACGCCTGCTCTGCCGGCCTGCGGCGGCCCCGTTGTCCTGACCGCAAAGGACGGGGAAAAGGACTACCGTACCGAGGGCGGCGGACGGCTCCGCCTCTCGAAGGCGCTGACCTTCCCCTCCTCCGTTACCGTCGAGGATCTTAACCTCTACGCGGACGTCTCCGGCGTTTCTCTCGTCTTCGGCGCGGTCGACGGCGGCGTCGGCTCCGGCGTGTCGGTCTTCTGCGCGGAAGGGGTCACCGCTTATCCGGATCTGATCGCAGGCAAGACCTCAAGCTTCGCCGATCTCTCCTATACCTTTACCGTCGGCTCCGGCACCTTCCGTTCTCTCTATCTCTCGTCGAACAAAGGGGATGCGGCTGTCAAAAACGTTACCGTCACCGCGCAGATCGCCAAAGCGGAGTTTACCGGACCCGTTTACGCGATGACGCCCGGCACTCAGACCGGCTCCGTCTCCCTCGCGGTGGACAGCGGCGTTTTCCGCGCCGGCATCTACGGGCTCGGCGCGCGGGCGAACGCCTCCTTTGACGGGACCTACTCTCTCACGCTCAACGGCGGTTCCTTCTACGGGAAGATCGCGCCCGCCTATTACACAAACGCCACGCTGCGCGGCAGCTACGCGCTGACGATCCTCGGCGGGACCTTCAACGGCGTGACCGACGTGATCGGTCCGGAGGCCTTCAGCGGGACGATGAAGCCCACGGTCCAAATCGGCGGGGAAGTGGATCTCTTCGCCGAGGAGCGGGGCAATACCAGCTTTGACAACCCGATCACGACGGCGGCGGACCCGTGGGTCATCTATCAGGACGGGTACTACTACTTCACCCGCACGGCGGGCTCCGCGATCGGCGTCGCAAAGGCGACGAACCTCGCCGATCTGCGCTACGCGCCGCTGATCACCGTTTTCTCGCCCGCCGCCGGCCATCCGTATTCCAAAAACCTCTGGTCGCCCGAGCTGCATTACTACGGTCCGGAGGTCTTCGGCGAGGAGCTCTCCGGCTGGTATATCCACCTCGCCTGCGACGACGGGGACAACGCCAACCACCGGATGTACGTCATTCGCGCGCTGACCGACGACCCTCAGGGACCGTTCGGCCATCCCGTGACAAAAGAGGCGAACGTCCCGGTCGCCGTCACCAGCGACACGACCGACGAGATCCTGCACCGCTGGTGCGCCGGGCAGACGACCGGCATTATCCGCGGGGATCTCTACTGTCTCTGGGTCTCGGAAAACCATGATGATCCGAATCACCGCTACCAGACGCTCAACATCTCCAAGATGAAGAGCCCGTGGGAACTGACCGGACGCTGCTCCGTCATCTGCGTTCCCACCGAGCCGTGGGAAAAGGTCGGCGCAACGTACGCCCCCAACGCGGAGGGCAAGATCTGGCCCGAGGTCGTCGAGGGGATCGCGATCACGACGGCGCCGGACGGGACCGTCTATATGCTCTACGCCGGCAGCGGCTACTGGACGACCGGCTACTGCATCGGACAGCTGACGCTGAAGGAGGGAGCCGATCCCACCGATATGGAAAGCTGGGTGAAAGCTCCTCAGCCGATCCTCAGCCGTAATACCGAGGCAAACGGCTGCGGGCATAACTGCTTCACCGTCTCCCCTGACGGCAAAAAGCAGTATATCATCTATCACGGCTATCTCGGCGGCGCCGCGGGCGGCTCCCGCTATCTGATGGCGGAGGAATACATCTTTACCAAGGACGGCGTGCGCATCGTCGACGGAGAAGGGAAGACCTATACCACCTCCGACGGCAAGCTGACGCAGCCGCCGCTTGCCACCGTCTTCACGGCGAAGGTCAATCCCATGCCGCTTGCAAAGAAGTTCGCCAAGGGCTGGGGAACGGCGATCGATCTGACTCCGCCCGTCCCGGCGGAGACGACCGCTCCGGAGAACGGGACGGATACCGCTCCGACCGACGACGTTACGGCCGACTCCTCCTTCCCCTGGATCCCCGTGCTGATCGGCGCGGGCGTCCTCGCGGCGGCGGTCGCCGCCGTTCTCCTCGCCAAAAAGAAAAAGAACGGATAAAAGAGATCAAAAGAGAAAAGCGGAACGGGCTTCCCGTTCCGCTTTTCCTTTCCGTCAGCGTTTGTCCCGCAGCGCCTTGATCTCCGCGATCAGGCGAGGGACGATCTCCTCCTGCGGGATCTTGCCGCAGGCCTCTCCGTGCCGGAAGAGGAGCGCGTCGCCGTCGCCGCCGGCGGCGCCGACGTCCGCTTCCCGCGCCTCTCCGGGGCCGTTGACGGCGCAGCCCATCAGGGCGACCGTCACGGGGACGGAACGGAGGTCTTCTTCGTCGATCGCCCGTTCCAGACGCTCGAGGAGCGGGATCAGGTCGATCCTCGTGCGCCCGCAGGTCGGGCAGGAGACCACGTTGATCCGCGGTCCGCCGAGTCCGAGCGCGGAGAGGATCTCCCGGGCGGCGGCGGGCTCCTTCAGGGGGTCCGCCGTCAGGGAGACGCGCACCGTGTCGCCGATCCCTTCCGCAAGCAGCGTCCCGATGCCGACCGCGCTTTTGACGAGGCCGGAGCGCTCGCCTCCTGCTTCCGTCACCCCGATATGAAGGGGGTAGGGGCAGGACGCGGCGAGGAGACGGTTCGCCTCGATCGTGACAAGGGGAGAGGACGCCTTGATCGAGAGGACGATATCGGTAAAGTCGAAGCGTTCGAGGAGGGAGGCGTGATAGAGAGCGCTCTCACAGAGCGCCTCCGCCGTCGGGGCGCCGTATTTTTCCAGGATGTGTTTTTCGAGGGAGCCGGCGTTCACCCCGATCCGGATGGGAACGCGGCGGCGCGCCGCCGCTTCCGCCACCGCCCGGACCCGGTCGTCCGAGCCGATGTTGCCGGGGTTGATGCGGATCTTGTCCGCGCCCGCCTCGATCGCGGCGAGCGCAGCCCGATAGTCAAAGTGGATATCGGCGACCAGCGGGACGGGAACGCCCTGCTCTTTGAGATAGGCGATCGTCCGGGCGGCCTCCGGCGTGGGGACGGTGATGCGCACAAGGTCGCATCCCGCGGCCGCCAGCGCGCGCGTCTGCCGGAGCGTCGCCTCCCGGTCGAGCGTGTCGGTATTGGTCATCGACTGGATCGAGAGGGGCGCGCCCCCTCCGATCCGCAGTCCGCCCGCGGATACGGCGCGGCTGTTTCTCCTTTTGATTTCCGCCATGGCAAAACCTCTAAAAGAGCCCTATCACGTCCTTGACCGTGACAAGGGCGATCAGGATCAGCAGGACGATCAGTCCCGCCGCGTGGATATATCCTTCTATCTTGCGGTCAACGGGCTTGCGGAAGATCATCTCGATCAAAACGAACACGATCCGCCCGCCGTCCAGCGCGGGGAGGGGGAGAAGATTGACGACGCCGAGATTGACCGCGATGACGATCGCAAGATAGACGAGATTGGCCGCCTCTCTCTTTTCGGCGGCCTCGGAGATGACCTGCGTCACCCCGACGGGGCCGGAAATCGCTTCCACCCCGTACCGCCCTCCGACGAGATCAAAGAGCGAGTCCCAGATCATCTTGACGGTGGAAAAAGAGCGGAAAAAGGAATGCTTGAGGATGTTTGAGAAGGAGCCTTCCTCGGCGTACACGCGGAAGTCCGCGTCGCCGAACACGGCGCCCGCCTCCGTCAGAGTGGGGAAGCGGACCTCCTCCAGCACCGTCTTCTCTCCGTTGCGGCGGACGGTGAGGGTGAGGGGCTCGTATCCCTGGCTCATGATCTCGTACACCAGCTCGTTTGCCGTATGCACGCAGACGTGGCCGACCCGGAGGATCTCGTCGCCCGCCTTCAGTCCGCTCGTCTCCGAGAGCGCGGCCGTCTCCCCCTCGGGAGGCAGGAACTCCGCCACCGTCGTCGAGCCGAGAGAGCCGCTCGTTGCGCAAACGAGGAAGAACATCGCGAGGAACCCGGCGAGGATATTGGTCGTCCCGCCGGCGGCGAGGATGATCAGGCGCTTCCACGGCGCCTTTTTCTGGAAGGCGTTTTCATCCTGCGATTCGCCGTCCTCGCCCTCCATGCTCACATAGCCGCCGATCGGCAGGAGGCGGAGGGAGTAGAGGATGCCGGTCTTTCTGGACTTTTTGGAAAAGATCTTCGGCCCCATCCCGATGGAAAACTCGTTGATCGAGACCTTGAAGAGACGGGCGAAGAGATAGTGCCCGAGCTCATGGATGAAGATCAGGAAGCCGAAGATGAGGAGCGCGAACAGGATATAGAGTAATTTCATCTGGACAACTTTCTTTCTTGTATTTCGAGCCGGCGGATCACCTCGTTTGCGGCGAGGCGCGCGTCGGCGTCGGCTGCGTAGATCTGCTTGAAAGTGAGGGGGACGGAGAGCGGCTTTGCGCTTTCGTAGACTTGCGCGACCGTTTCCGCGATCTCGGGATAGCGGATCTTTCCGTCAAGGAAGGCGTGCACCGCCTCCTCGTTTGCCGCGTTGAGGACGGCGGGATATACGCCGCCGTCCGCGAGCGCCCGGTAGGCGAGGGCGAGGAGCGGGAAGGCGACGGGGTCCGGGCGGGCAAAGGAGAGAGCGCCGATCTCGGCGAGGGAGAGCTCCTCCGTGCGCCCGGGGAGCCGGTCCGGATAGGTGATCGCGTACTGTGCGCAAAAGCGCATGTCGGGCAGGGAGAGCTGCGCGAGGATCGCGTGATCGGAGAACTCCACGGCGGAGTGGACGATGCTTTCCCGGTGGACAAGGACCTCGATCCTCTCGCCGGGGACGTCGAAGAGGCGGGAGGCCTCGATCACTTCAAAGCCCTTGTTCATCAGCGTGGCGCTGTCCACGGTGATCTTTTGTCCCATCTTCCAGGTGGGGTGAGCGAGCGTTTCCTCCCGCGTTACCTTTTCCAGTTTTTGCGGAGAATATCCGTAAAACGGACCGCCCGACGCGGTCAGAAGCAGTTTTTTGATCTCGCGGTGTTCGCCGGCGCGCAGGCACTGGTGGATGGCGCAATGCTCGCTGTCCACCGGCAGGATCGCGCTGCCGGAGCGTTTTGCCGCCCGCAGCACAAGCTCTCCCGCCGTCACGATCGATTCTTTGTTGGCGAGGGCGAGCGTTTTTCCCGTTTTGATGATCTCGCGCGTGGAAAAAAGTCCCTCAAATCCGAGGACGGAGTTGAGATAGACGTCCGCGCCGCAGGAGGCGATCATCTCGGCGATCCCCTCCCGCCCGGCGAAAACCCGCGTGCCGGTATCGGCGACGCGGAGCATCAGCTCCGCCGCCGCGCGGGGATCCGCCATCGCGGCAAAGGCGGGGGAAAACTCCCGGATTTGCCGTTCGGCCGCTTCCACGTTGTTTTTTGCGGAGAGGGCGCAGAGGGAGAGCTCCTCGTGCATCCGGATCACGTCGAGCGCCTGGGTGCCGACCGAGCCGGTCGAGCCGAGCACCGCGACCTTTTTTTCCAGAGTTTTCATCGCGCCTCCGTCAATAGAAGAACTGTACCTTGAAGTGGATCAGCATGATCGCCACGGCGACGGCGACGGGGATCACCGAGTCGAAGCGATCCATCACGCCCCCGTGCCCGGGGAAGAGCTTGCCGTAGTCCTTGACGCCGAAGGTCCGCTTCACCGAGGAGGCGATCAGATCCCCGAGCTGGGAGACGACCGCGAACACGGCGCCGCCGATCGAGAGGGACCGGTAACTTGTCGCGTAGTCGGTGCATTTGTCGACGATCAGACCGTAGAGCAGGAGGAAAAGAACACAGGCGACGGTGCCGCCGATCGCCCCTTCCACCGTCTTTTTCGGACTGATCTTCGGGCAGAGCTTGTGCCGGCCGAACAGCATCCCCGAGAAGAGGGCGAAAATATCGGTGGCGAAAGCGGCGAGGAAGACGACCGGAAGGACAAAGTGGCTCGTTTCGTACCGCGCGATGATGCAGAGCGCGGAGAAGCCGGCGGCCACGTATTCGGTCATAAGCAGCCCGAGAGAGTTCGTGCGGCAGTCGGTCCGGTCGGGGAAGAAGACGTTGAGCGTCAGCGTATAGAACATCGAAAGGAGCAGCACGAGAGAGAGCGCCGGCATCAGGAGACGGCCGATGTCCCCGTACCGGCAGACAAAGGGCGCCGCGGCGGTGAGGAGGTAGGCCGGCGCCGTGAGGAGCCAGTTCTTTTCCTGTCCGATGCAGCGCATCACTTCAAAAACGCCGATGACGGCAAGCAGGGACGCGACGATCGGCAAAAAGACCGTGTCGGTGAAGATCACCGCCGGGATAAGTAAAAGCAGGGCGAGAACGACCCCCGTTATGATCCGTGTTTTCATAAACGTCCAAACGTCCTTTATTTTTCTCCGGTGACGCCGCCGTAGGTGCGGTGCCTTCCGTAAAATTCGCGGATGATATCGTCAAGCTCGTCGTTTGTGAGGTCCGGCCAGAGGATATCGGTGAAGTAAAGCTCGGTATACGCGAGCTGCCAGAGCAGATAGTTCGAGAGGCGGTACTCTCCCCCCGTGCGGATCAGGAGGTCCGGCGCCGGGCTGTGCGCGGTGTAGAGCTTTCCCTCCAGCGCCTTTTCCGTGATCTCGGAGACGCCCTCGCGGAGCAGCGCGTTCGCCGCGTGCACGATCTCGGCGTGCGAGCCGTAGTTGAGCGCGATGTTCAGCGTCTCGGGCTGGTCGGCGGACATCCGCTCCAGCACCTCCGCCCGCTCCCGGAGAGAGGCGGGGAGCCCCTCCTTGTCGCCGATGAAGTGATAGGCGGAACGGTGCTTGCCGAATTCCCGGATCTCCCGCTCCACGTAGGAGGAGAGGAGGTTCATCAGGGCATCCACCTCCTGCTTCGGCCGCTTCCAGTTCTCGGTGGAAAAGGCGTAGACGGTGACGTGCCGGATCCCGAGGTCGGAACAGTGGTCCATCAGTCTCTCAAAGGCCTTCATCCCCTCGGCGTGCCCGAGGGAGCGGATCATCCCGCGGCGCTTGGCCCATCGGCCGTTGCCGTCCATGATAAAGGCGATATGCTGCAGCCGCCCGTCGATGACGGGGGGCTGCTTTTTTTCAGCGGTCTTTTCCGCCCGCTTTTTACCGAAACCCAAAAAAGCCATGCTGCCTCCTTATGAAAGAACGTGGCAAAGGGCGTTTGCCACGTTCGGGAAAGTTACGAGCTCAGATCGACATGATCTCTTTGTTCTTTTCGCCGATCCTGTCGTCGATCTTCTTCACATACGAGTCGGTCAGGGTCTGGATCGCCTTTTCGGCGGTCTTCAGCTCGTCCTCGGTCAGTTCGCTGTTCTTTTGCGCTTTCTGCGCCTTTTCATTCCCCTCGCGGCGGATGTTGCGGACCGCTACCTTCGCTTCCTCGCCGAGCTTGGCGACCTGCTTGGTGAGCTCCTTGCGGCGCTCCTCCGTCGGCGGCTGGAAGGTGAGACGGATCACACGCCCGTCGGAGAGGGGGGTGATGCCGAGGTCGGAGGCGAGGATCGCCCGCTCCACAAGCTTGACGGCGGTGGTGTCCCACGGCTGGATCGCCAGCGTGCGCGCGTCGGGCATGCTGACCTGCGCCATCTGGGGGATCGGGGTGGCGACCCCGTAGTATTCGGCGGTGATACGGTTGAGGATCTCGGGATTGGCTCTGCCGGCGCGGATCACGACCAGCTCCGAGTCGAGCGAGTCCAGCGTTTTCTGCATTTTGTTTTCCAGTTCTTTGGTATCGTACATAACGCGTGTTCCTTTCTGATCTATATGTTTTTTGCGGGAGTTCTATGCCTGTTCGCTCTTCACGATCGTGCCGAGCGCTTCGCCCTTCACGGCGCGGTAGATGTTGTCGGGGTCGTCAAGACCGAAGACGAGGATCGGGATGTGGTTGTCCATGCAGAAGGTCGTGGCGGTCGAGTCGATCGCGGTGAGACCGCGGCGGATGATCTCCTTGTAGTCGAGGGATTCAAAGCGGGTCGCTTCCGGGTTTTTCCTGGGGTCGGCGGAGTAGATGCCGTCCACGTTTTTGGCGAGGAGGACGATATCCGCCTTGATCTCCGCCGCGCGCAGGACCGCCGCCGTGTCGGTGGAGAAGAAGGGAAGGCCCAGTCCGCAGCCGAAGATCACGACCCGGCCCTTCGAGAGATGGGAGATCGCCTTGTTGCGGATGTACGGCTCGGCAAATTCCGCCATGTTGATCGCGGTCATCACGCGGGTGTCGAGCCCCGCCTGCTCAAAGACGTCCTGGATGGCGAGCGCGTTGATCGTCGTCGCGAGCATCCCCATGTGGTCGGCGCGGGTGGAGTCCATATTCTTGCCCTGCCGCCCTCTCCAGATGTTGCCGGCTCCCACGATGATGGCGACCTGCACGCCGGCGTCGCGGCATTTTTTGACGACCTGCGCGATCCGCTCGATGAAGGAAAAGTCAAGGATGCCGTTTTCCCCCGCGGAGAGCGCCTCGCCCGATAACTTCAGAAGAATGCGTTTGTATTTGATCTCTGTCTGTTCCAATCTGATCTCTGTCTGTTCCATTTTCACATCTCCGTATTTTTCTTTTCTTATTTTACCTTATCCCCGGGAGATTGTAAATATCTTTTTGAAAAAAACTTCCGTGGGCAGAAAAATTCCCCGGAGGCGAAAGACTCCGGGGAAATTTTTTACTTATTGCCGACGAGCTTGGAGACCTCGGCCGCGAGATCGTCCTCGCGCTTCTGGATCCCTTCGCCCTTCTCAAAGCGGTAGAAGGTCTTGATCGCGATCTTCCCGCCGAACGCCTTCGCGGTGTCGGCGACGTACTGGGAGACCTTTTTCGCGTCGTCCTTCACATAGCCCTGCTCGCAGAGGCAGTTGCTCTCGTAGAACTTGTTGAGACGGCCGGTGACCATCTTCTCGATGATCGCCTCGGGCTTGGAGGCGTGCGCCGGATCGTTCTTGATCTGGGTGACGAGCACTTCCTTCTCCTCCGCGACGACGGAAGCGGGAACGGAAGCGCGGTCAAGGTACACGGTCGGGTAAGCGGCGACCTGGAGGGCGATGTTTTTCGCGAATTCCGCAAAGCCCTCGTTGGAGGCGGCGGCTTCGTCCGCGTCAAAGACCACGACGACGCCGATGCTGCCCTTGCCGTGGATATAGGTGCTGGTGGTGCCGCGCACAAGGATGAAACGGCGGATATCGAGCTTCTCGCCGATGGTGAAGACCATTTCCTTCATCTTGTCGTCGACGGTCACGTCGGTGCCCGCGCACTTGCAGGCAAGGAGCGCGGCGACGTCGGCGGGCTGTTCGGCGAGGATGGTGTCGAGCAGGGAGGAGACGAAGGCGCGGAACGTTTCGTTCTTCGCGACAAAGTCGGTCTCGCTGTTGACCTCGATCATCGCGGTGAGATCGCCCGCTTTTTTGATATCGACAACGCCGTCCGCGGCGATGCGGTCGGCCTTCTTCGCGGCGACGGAGAGCCCTCTTTCACGCAGGACCTTGATCGCCTCGTCCATATTTCCTTCGGCTTCGACGAGCGCCTTCTTGCACTCCATCATGCCGCAGCCGGTCTTTTTTCTGAGTTCTGCTACCTGAGATGCGGTGATCGTCATCGTTTTTTCTCCTTTTCTCTTATTCGGCGTCGGCGGCGGGCTCGGGCTTCTCGGCTTCCTCAGCCTCGGCGGCGGGAGCTTCCTCGCTCTCGGCGAACTGCTCGCCCTGCTTGCCTTCGATGATCGCGTCCGCAAGGACGGAGGAGATCAGGCGGATGGCGCGGATCGCGTCGTCGTTGCCGGGGATGATATAGTCGGCGTCGTCCGGGTCGCAGTTGGTGTCCACGATTGCCACGACCGGGATGCCCAGCTTCTTCGCTTCCATGACGGCGTTGTGCTCCTTGCGGGGGTCGACGATGAACACGGCGTCGGGGAGGACGTCCATGTTCTTGATGCCGCCGTAGTTCTTCTCAAGGTCGAAGATCTCCTTCTGCTTGGCGGCGACTTCCTTTTTCGGGAGGAGGTCGAAGGTCCCGTCGCTCTGCATCTTCTCGAGGTCGTTCAAGCGGTTGATGCTCTTGCGGATCGTCTTGAAGTTGGTCAGCATACCGCCCGGCCAACGGACGTTCACGTAGTACATGCCGCAGCGGGAGGCCTCTTCCTTGATGGTATCGGCGGCCTGCTTCTTCGTGCCGACGAAGAGCATCGTGCCGTTGTTCTCGGAGAGCTGACGGACGAACATGTAAGCTTCCTCAAACTTCTTCGCGGTCTTCTGCAGGTCGATGATATAGATCCCGTTGCGTTCGGTGAAGATGTACTCCGCCATCTTGGGGTTCCATCTTCTGGTGTGGTGTCCGAAATGGACGCCGGCTTCAAGCAGCTGCTTGATGGTGATAACAGACATTTCTATGTCCTCCTTCGGTTTTTTCCACCACGCGCCGCACGTTTCCGCCTGCCGTTGCCGGAACCGAAGCGGTACGGAGCGTGTGTGAATTATCGCTGTTCAAAAATTTCAGCGACCGGTGCATTATACCATATCTCTTTCCTTTGTTGCAAGCCGTACGCGCTGTGTTCACAAAAAATTTACAATTCTCCCTTTTCCGCCCGCGAAAAGAAAAACAGAAAATGCTCTTGCCGAAAGGGGAAAGCTATGATAGAATAGAAAAGACCGAAACTGACGCCGGCGGAGCGCCGCGGACCGGCGCGCCGGGAGGGACCATGAAAAAACCGTTTCTTGAATACTTTGTCAAATACAAACCGGAAGTGACCGAGTGGGCGATCCTGCAAAAGATGCGGGACTACTCCGTCCGCGCGGAGCGCGAGAGCCGCGCGATCGAGCTGACGATCGAGCTGGAGGACGCGGTCAAGGAGGAGGCGCTGATCGACCTCGGCGCCGCGATCAAGCGCGCCTACGAGCTGAATTTTGTCGCCGTGATCGTCCACTACCCGCCGGAGAGCTTTTCCGAGCGGTCGGTCCGGGACGTGATCCGGATGGCGGAGCTGACGGGCTTTCTCCCGCGCGGCTTTTTCGACGAGCCGGAGATCTCCGTCTCCCGCCCCGAGGACGCGAACGCATACGACGTCACCGTCCGTCTCCCCTATACCGGGAAGGCGGTCTCCCTTCTGCGCGCGCTCAACGCCGAGGAGGCGCTCGCCGCCGCGCTCTCCGAGCGCTTCGGCTCTCTTTTCACCGTTTCCCTTCAGCCGGACGAGGTGCTTGCCCGGGAGAAAGGCAAGGAGGCGGAAACGGAGCTTCTCTCCCGTCTCGGCGCCCTCTCTTTTGAGGAGCAGGCCGCCTACGACGCGTCCCGCGCCGCTCCGCCTGAGGAGAAGGGAGGCGCCGATCCCGCCCCGCGGCTCAGGCGCTATCCCACCGTCTATGCCGCCGCCGCGGCGCCCCTGATCCTTGCCAAAAAGAAAAAACGCGCCGCCGCCGCGACGGCGGAGGTTGCCGCCGCGCCCGATCTCTCCCTCTTCTCCGAGGGGGAGGAAGAGGAGCGGCAGGAGGCGGTGAGCGCGCCGGAGGAGGCGCCCGCGCCCGCCGCGGAGAGCGCGCCGGAGGAGGCGTCCGCCGCGCCGGTCTTCACCTATCACGGGGAGAGCCGCAGCGTCCGGCTGGACGGCTCGCTGCTCCGCACCCGGTTCCGCACCTACGATCTTTCCGCGCCCGAGCTGATCTACGGCGCGGAGTTCACTCTCTCGGATCCCCTGCCCATCACCCTGCTCGAGGGCAGGACGCAGAACGTCTGCTTTGCGGGCGAGGCGTTCTGGACCGAGCGCCGCGAGCCGCGGAAGGGCAAAAAATTCGACTCGATCACCGTCGGCGTCACCGATTCCGAGGCCTCGGTCTATCTGAAGTTCACCGTCCCCACCGGGGAGGAGACTCCTCTCACCGAGATCGCCCCGGGGACGCCCGTCGCCGTGACCGGCTACTGCTCAAAGGACGACTTCACCGGCGAGTACTTCGTCAAGCCGCGCGCGGTCGTGAAGATCGCGAGCCTCGGCCGCCGGGACACCGCGGAAAAAAAGCGCGTCGAGCTGCATCTTCACACGCAGATGTCGCAGATGGACGCGCTGATCGAACCGAAAAAGCTGATCAAGACCCTGAAAAGCTGGGGACATACCGCCGTCGCCGTGACCGACCACGGAACGGTGCAGTCCTTCCCCGATCTGATGCTCGCGTCCGAGAAGGCGGGCGGGATCAAGATCCTTTACGGGATGGAGGCGTATTTTGTCGACGATACCGAGTCCGCCGTCCACGGCGACGCGGAGGCCGTGCTTGACGGGGAGTTCGTCGTCTTCGATACCGAGACGACCGGTCTCTCCCCGATCACCTGCGCGCTGACCGAGATCGGCGCGGTCCTCATTTCGGGCGGCAAGGTCGTCGACCGTTTTTCCACCTACGTCGACCCGGAGATGCCGATCCCCGCGGAGATCACCGCGATGACCGGGATCTCGGCCGAGACGGTCGCGGGGGCGCCGAAGGCGCCGGAGGCGCTGGAGCGGTTCTTTGCCTTTGCCGGAGACCGGATCCTCGTCGCCCACAACGCAAACTTTGATATCAGCTTCCTGCGCGCGGTCTGCGACCGGGCGCGCCGGAAATTCCCCTATACCTATCTCGATACGCTCGCCTTTTCCCGCTATCTCAATCCGGAACTGAAAAATAATCACCGGCAGGAGCGTTTGGCGGAATACTTCAAACTGGGCCGCTACGAGGCGCACCGCGCCCACGAGGACGCGGAGATGCTCGCCAAGATCTTCCTCAAGATGATCGAAAAGGTCTCAAAGGAGGGCGTGCGGGACATCGGCGGGCTCAAGCGCGCGATGGCGGACAAGACCGATCCTGCCCGTCTTCCCGCACATCACATTACGCTTCTCGTGCAGGATCAGGCGGGACTGAAAAACCTCTACAAACTGATCTCCAAGAGTTATCTGGACTATTTTTACCGTCATCCTCGAATTCCGAAAAGTGTTCTTGAGCAGTACCGCGAGGGGCTGCTGATCGGCTCCGCCTGTGTGGCGGGGGAGGTTTACAATGCCGTTTTTGTCGGCAGGGATGACGCAACGATCGATCAAATCGTCTCCTTTTACGACTATCTGGAGATCATGCCGCTCTCGAACAACGCCTTCCTTGTGGAGGAGGGCAAGCTCCCCGGGGAGGAGGCGCTGCGGGAGATCAACCGCCGCATCTGCGCCGCGGGGGAGCGGAACGGCAAGCCGGTCTGCGCCACCGGGGACGCGCACTTCCTCGAGCCGGACGACGAGATCTACCGCAAGCTTCTGCTCGCCTCGATGGAGTATGACGACTGCGACAGGGACACGCGGCTCTATCTGCGCACCACCGACGAGATGCTGGAGGAGTTCTCCTATCTCGGAGCGGAGAAGGCGTATGAGGTCGTCGTGGAGAACACCAACCTCATCGCCGACCGGATCGAGCCGATCCGCCCGATCCCGGAGGGGACCTACACTCCCTCGATGGAGGGCGCGGAGGAGGAGCTCAAAAAGATGTGCTGGGATCGCGCCGCCGCGATGTACGAACATAACGGCGAGATCCCCGAGATCGTCAGAACGCGCCTGGACCGGGAGCTTTCCTCCGTCATCAAGCACGGCTTCGCCGTCCTCTATATCATCGCGCAGCGTCTCGTTTCCTACAGCGAGAGCCTCGGCTATCTCGTCGGCTCGCGCGGCTCGGTCGGCTCCTCCTTTGTCGCGACGATGGCGGGCATCTCGGAGGTCAACCCCCTCCCCCCGCACTACTACTGCCCGAAGTGCCGGTGGAGCGAGTTCTACACCGACGGCTCGGTCGGCTCCGGCTTCGATCTGCCGGACCGCGCCTGCCCCGTCTGCGGCGCGCCGCTCCGGGGGGACGGACACGACATCCCCTTCGAGACCTTCCTCGGCTTCAAGGGCGACAAATCCCCCGATATCGACCTCAACTTCTCGGGCGACGTGCAGGGAAAGGTGCATAAATACACCGAGACCCTTTTCGGAGAGGAAAACGTCTTCCGCGCCGGCACGATCGGCACCCTCGCCGAGAAGACCGCCTACGGCTACGCAAAAAAATACGCGGAGCTCAAGCGCGTCGAGCTGACGGAGGCGGAGAACCAGCGGCTCGTCTGCGGCTGCGTCGGCGTCAAAAAGACGACGGGGCAGCACCCCGGCGGGATCATCGTCGTGCCCAAAGAGTACGAGATCTACGATTTCACACCCGTCCAGCACCCCGCCGACGATCCCACCTCCAGCATTGTCACCACGCACTTCCAGTTCTCCTATCTGCACGATACCATCCTCAAGCTCGACGAGCTCGGTCACGATATCCCCACCAAGTACAAAAAGCTGGAGGAATACACCGGCACCAGCGTCCTCGACGTCCCGATGAACGATCCGAAGGTCTACGAGCTTTTCCTTTCCAGCGAGCCGCTCGGCATCTCGCCGAAGGCGATGGACAACTGTTCGCTCGGCACGCTCGGCCTGCCGGAGATGGGGACGCGGCTCGTGATCTCGGTGCTGGAGGAGTCGAAGCCGAAGAACTTTGCCGATCTCCTGCAGATCTCCGGCCTCACCCACGGCACCGGCGTGTGGAACGGCAACGCGCAGGATCTGATCCGCGAGGGGACCTGTACGATCTCCGACGTGATCGGGACGCGCGACGGCATCATGCTCTACCTGATCCGCTACGGGCTCGACAACAGCAGCGCCTTCAAGATCATGGAGACGGTCCGCAAAAACAAAAAAGGCGCGCCGATCCCCGACGAGATGGTCGAGAATATGCGCTCGCACGGCGTGCCGGAGTGGTACATCGACTCCTGCCGCAAGATCCGCTATATGTTCCCGAAGGCGCACGCCGCCGCCTACGTCATCTCCGCTCTGCGCCTCGCGTGGTATAAGATCTACTACCCGCGCGAGTTTTACGCCGCCTTCTTCACCGTCGCGCCGGGCGGTTTCGACTCCGCGATCGTCCTCGGCGGGCTGTCCGCGATCAACGCCTATATCCGCGAGGTGGACGAAAAGTCCAAAAAGGGAGCGAAGGAAAAGGCGAGCCAGAAGGAAAAGGAGTTGCAGGGCACCCTTTACCTTGTGCGGGAGGCGATTTTGCGCGGGATCCGCTTCCTGCCGGTCGATCTTTACCGCTCGGACGCTTCCGCCTTCCTTGTAGAGGAGGAGGGGATCCGCCTGCCCTTTTCCACGATGAGCGGGCTCGGCGAGCGGGCGGCGCAGATGATCGTCGAAGCGCGCGCCGACGGGGAGTTCCTCTCCCGCGAGGAGCTGCGCATCCGCGCCAATCTGAACAAATCGGTCGTGGAGGTCCTTGCCGCCGGCGGGGTCCTCGACGCACTGACGGAAACCAATCAACTTTCGTTTTTTTGATAAGGAGAAGCTATGAAAAGACGGATTTTCGCCCTTCTGCTCGCGGCGCTTACCGTTTTATCCGTCGCCGCCTGCGCACAAAAGGATCCCTCCCCCGCTGTGACGACCGGCAGGGAGGAGACGGCGCGCCCCTCGGAGAGCGGGGAGCTGCCGCCCGTCAGTATGCCCGCGGAGGATACGGCGGGGCAGACGGCCGCCGCCGTGACGGAGCGTGAGATGGCCCCCGCGACCGACCGTGTGACCGCCCCCGTGACCGCTCCCGCGGCGGAGACGGAACAGCCCGGGACCGACCCCGCGCCGGTCACCGCGCCGCCCGCCGTTACGACTCCCCCCGCCCCCGTGACGGCGCCCCCCGAGACCGCCGTGCCCGGGA
Source organism: uncultured Ruminococcus sp. (assembly GCA_902778725.1). Classification (GTDB taxonomy): domain Bacteria; phylum Bacillota; class Clostridia; order Oscillospirales; family CAG-272; genus RUG12395. The sequence continues at coordinate 24,206 of CACYYS010000023.1, forward strand.
CGGAGCCTGTTACCGCGCCCGTGACCTCCGGCGGCAACGAGACGCCCGAGGTCCCGCTCCCCGCGCCCCATACGCCGACGGAGAGCGAGGCAAGGCTCCTCTCGCTGATCAACGGGGAGCGCGCCAAGGCCGGCGTCCCCGCTCTGACCTTCAGCAGCCGTTACTACGCCTGCGCCGAGCTGCGCGCCCGCGAGATCACCAAGCTCTTTGAGCATACGAGGCCGAACGGCAGCGACTGCTTCACCGCCTATGAGGCGTGCGGGAAAAAGCGCCCCGCCCGCTGCGCGGAGAATATCGCGACCTGCAGCGGGTACAGCGACTACGTCGCGCAGCTCCATACCGGATTGATGAACTCGGCCGGTCACAGAGCCAACATCCTCGATCCCGATCTGCGCACCGTCTCCCTCTGCTTTGCGCAGGACGTCTCGGGCGCCTATTATCTCGCCGAGCTTTTCCAGGGATGAGCGATGGACCGTAAGACTGTCAAACGGCGCGCCGCGGCCTCCCTCTTTCTCAATGTGCTGACCTTCCTACTTGTCGCTTTCTGCATCGCCCGCTTTTTCACCGTCGGCGGAGAGGGGAATATGCAGGTCGTGGGCTGGACCGCTTTCCGTTATTTCACGGTGGACAGCAACGTTCTCGCCGCGATCGGCGCGGCGGCGATGCTTTTTCCGGCGATCCGCGCGCTGCGCACGGGAGAGGAGCGGACGTCCCGCGCCCTCCTCCTCTTCCGGTACGTCGGCGTCGCCGCGGTCGGCGTTACCTTTTTCACCGTTCTCTTTTTCCTCGGCCCTCTCTACGGCTACCCTTCGATGTACGTAGGAAACAACCTTTTCATGCATCTGCTCTGCCCCCTCTTCTGCTTTGCTTCCTTTCTCCTTTTAGAAGGGAGGAGGGAGGAATTGCCCGTCCGCTTCTTCTGGCTCGGCGTCCTTCCCGTCGTGCTGTACGGCGCTCTGTATTTTGTCCGGGTGATCGTCGTGGGGGATTGGCCGGATTTCTACGCCTTCAATTACGGCGGGCGGTGGTATGTCAGCATGGCGGCGATGTTTGCGGCGGCCGCGCTGCTCTCCTTCCTCTTTCTCCTTTTCTTTGCCCGCATCCGCAAAAAGGGGACGGCGCCCGCTCCCGCGGACGCCGGAGCGCTCCCACTCTGAAAAAACAAAAAACGGTCCGGATCTGCCGACTGTTCTAAAGGACAGTCGGCAACGAAATCCACCCCTGCGGGGTGGGTGAAATCGCCTGCGGCGGTGAAATTGCCCTGCGGGCAGTGAAATCCGCCTCGACGGCGGTGGGTGGATTTCATTTCACCGAACGCATAAGCGTTCGATTTCACCTGAGGGCAACGCCCGAAGATTTCACCTTTTGCCGTCAGGCAAAAGATTTCACTCTTTTTACGTTTGGCACACAAACGTCCTGTTTGCGGTGATATGCGACGAAAAAACCGGCTGAAATAAGGACTTCATTGTCCTTACCTCAGCCGGTTTTTATGGACTGTCCTTTAGAGCACCACGCCTCACCGGACCGTTTTTTTCGGTCATTTGCAGTTTTTGATATGTTTCTTGATCGCTTCAAAGGTCTCGTCGCTGATGACGTGCTCCATCTTGCAGGCGTCTTCCGCCGCCGTCTTCTCGCTGACGCCGAGCTGCACGAGGATCGCCGTCAGCGTCGTGTGCCGCTCGTAGATCTTTTCGGCGACCTCGCGCCCCTTTTCCGTCAGGGTGAGATAGCCGTTTTCCGCGACGAGGAGATAGCCGCCTTCCTTCAAGAGTCCCACGGCGCGGCTGACGCTCGGCTTGGAAAAGCCCATGTACTCCGCTACGTCGAGCGAGCGCACGATCTCGCTTTTCTGGCTGAGGATCAGGATCGTTTCAAGATACATTTCGCCGGATTCCTGGATGTGCAAACGGCATCCCTCCTTTCGGACGCTTTTATTCTACCACCGGAGCCAAAAAAAGTCAAGTTTGCTTTTTTTATCGTCTCGGGCGGAGTTTTTCAACGAGGTTTTCCGCCTTCCGGCGGGAGGATTCCATAAACTCGGTGAACGCCTCCTTCGAGAGGTGCGAGCTCATCACGACAAAGAATTTGCGTTTTGTACCGTAGCGCAGTTCTTTGATCTGCTGCTTGAGCTCCTCGTAGCGGACGATGATCTCCCGCTCTTCTGCAAAGCGGCGGATCCGGACGAGTAGCGCGCTCGAACGGCAGAAGTCGAGCGTCAGCACGCCGTAGAAAAAACCGATCACAAAGGAAAAGGCGAGGTTGGAGGAGAGCCAGGCGAGCGCGTCGAGGATGTGCGGATGGACAAGGAAGTAGTAAAGCGCGCCCAGAACCGCCCAGAAAAAGGAGAAGAGGGGACAAATGATCCCCTGGACGTTTCCCTTCCGCTTGCTGTAATCCCAGAGCTTGACCTTCATCTTTTTGATAAAGATCAGCCCGGCGACGTATTCGGTCAGGGTCATCGCCGCCGCCATAAAGAGGAAGAGCACCAGCTTTTTGACAACGGGATCCGCGATGGGGAAGACCGCTTCCGCCGACGCGATCAGGTAGAGGAAGATCAGGCCGAAGCCGTAGAGGGGGAGATAGGGGCCGGTGAGGAATCCGGGATTGATCCACCGGCGTTCGGGATTTGCGCCGGAGAAGAACCGGCGGAAGATCACCTCGATCCCCCAGCCGACCGTGCTGCCGATAAAAAAGAGGAACGCCAGCGTCAAAAAGAAGTTCATAACGGTCTCCTTTCGATCTCCGTTTTTCCCTTACTCGGCTTTATAAAGCTCGAACTCGATTCCAGGAAGAAGGCCTTTGGAAGAATCGTTTTTATGGACGACTTCTGCACCAATCAACTTGATATATTCAATCTCATCAGTAGAGGCAACAGGAATTTGTACCATCGGTAGGTCATGTGTGTTGTAATACCCAAGAAATGGACCGATGAGACTGGAGTAAAAACCGGACGCTTTCGAAAAAGAGTATTCGTAGGCGTTCCCGTTTTTCAAAAGAAGTATGTACTTGGTTTGGTTGGATAGGCGTATTCCGTAATCCGTTCCATTCACTTTTATTTTACAGGAAAAACGAGCAATATCTTTAAGATCTTTCGACATTTCCAACGTCATCGTTTCCACAACCAGAAAATCGTCAGCCAGTTTTACATTGCCGCCGTTCATTGGCTCTACGCGTTTGAAGTTTTTCTCCATTGCGGCTAAACGTTCTTCCGCTTCTGCTTGCTTTTTTTGCGCGGATAAAGCGAGCTGATTGGATTTTGATATTTCGTTCTTTCCTTTCACGCTAGTATAACCGGCAAAAAGAATCGATCCGATGATTGCCACAAGAGCGATGGTGCTGAATAATCCGGCTTTTTTTGCGAGATTTTTGCGGTATTTTTCTTTTTCCTCTTTCCGAGCTTTTTCTATTTCTTGGGAGGCTTTTTCGGAAAGATTGTTTTGCAGGTTTTGAAAGTCTGTTTGCAGTTGTTCAAAAATCTTGTTTAGAGGAATTTCCTGTCCTTCAAAGGGAACAGCCTCGCGCTGCAAAGGAGCATAGGGGGAAAGATCCCGAAAAACTCTGTCGATTTCATCCGAAGAGAGGATCTTGGACCGATCTAACTGCCCGATAAAACTTGTCAAATCGTTCAACCGGCAGATGGTAATATCGGAGTGTTCCCAGCCGGTTACTTTGATTTCGGCTTCATAGTTGGTAAAAACGATAAAGGAATGGATCGGGAGGGTCGGGAACATTTTTCGCAACGCTTGAATATGATATTCGTTTTGCTTGACAGGACTGTTGAAGTGTTCATTTTTTTGTGTGCGGAAATATTGTGTCCACGTGTTGTCGTTGAGTTTCCCGTAAATGGTTCCTTTGTAGTGCTTGATTTCGAAAACATACAAACCGCTTTCGTGGATCATCAGAAGATCGATTTCCGTGCTGCTTCCGCCAAAAACGGGGATGTTGAGATTCATCAGGATTTTACATTGTCCGGGAACGGATTGGTAGAGTTTGCAAAAAACCAAGTATTCCCCGTAATAGCCTTTTCCTCGACTATCCCAGAGACGTTCCTGCTCGTGTATGTCTACCGAGGTTAGGTTTTTGTAAATATCGTCGATTTTTTCATTCATAATGTTACCTCAACAGTTTTTTGTTATTATAGCATACACTACATCGGAACGCAAGCAAAAACCGGCTCCCGCAAAGGAGCCGGTTCCCGCTTCTTTGTTATTCCGCTTTCCAGAGGCTGTGGAGGTTGCAGTAAGCGTAGACCGCCTCCACCTCGTCCCCTTCGGTGATCGCGAAGGTGACCTTCGGCTCCTCGCCGGGCTTGAGCGCCTTTCTCTGGTTGCCGGCCTTGGTCTGCAGGGAGACCCACTCGATGTAGTGCTCGGGGAGCATCGGATGGGGGACGGAGCCGACCGTGACGTGGACGGTGTTGCCCTCGACGGTGAAGACCGGGACGTGCTTCTCCAGCGCGGCGTCGGTCGAGCCGGGGATGATCTCCTGCATCTCCTCTCCGCAGCAGCGGACGTTGCATCCGACGTGCTTGACCATCGCGACGATGTTGCCGCAATGCTTGCAAATGTAGAATTTCTGTTCCATGATTGTTTCTCCTTTATTTTTTGTATTTTTTGTTTATTCAAAGCATCAGGGGGGCGCGACGCAGAGCGGGATCGGCGATCCGCCCGTGCACCTCGCGGGCGTAAGGCTCGAGATAACAGTCTTCTTCCAGCGTGGCCAGCCCCTCCTCCCGCAGCGCCGCCGCGATCCTCTCCGCGATCCTCTCGATCACGGGAACGTTTTTTTCCGCGTCGAAGGGGGCGCGGAGAAGCCCGGTCAGGTCTTCTTCCAACTCCCCGAGCAGCGGCAGCTCCCGCAACCCGCGAAAGAGCCATTTATAATAGGGAGGGTGCCGGCGGTTGAGGAAAAAAACGGTCTCCGCGGCGCTTTTTGCAAAGTCGGAGAGGGCGGTCGCCGCCGCCGCGTACTCGCCGTGCCGGATGCAGCGCGGGTAGTTGTACTGCCCCGCCTGCGCCATATAAAAGAGGGAGGAGGCGAGCCGCGCCAGCCGGACGTCCTCCGGCGGGGAGAGGAGCGCCCGGCGGATCCGGGAGAACTCCCCGAGCGGATCGGCAAAGACCGCTCCGTTGGTCGCCTCCGCGAGATAGAGCGGGGCGATCGCAAGCCAGTCCGCGTTCGTCTCCGGCACGTCCCCCGTGCCGGTATAGTAGGAGTAGAATTCCCGGACGGTATGCACGCCCTTGTAAGGGGAGCCGAGCGCGCTGCGCCGCTCGATCCGCGCCCCCTCAAACTCCGTGGGGAGGCGGTTGTAGGAGCGGAAAAGGCGGAAGCCGAATCTGCGTTCATCCTCGTCGGTGATCCAGAGGCAGAAGCCGGGCTCAAAGTCGTGGTCGCGGGAGGTTTCGTCGTCGTAGCCGAAGCACTCGCTGCCGTGCCCGGCGATCCCGACGGCGATCCGGTCGCGCACGTCGGAGAACTCCCGCTCCAGCATCGGCGCGCCGTACGCGTCGTAAAAAGCCCTTGCCAGCTCGATCCCGTTCATGCGCGCCTCCGTCTTTTTTTTCATTCTACCATATCCCGAGGGGAAAATCTACCCCTTTTGCAAAAAAGCTTTCTTCCGTCTTCCGGTCCTCCCCTTGCAGCCCGGGGAAATTTTTTCAAAACCCCGATCCGGACACAATTCTGCAACAAGCGCGCGATAAAATACAAAACAGGACGGAAAAATCAAGCGGCTTGAGAGGAGAATACCATGAAAAAACTGTTTTTTGCTGTTATGATTTTCGCTTGCGCCGGTCTTCTCGCCTCTTGTTCTCTGAACGAAACGGAAACAAACGGCGTTTTGGGAAAACAGATCATCTTTCCTGCTCCGGGCTGTGATGACGGAATCACTGCAGAAACAAAAATCGAGTATGATTTGCCGGAACTGGAAAAGCAAGTGGCAAAACAAGTAGGTAGAAAAGGGTTGTTCCTCTATTCCGACCCGCTGGAAACAGACTATTCTGCGGCGGAAAAACTGGGATTCGACAGGAATGTATTTGAAGAGAAGGGGGGAAAACGATACTACAAAAACGGGAAAGAGAGTATGGAGATAGACCGTTTTGGTTCCTTTTCTTATTCTTGCGAATCACTTGAGACGGCGTATTCTTATTCCGATAAGGAAAGCGCGGAAATCGCCCGGACTTTTCTGAAAGAGCATGATCTTTTTCCGGACGGCGTCTCCAAATGCTTCATCACCGGCCACGAATCCAGTTACTCTCCCGGCACATCCACCGAGACCTTGCTTGCTGTTACAGTCACTTTCTACTTTCCGGAAACGGACGGGTGCAGGATCTCGGGAGAAGGAATCGACGTTCGCATCAACGGAAAAGGGGAGGTGACCTATGTATATTATACGAGAAAAAGATATCAAAAGAAGGAAAAGGCAATTCTCATTCCGCTCCGAGAGGCGGTCCTCAAGTGGCCTTATGCAGGCATTTCTATGATAGAGGATGATATCACCGCTGATCGGATCGTGATCGAAACAGCGGAAGTGATGTACCATGCAGACAGCGATCCGGAATCCACGATCATGCAGCCGGTTTATTGCTTTACAGGGACGGCGTACAGCAAAAACGGGACATCCTCAGTATTCTCTGCCGCCGTACAAGCCAACCGGTACTGAAAAGACGGACCGGCGGAAAAAAACGGACAGGCGCGCGCCTGTCCGTTTTTGCGTTTTTCAGCCGAGGAGCTCCTTT
>CACYYS010000024.1 GCA_902778725.1 uncultured Ruminococcus sp.
GGGGATCTACAGCGGGAAGATCACCAACTGGAAGGAGGTCGGCGGGGACGACGCGCCGATCACCGCCTTCCAGCGCAATGAGGACAGCGGGAGCCAGAACTATATCAAGGTCTTTATGGGCGACACCCCCCTGATGGACGCGGCGAGCGAATATCGCCCGGCGATCATGTCCGGTCTGATGAAAGCGATCGCCGAATACGATAACGCGAAATACTCGATCGGCTATTCCTATTACGCCTACGCCGCCAATATGTACGGCACGGGGACGGAGCTGAAATTCGCCGCCGTGGACGGCGTTTACCCGGATGATACGACCATCGCGGACGAAAGTTACCCCCTTGTTACGCGCAATTACGTCATTCTGCGCTCCGACTCCGGGGAGTCCGCGCGCGATCTGGTCGAGTGGCTCCGTACGCCGGAGGGGCAGAAGATCGTGGAAGAAAACGGCTATTTTGCGGCGATCAGCGAGCCTGCTCCGGGAGAGCGCATCTTCGGCACCGGCCCCGAAATGCCGGAGACGCCGCTTGTCCTTGACCGGTCTTATACCGCAACGTGGAACGAGGAAGAGACCCGCTTTAAGAACAAGGTGATTGAAGAGACGATCAACGCCCGTTACCGTGCTCTGAAAGCGTCGGAGGACGTCAGTAATCTTAACGTCAGCGTGGGAAACGGTTATCTTTTCTTCGGGTACTTCAAAGACAGAGACCATATTACTGAGGTGTTTGACCTTCGAACGGGAAAAGAGATCACGGAGGTATCCGATCTTTTCTTCAAAGGAACGGACTTCATGGATAAGATCACAAAGAATTCGCCGGGTCTGATTTGGATCTCCGCGGAGAGAAAGCCGGTCACTTACGATCAACTGACCGTTTCTCTTCTGCTTTACTATCCTTCGGAATTGATCGATCCGACCCTCTATGCGCCGTCTCTGACTTATGATATGCGCGATCTTTGGGAAGACGAGTCCGCGGTAACGGTTGTGGCGAAAACGCTGAAAGCCAATCTGGCGATCAAAACGGATCGCGGTTACGTCCATCAGTTTGCCGCAAACGACGGACTGCCCGCCGAGCACCGGGAGCGGATCAACCGTTTTCTCCGCGAGTATATCGAAAGCGAGGAGGGCTACGCCCGCTGCTGCGAGAAATACAGACAAAGCCTTGTCGAACAAAATGTTTCGGAGGATTATTTAGCTTTCATTTTGACATCCACTCCGAATCACTTCCGGCTCTCCGAGACGGGGATGCGTTATCTGGCGGTCAAGGCGGAGCTCACCGGGATCGGCAGCTGCTATCTCTATTTCGATTTTGACACGCTGCAGCCGCTCGACAAAGCGCCGGATCTGACGGGAGTGTTTTCCTGAAACAAGGAGCTTGTATGAAAAAAAGAATGTCCCGGTTTTTCTTGCCCGCGCTCTTCCTGGCGCTTCTGGCGCTTGCCGCCTGTACCGGGAAGACCCCGGTCGGGGACACGACCGCCGCCGTGACGGCGCCGGAGACGGCGCCTGAAACGATACCGGAAACCGCGCCGGAGACCGTGCCGGAGACGTCGCCGGAAACGGCGCCCGAAACAACGCCGGAGACGGCGCCTGAAACGATACCGGAGACCGTACCGGAGACGTCGCCGGAAACGGCGCCGGAAACAACGCCCGAAACAACGCCGGAGACGGAGCCGCCCGAGCCGCTCCCGCCCTTTTCCCTCGACCTTTCTCTCCCCGCGCTCGGCACGGCGGAGACGCCGGTCGTCGCCCGCTACCGGGACGAGGCGGTCAATACCGTCAAGGCAGCACTCTTCGGGGACAATCTCGCCTGGCGCGGAAACGGCTACGGCGTCTGGAACGAAAAGACCGGCGCCCTGAACGCTCCCCTCGTCTCGGCGATCCGCCGCTGCGGCGTGACGCATCTGCGTTATCCCGGCGGGGTGGAGGGGGATTACTTCCACTGGGAGGAGAGTATCGGCGCTTCCCGCGTCCCGCAGATCGACCCTTTTTCCTCCGATTATCCGACCCGCGCGCAAAAGGCCGGGGAGCGGTATCTTCCCACCTTCGGCTTCGGGGAGTTCGTCTCCCTCTGCCGCGCGCTGGAGATCCCCGCCACCGTCCAGCTTAACGCCGGCAACGGTACGCCGGAGGAGGCGGCGGCGTGGGTCCGCTACTGTCTGGCAAACGGGATCGACGTCGCCTCTTTTTCGATCGGCAACGAGCCGAATATGGCGGCGGAGAAGGTGGAAGGGCTCCGCGTGACCAAAACGCCGGAGGAGTACGTCTCCTTCGCCTCCCGGACGCTTGAGCTGCTCGGGGAGGACCGGGACAGGGTAGAGATCGGCGCCGTGGCGCTCCTCTCCGCCCATCCGCTCTGCAAGTATCCCGCGTGGGATAAAAAGATCCTGACCGCGCTTGGCGACCGGATCGACTTTGTCGACTGCCATCTCGGCTACGCCCCGCTGTATACGCTGGACGGCGACAGCGACGAGGAGATCTTTACCGCGTATATGGCGGCGCCCGACTGGATCGCCTCGCTCCTTGCGACGACCGAGCGGGAGATCGACGCCTATGCCGGCGAAAACGCCAAGAATATCTCGATCCAGATCACCGAGTACGGCCCGATGGGGACCTATTATAACGGCACGGTCGGGTCGGTCTTCCTCGCCTCCCTCCTCCAGACGATGGCAAAGGATCCGCGCATCAGCGCCGCCAACCACCTCCCGATGCTCAATCACCCCTACGCCGCTCTCCTTGTCGGCTATTACCGGGTAAACGGCGCCGATCATTTCTGGGATAATATCTGTTCCTACGTTTTCCGCTGGTACGCGGAGCAGGCGGGCAGGGAAGTGCTGGCCGCCGAGGAGACCGCGCAGCGCCTGACAAACAGGAAAAAAGTCGGCGTCGTCCCTCCGTGCTCCTACCGGTCGGGGGAGACCGCCGTTTACCTGGACCGCGCCGCCCGGCGGGGGACGCTGTTCCTGATCAACCGCGACACGGAGGAGAATCGCCGTTTTGAGGTAGCCCTCCCCTTTGAGGCGGTGACGCTCACGTCCTGCCTGCAGATTCGGGCGGACGACAAGACCCTCGCCAATACCTGGGACCGCCCGAATAACGTCACGCCGGTGAAAGTGCCGGTCGGCGGGCGCGGGTCGGGCGAGCTCTCCGTCACTCTCGAGCCGATCTCCCTTGTCCGCATGGATTTCAGTTACTGAAAAAAAGAGTGCGCCCGCGGGCGCGCTCTTTTTATATCACATAGAAGTAGATGCACAGGTATTGCAGGACGCTTCCCGCGATCACAAAAAGGTGGAAAAGCGCGTGCATCCACCGCTTTTTCTTGCCGACCCCGTACAGTACGGCGCCGACCGTGTAGGCGACGCCGCCGGCGAGCAGCCATAGGAGCCCCGGCAGGGGGATCGCCTCGATCGCCTGTTTTGCGGCGAGGAGGATGCACCATCCCATCCCGATATAGCAGACCATCGCAAGCGCGGCGTATTTGTGCAGATCGATCGCGGTGAAGACGCACGCGATAAGGCAAAAGCCCCAGACGACGCCGAAGATGCTCCATCCCCAGCCGGGGGAGACGGAGCGGATCGAGCAGAGGGCGACGGGCGTGTAGGTCCCCCCGATCAAAAAGAAGATCGTGCAGTGGTCAAGGACCTGCAGCACCTTTTTTGCCGTTGGCGGGCGGAGCCCGTGATAGAGCGCCGACATCGTGTAAAGCAGCACAATGGAGGCGCCGTAGATCGCGGAGGCGGTCACCGCCGCCCCGCTCCCGTGCCGCGCGGCGCGGACGAGCAGCAGCACAAGCCCGAGCAGGGCGAGGCCGCCGCCCGCGGCGTGAGAGATAAAATGGAAGAGTTCTTCTCCGCGCGTATAGGAGGGCAGCGCGCGGTCTTTGAGTTTGAGTCTGTTCATCGTATCCCTGCCTTTCGCCGTTTATTTTACCCGATGGGAAGGGGAAAAGCAACCTACCGTCCGCGCGCGGCGCGATACTTTCCGTAGAGCGGCGTCTCGCTCCGGCAGAGAGGCTCTCTACCGGAGGGAGAGTCGCTTTTTCGGGCTTTTTTTCGGGGGCGGGAGGGATTTTTTTCTTTTTTTCCGCGATCTTTCGCGGGAAGGATTGAAAAAAACGCGGATCCGTGCTACAATAAATGATCCAGACAAAAAAACGGAGCGATCGAATGAAACGTACCAGGATCTCGCTGCCGGGCGGGGTGACGCTGACCGTCCTCCCCTCCGACCGCTTCAAGACCGAATGTATCTCCCTGAATTTTCTTTTTCCGCTCAGACGGGAGACCGTAACGGCGGTCTCGCTTTTGCGGGGGCTCCTTTTGCGGGGGTGCGAGGGTTACCCTTCCTTTGAGAGCGTCAGCTCCCGGCTCGACGAGCTGTACGGAGCGGAAGTGACCGTGGAGACGCGGGCGCTCGGAAACGTTCTCGCCCTCGCCGTAACGGCGGATTATCTCGCCGGGCGTTATTCCGCCGACGGGACCGATATCGTCGGCGGCGTACTCGATCTCCTCCGCCGCATCCTCTTTTCCCCCGTAAAGATCGCCGATCCCGACACGCTGGAAAGTGAAAAAAAGCACCTCGCGGACGAGATCGCCGCCGAGATCAACGACAAGGGCGTTTACGCCCGCCGCCGCCTCCTTGAGACGATGTTTGAGGGGGAGAGCGCGGGCATCAACGTCCTCGGATACCGCGAGGATCTGGACGCGATCACCCCGGAGGGGGAGGAGGCGTTTTACCGTTCTCTCCTTCTCACGGCTCCGGTCGAGATGTATGTGGTCGGCGATCTCACAAAAGAGACGGCGCGCGGCTATGCGGACGTCCTCTTTTCAGGCGTCGACCGTTCGCCGGTCCCGCTCCCTCTGACGCCTCCGGCGCCGAAAAAGGCGCCGCCGCGCCCCCGGATCCTTCTCGAGGAGGAGGACGTCCGTCAGGCGCGTCTTGTGATCGGTTACCGTGCGCCGGCGGCTCTCTCTCCGGACAAGCCGTATTCCGATTTTCTCCTCGCCTGTGAGATCCTCGGCGTTTCCTCCTCGTCCAAGCTCTTTATGCACGTCCGGGAGGAGCTGAATCTCTGCTATTCCTGCGGCAGCGAGTACCGCGGCGCCCTGGCGGCGATGTTCGTCTACGCCGGTATCGACGCCGCCAACCTCAGACAGACGCTCGACGCCGTCCGGCGCGAGATCGCCGCCGTCGCCGCGGGCGATATCACGGACGAGGAGCTCCTCGTCGCTAAAAAGTCCCTGCGTACCTCGATCCTTGCGGGGCTCGACTATCCCCGGTCGATGATCCTTCATACGCTCTTCCGCTCCGTCGCCGGTTTCACCGACGATCAGGAGGAGCTGGTCGCCCGGATCCTGGCGGCGACAAAGGAGGATGCCGCCGCCGCGATGCGCGGCGCCGCTCCGGATACGCTCTACTTCCTTTCGGATAATAAAAAACTGGCAGAGGAGGCGATGGCATGACCGCTCCGATCCGCCGTTATGATCCGTATCTTGACGAGGAGTATACCCTGATCCGCCATGAAAGCGGCCTGCGGATCTACGTGATCCCGAAGACCTTTTCCACCTCCTACGGCGTGCTGACGGCAAACTACGGCTCCTTTGACAACTGCTTTTCCGTCGGTGGGGAGGAGCCCGCTCCCGTCCCGATGGGCGTGGCGCATTTCCTCGAGCATAAGCTCTTTGAAAACGAGGACGGCGGGGACGCTTCCGCCGTTTTCGCCTCTCTCGGCGCTTTCTCCAACGCCTACACCTCCTTTGACCGCACGTCCTACCTCTTCGCCACGACGGAAAATGAGGAAGCCTGCCTCCGCGAGCTGCTCTCTTTCGTCTATGCGCCGTATTTCACCGAGGAGTCGGTCCGGCGGGAGCAGAAGATCATCACCGAGGAGATCCGGATGGGGCAGGACAGCCCGGGCCGGCGGCGCTTCATGCTGCTGACCTCGCTCCTTTACCACGGTCACCCGGTCACGGAGGAGATCGCGGGGACCGAGCAGTCCGTCCTCTCGATCACGCCGGAGACGCTCCGCCGCTGCTATGACGCGTTTTACGATCCCTCCAATATGATCCTTACCCTGTGCGGGCGCTTTACCCCGGAGGAGGCGGCGCGCGCGGCGGACGAGCTTGTCCCGCGGCGTCCGGCGCCCCGCCTGGTCCGCGCGTCCGTCCCCGAGCCGCCGGAGGTCAGAGCCTCTTACGGCAAGCGGGAGCTGCCCGTTGCAAAGCCGCTCTTCTCGCTCGGCTTCAAGGACCGGGCGGGTCTCCTCCCGCCCCGCGAGGGGCTGGTCCGCGGGATCGCGGCGACCGTCGCGGCGGAGGTCCTCTTCGGCAGCACCTCCCCCTTCTTTTCCCGGATGCTGGAGTCGAATCTGGCGGAGGGGATCTCCGCTTCCTGTTTTTCCGTCCGCGATATCGGGATGGGCGTCATCTCCGGCGCCGCCGACGAGCCGGAGCGGATCCGGGAGGAGGCGTTCGAGACGTTGGAACGGGCGAACAGGGAAGGGCTTGACCGCGCGGCGTTCATCCGCGCCAAAAAAGCCCACCTCTCCGACCTGGTCCGCACCTTCAATTCCGTTGAGGAGGCGGGCGAGCTCTCCCTCGACTGCGTCCTCTCCGGCTATGATTTCATCGATTACGCGGACGCGCTCCGTGCGCTCACCCCGGAGGACGCGGAACGCGTACTGTGCGATATTTTCGATCCCGCCGCATCTGCGCTCGCGGTGATCGGGAGAAAGTGAGGTTTTTATGCACGAGATTTCCTTCCCCGGGCTCGGGATCGGCGAGTTCACCGTCAAGAGCGAGGCGTTCTCGCTCTTTGGCAGGAGCGTGGCGTGGTACGGGATCATCATCACCGTCGGCATCATCTGCGCCTACCTGTACGCCTGCCGGCGCGGCAAGCGTTCGGAGGGCATCGACCCCGACGTGATGACGGATCTGACCTTCTTCACCGTGATCTTCGGCATCATCGGCGCGCGGCTCTATTACGTCCTCTTCAAACTGGAGGAGTACAAGACCTTTTACGACGTGATCGCGATCTGGAACGGCGGGCTCGCTATCTACGGCGGCATCATCGCCGGCGCCCTGACGATCCTTATTTTCTGTAAGATCCGCCGCCAGAACGTCCTCAAATTCACGGACGCGGTCGCGCCCGGCGTGATGATCGCCCAGGCGATCGGGCGCTGGGGCAACTTTATGAACGCGGAGGCGCACGGCGGGGAGACGGAGATCTTCTGCCGGATGGGCATCCGCGACGCGCTCGGAGAGGTGCATTACTACCACCCCACCTTTTTCTACGAGTCGCTCTGGAACGTGATCGGATTCGTCCTGATCAACCTGTTTTATAAGAAAAAGAAATTCAACGGCGAGATCTGCCTTGCGTATTTTGCCTGGTACGGCTTCGGCAGGATGTTCATCGAGGGCCTGCGGACGGACAGCCTCTACCTCGGCGGGACCGGGATCCGTATCTCTCAGCTCGTCGGCGCCGTTTGCTTTGTCGCCGGTACCGTGCTGATCCTCGTCTTCCGCCGGATCGGCGGGCGCTTTGCGCTCACCCGTCTTACCGCTCCCGTCGCCGTCGGCGCGCCCGCGGAAAAAGCGGAGGAAAAAGAAGAAAAGGAAGAAGAGACCCCCGCGAAAGAGGAAAAAGCCCCCGAAAACGGGGAAGAGAACAAAGGAGAAAACAATGGCTGAGAGGATAGACGGGAAGGCGATCGCCGCCTCCGTCCGCGGGAGAGCGGCGGCGGAGACCGCCGCCTTTGAAAAGGAGTACGGCCGCCGCCCCAAACTGACGGTGATCCTCGTCGGGGAGGATCCCGCCTCGCAGGTCTACGTCCGCAACAAGCGCCGCGCGTGCGAGGAGGCGGGCATCCTCTCGGAGACCGTTCTGCTCCCCGCGGATACGGACGAGGGGGCGCTCCTCGCGGAGGTCGCCCGTCTCAACGCGGAGGAGAGCACGGACGGCATCCTCGTCCAGCTCCCGCTGCCCGCCGGGCTCGACGAAAAGCGCGTGATCGCCGCGATCTCGCCGGAAAAGGACGTGGACTGCTTCCACCCCGTCAACGTGGGGCGGCTCTTCCACCCCGGGGAGGCGACCTTCCTCCCCTGCACGCCCGCCGGCGTGATGGAGATGCTCCGCTTTACGGGGATCGACCCGAGGGGCAAACGCGCCGTGATCGTCGGCCGCTCCGATATCGTGGGCAAGCCTCTCGCCCTCCTCCTCACCGCCGCGGACGCCACCGTCACGCTCTGCCACAGCAAAACAAAGGACCTCGCCGCCGTCACGCGCGAGGCGGAGATCCTCGTCGCCGCGGTTGGACGCGCAAACTTCATCACGGCGGATATGGTGCGGGAGGGCGCCGTCGTGATCGACGTCGGTATCAACCGCACCCCGGAGGGCAAGCTCTGCGGCGACGTGGATTTTGCCGCCGTGGAGAAAAAGGCGTCCTATATCACCCCCGTCCCCGGCGGCGTCGGCCCGATGACGGTCGCGATGCTCCTCTGCAACACGCTCGCCGCCGCCCGCGCGCGGGAGAACGGATAAGACCGGAGGTTTTTCCCCCTTTCACGGATCACGTCGCAAAAACCGTAAAAAAACCGTCAAAAAACTCTTGACATTTCTCCGGGAGGAATGGTATAATAATCTGCCGCATGTTAAGGGATCAAGTGCGCAAGCCTCCCGATACAGCGAGTCTTATCAGAAAGAGAGGTGCTTTTCGTGTTCGCAGTATTCGAAACGGGCGGAAAGCAGTACAAGGTCAGCGAAGGGGACATCATCTTCGTTGAAAAGCTCGGCGTCGGGGAGGGCGAAAAGGTCACGTTCGACCGTGTGCTCGCCGTTTCCCGCGGGGAGACGACAGAGTTCGGCGCTCCGTATCTCGACGGAGCGAAGGTCGAAGCCACCGTTGTCAAAAACGGCAAGGCGAAAAAGATCGTCGTCTTCAAGTACAAGCCCAAGAAAAACGAGAAGAAGAAACAGGGACACAGACAGCCGTACACCAAGGTCCAGATCGCGTCTATCGTACGGTAACGAGCCATGATCAGGATCCGGTTTCTGAAATCCGGCGGGATCTATTACGGCTTTGAGGAGACGGGGCACGCCGGCTACGCCGACGAGGGCAACGATATCGTTTGCGCCGCCGTTTCCGCGATGACCATGCTCGTCATCAATATCATCGAGGTGGCGCTCGCGTCCGACGTGAAGTACGTCATCGACGATGAGACCACCGACGTGAAGGTCATCGTCAAGGGCGCTCTCCCTCAGTACGAGAGCGACGAGAAAAAAAGATTTGCCGTTTCCGGCGTACTGACCGGGTATTTCTTCCAGCTTTCGGATATGCTGGAGGATTATTACGAGTTCCTCGACGTGGACGAAGAGGAGCGACCGTTTGAAGCGGCGGAAAATCATAAGGAGGAACAGTGATGCTCAGATTAAGCCTGCAGTTTTTTGCGCATAAAAAGGGAGTCGGCTCCACCAAGAACGGCCGCGACAGCGAGTCCAAGCGCCTTGGTGTGAAGAAGACGGACGGTCAGCCTGTCAAGGCCGGCAACATCATCGTCCGCCAGCGCGGGACGAAGATCCACCCCGGCAACAACGTCGGCCTCGGAACGGACTACACTCTTTTCGCTCTGATCGACGGAAAAGTCAAGTTCGAGCATCTTGACAAGGACAGAAAGCGCGTAAGCGTCTACGCTGATTAACGACGGAAAGCCGGGGGACAAACCCGGCTTTCTCTGCATACACGAGGTATTTATGACACTTGTGATCCTTGCCGCCGGGATGGGTTCCCGCTACGGCGGACTCAAACAGCTCGATCCGGTCGGGGCAAACGGCGAGTTCATCATCGATTATTCGATCCACGACGCCGTCGTTTCCGGCTATGAAAAGATCGTCTTCATCATCAAAGAGGAAAACTACGCTCTGTTCCGCGATACGGTGGGCAAGCGCACCGAGAAAAAGGCGGACGTCTGCTACGTATTCCAGAAGCCGGAGAGCTTCTGCTCCCTCCCGATCCCCCCGGAGCGCAAAAAACCGTGGGGAACGGGGCACGCCCTGCTTTGCGCCAAGGGGAGCGTTTCCGGTCCCTTTGCCGTGATCAACGCGGACGATTTTTACGGCCGCAGCGCCTTTTCCCTCGTGCGGGACTATCTCGCCTCCCATCCGGCGGACGTCCGCCGGCACTACTGCATGGCGGGTTACGTCCTGCGCAACACGCTTTCCGATCTCGGCTCCGTCTCCCGCGGACTCTGCAAGGTCGGGGCGGACGGGATGCTCGAGCGCGTCACCGAGCACAGGCAGCTCTTCCGCTCGGGGAAGAACGCCCTGTCCGTCGGAGAGGACGGGAGCAAGAAGCGCATCTCCGGCGATACCCTCGTTTCGATGAATTTTTACGGGCTCGATTCCGACCTGCTCGACCGGATGGAAGAGGATTTCTCCCGCTTCCTCCGCGCGCCGGAGACCGATCTCGCCAAAGGGGAATTCGGCCTGACCGACGCGGTCTCCCACGCCGTGGAGACCGGCTTCTGCGATCTCGCGGTCCTGCCGACCTATGACAGCTGGTTCGGCGTCACCTACGCCGGCGACAAGCCCTTTGTCAAGGCAAAGATCGCGGAGATGCACGCAAACGGCGTCTATCCCCCATCCCTTGTCTGAAAAACATTATACTTACGGAGGTACTATATGGCTGTACTCGTAACGGGCGGCACCGGTTTTATCGGTTCCCACACGGTGGTGGAGCTCCTTTCCGACGGGAGGGAAGCGGTCGTCATCGACAATCTTTCCAACTCCAAGGAGTGCGTCCTTGACCGGATCGAGCAGATCACGGGCAAGCGTCCCGCGTTCCGGAAGGTCGATCTTCTGGATCCCGAGGGACTGGACCGCGTTTTTGCGGAGTTCCCGCAGATCGATTCGGTCATCCACTTCGCCGGTCTCAAGGCGGTCGGGGAGTCGGTCTCAAAGCCCCTGCTGTATTATGAAAACAATATCACGGGTACGCTCAATCTCTGCAAAGCGATGAAAAAGGCGGGGGTGGGCCGTATCGTCTTCAGCTCCTCTGCCACCGTGTACGGCAAGCCGGAGAGCGTGCCGATCCGCGAGGATTTCCCCCTCCACACCACCAACCCCTACGGGGAGACCAAGCTTGTGATCGAGCGCATCCTCACGGATATCGCCGCCGCGGATCCGGAGTGGAGCGTTTCCATCCTCCGGTATTTCAATCCCATCGGCGCACACGAGAGCGGGCTGATCGGCGAGGATCCCAAGGGGATCCCGAACAACCTCCTCCCCTATATCACCAAGGTCGCGGGCGGGAAGCTGCCCTGTCTCTCCGTCTTCGGCAGCGACTATAAGACCCACGACGGCACCGGCGTGCGCGACTATATCCACGTCGTCGACCTGGCAAAGGCGCATCTCTCCGCCCTGGACCGCGCCGCCTCCGTCAAGGGGACCGAGGTCTTCAACATCGGTACGGGCAACGGCTATTCCGTCCTCGATATCGTCGCCGCCTACGAAAAGGCGACGGGGCTGAAGATCCCCTACCGCATCACCGACCGCCGCCCCGGCGATATCGACGAGTGCTACGCCGATCCGACAAAAGCCCGCGAGCTGCTCCACTGGAGCGCGCGGTACGGCATCGACCGGATGTGCGAGGACAGCGCCCGCTGGCAGCGGATGAATCCGGACGGATACGGCGACTGATGACCTCCCCTTATCAAAACTGTACGCTCTGTCCGCGCCTTTGCGGCGCGGACAGAGAGAAGACGCACGGGCGCTGCGGCGCACCCGCCGGGCCGCGGGTCGCCGCGGCGCTTCTGCATCGCTGGGAGGAGCCGTGCATCAGCGGCAGGCGCGGCGCCGGGACCGTCTTTTTTTCCTATTGCGGGCTCGGCTGCGTCTTCTGCCAGAACGCCGCGATCAGCCGCGGCGGAGCGGGCGTCTCCGTCAGTGAAGAGCGGCTCGCCGAGGTCTTCTCCCTTTTGGAGGGAGCGGGGGCGGAAACGCTCGATCTCGTCACGCCCACCCACTACGCGCCCTCGGTCTTCGCGGCGCTCCGGCGCCGCCGCCCCTCGGTCCCCGTCATCTGGAACACCGGCGGCTACGAGCTCGAGGAGCGGATGGAGGAGCTCTGCCGCTATATCGACGTTTACCTCCCCGATCTCAAGTTCTGCTCGTCCGCGCTCTCGGAGGAGATGTGCGGCGCGCCCGACTACTTCGAGCGCGCGCTCTCCGCGCTCCTCGCCGTAACAAAGCGGCTGGGGCCCCCGCGCTTTTCGGAGCGCGGCATCCTCACGCGCGGCGTCCTTGTGCGCCATCTCGTCCTGCCGGAGCATAAGGAGGACAGCGTCGCCCTTTTGCGGCGTCTCGCAAAGGAGACGGACGTAAAAAATCTCCGTCTCAGTCTGATGCGCCAGTATACGCCGATGCCCGATCCTTCGCTTGCCCGCCACAGGGGTCTTTCCCGCCGCCTGACCGGGCTCGAGTACGGGCGGGTCGCCGCCGTCGCCGAGGAGCTCGGCTATATCGGCTGGTTCCAGGAAAAAGGCGCGGCCGGACGGGAATTCATCCCTTCCTTTGACGGTACGGTCCTTGGAGAACCGCTGTGACCGTTTGGTGTTTTCCTGCATATACTGGTAGGGAAAAACGCCGTCAAGGAGGCACTATGCCGCGCTGCACCACGCTCTCGCAGCTGAAGGAAAAGGAAGTGATCAACGTCTGCGACGGACGCCGCCTCGGTCAGGTGTGCGATCTGGAGTTCGATACCGATTCGGGCAGGATCACCGCGCTGATGATCGGGGCGCCGAAGGGCTTTTTCGGCTTGGGCAAGGAGGAGACGGTCGTCGTTCCCTGGCAGCAGATCCAGCGGATCGGGGCGGATATCATCCTCGTCGACGCGGGTGAGGTCTGCCCCTGCCGCGACGATCCGCCGGAAAAGCCGAAGCCGCCGCACCGCTGGTTTTGCTGAAGAGATGAAAAAAAGCGGGTCGATCCCGAGGGATCGACCCGTTTTTTTCGTTTCAGTCCTCGATCGCCGCTTTTTTGGTATTGGCGGCGATGATGCGGGAGTAGTCGTCGAATTTCTTTTTCCGCGCGTAGGTGTAGAGACCGTTCGTTTCCTGCTCCACGTCGTAGAGCTGAGTGTAGCAGAAGCCCATGATGTTCGGCGCTTCGAGGAGCGCCGCGACGAGCCCCTCGTACCGGGAGAGGAACTCCTCTTCGGTCTGCGGCGCGTTGCCGTAGCCCCAGGCGTCCTTGTTCGCCGCCTCGCGCTCCGCTTCGGGGACCCATTTGATGCCGCCGAACTCGCTGAGGAAGAAGGGAAGATCCGGCAGATAGACCTGCTTGTCCGCGTGCCGGAGAGCAAAGCTCTCCTTGCTCCCGTCGTAGCCGATATAGTCGGCGCGGAAGGCGGCGGGATCCTGGTTGTAGTCGTGCTGGTCGTAGATATCGGTCACAACGTGGTAGTTGCCGGAGGTGTCGATGACGGGACGGGTGGGGTCGATCGCCTTGGTGGCGTGATAAACGGCGGCGAGGATCCGCGGATCGCGGCGTTTACCCTCAAAATCCCAGGTCTCGTTGAAGGGGCACCAGCCGACGATCGCGGGATGGTTGAAGTCGCGCCCGACCGCCTCGATCCACTCGGGCAGGAAGGCGACAAGTCCCTCCGGGACCGTGATGTTCAGTCCCCAGTTGGCGTGCTCGCCCCAGACGAGGTATCCCGCCTTGTCGCAATGATAAAGGAAGCGCGCTTCAAAGATCTTTTCATGCAGGCGCGCGCCGTTGAAGCCGAGCGCCATCGAGAGTTCGATATCCCGCTTCAGCGCTTCGTCGGTGGGAGCGGTGTAGATCCCGTCGGGGTAGAAACCCTGATCGAGCACCGTGCGCTGGAAGACGCTTTTCCCGTTGATGAGGACCCGGAAGCCGTCGATCTGCACCTCGCGCAGACCGGCGTAGCTGCGGAGCTCGTCCCGTCCGTCCTCGCTCTCCAGCGTGAAGGAGAGATCGTAGAGCCGCCCGGCGCCGACCTCCCAGAGGTGTTTTTCTTTCAGCGGGAGATGGAGGCGCAGAGTGTGGCCGGCGGTCGTTTTGACCGCTTTTCCCATCGTTTTTCCTTCATAGGAGGCTTTTGCCGTGAGCGTGCCTTTGCCGGAGAGGACGAACTCAAAGTCAAACGCCGATCCCTCAAGGTCGGGATAGCAGCGGAAGGATTTGATGTAGGTCTTCGGGACGAATTCGAGCCACACGGTCTGCCAGATACCGGTCGTGCGGGTGTACTTGCAGCCAAAGGAGGCGTAGCGGTTGCTCTGCTTGCCGGCGGGCTGGCGAGCGGCGCGGACGTCGTCCCGGGCGTTGACCGTCAGGTCGTTCTCCCCCTCGGTAAGGAAGGGGGTGATATCAAAGGAGAAGGAGGAGTATCCGCCCGCGTGGGAGCCGACCTCCTTGCCGTTGACAAAAACAAAGGAGCGGAAATCGACGGCGCCGAAGTGCAGGATCACCCGCCCGGCGAGCTGATCCGCCGTGACGGAGATCTTCCTTTTATACCAGACGGCGGGGATAAAATCGGTGTACCCGATCCCGGAGAGGGGACTTTCCGGGCAGAAGGGAACGGTGATCCGCTCGGGGTATTTTCCGTCGGCGTCCGGGGCAGCGAGTCCGCGCTCCCGGCCGGAAACGCCGAAGTCAAAGGCGAACAGCCATTCTCCGTTCAGGTTTTGCCAGGTCTTGCGGACCGCCATGGGCTCGGGATGCTCGGGACGGGGGAGGGAGGTCGTTTTCTTTTTCATCGGACATTCTCCTATCGTTGTATTTTTTATCGGTTTTATTGTATCATATCGGCAGAGGAAAGGAAATGCCTTTTTTGTTTTTTTCTCCGCTTTTTACAGTTTCGAGAGGTCAAAGAGATAGACTTTGACCTGCCGCTTTCCCGCGGCGTACGGCTCGTCCTCTTTTCGGACGTTTTCCGTCCCGAGACAGATCCCGCCCGCCGCTTCGCAGGTCCGGGCGGAGGCGGCGTTCTCCGGCGCGCAGGTGATGCGGAGGGAGGTCATGCCGTGGCGGCGCGCGAGGGGAAAGAGCAGGCGGCAGGCCTTCGCCGCGTAATGCCGTCCCCGGAAGGGAGGGAAGACGGTGTAGGCGATATTCCCGCCGATACGGGTCTTTTCATTCTGCCCGATCCGGAGCTCGCACCGCCCCGCGCGCTCTCCCGCCGCCGTTTCGATCTCAAAGTAATAAACGGGCAGCCGTTTCTTTTCCGGGATCGCCTCCGCCGCGGAGGTGAGGCGCAGGCGGATCTCCCCGTCGGAGAGACCGTCGGCGGAGAAAAAGGTCATACCTTTTCCGCGATCCCGAGGATCAGCCGTTCGGTCTTTTCCCAGCCGAGGCAGGGGTCGGTGATCGACTTGCCGAACACGTTTTCGCCGATCTTCTGTGCGCCGTCCTCAAGATAGCTCTCGATCATCAGACCCTTGACCAGGCGCCGCAGATCGCCGTTTGCGCGGCGGCTGTGGACCACGTCCTCGGCGATCCGGATCTGTTCGAGGTACTTTTTGCCGGAATTGGCGTGGTTGGTGTCGACGATCGCGGCGGGATATTCGAGCCCCGAGGCGGCGTAGGCTTCGGAGAGACGCTCCAGATCCTCGTAATGGTAATTGGGGAGCGCCTTGCCGGAGAGGTCGGTATACCCGCGCAGGACGGCGTGGGCGTAGGGGTTGCCTTTGCTTTCTACCTCCCAGCCGCGGTAGATGAAGGTATGGGCGCGGTGCGCCGCGCGGATCCCGTTCATCATGATCGAGAGGTCCCCCTCGGTCGGGTTCTTCATCCCGACGGGGATGTCCAGCCCGCTCGCCGTCAGCCGGTGCTGCTGATCCTCGACCGAGCGCGCGCCGATCGCCACATAGGAGAGAAGGTCAGAGAGGTAGCGGTGGTTTTCCGGATAGAGCATCTCGTCCGCGCAGGAAAAACCGTAGTCCCGCAGCGCGGCGAAATGCAGATCGCGGATCGCAATGATGCCGCGCAGCATATCGGAGGCCTGCTCCGGATCCGGCTGGTGGAGCATCCCCTTGTAGCCTTCTCCGGTCGTGCGGGGCTTGTTCGTGTAGATGCGGGGGATGATCAGGATCCGGTCCGCGACGGCGTCCTGTACCCGCCGCAGACGGGAGATGTATTCGAGGACCGGCTCGCGCGCGTCGGCAGAGCAGGGCCCGATCACCAGAATAAACTTGTCCGACTCCCCGCGGAAGACCGCTTTGATCTCCTCGTCCCGCGCGGCCTTGACCTTTTCCATTTCCGCCGAGATGGGGAAGTCCTCCTTGATCTGTTTGGGGATCGGGAGTTTCCGTTTGAAATCCATATTCATAGCAGGTACCTCATTTGCGATCAAAGTTGCGGCGCCGCTCGGTCGAGAGGCGCATCATGGTTTTCATCGTTTCGGCGTCGCCGTCGGCAAGCGCCGCGCGCAGCTCTCCCATCCGGTAGAGGAACCGGTCGATCTCCCGCAGGAGCGCGTCGCGGTTGAGCAGGAACAGCTCGCTCCACATTTCCTCGTTGATCCGGGCGATCCGCGTGAGATCGCGGAAGGAGTCGCCGGTGTATTCATAGAGATCGGGATCGTCGGAGGCGCACATCAGGGAGACGGCGATGCAGTGCGTGAGCTGGGAGAGGAAGGCGATCATCTCGTCGTGCTTCTCCGGGGAGAGCTCGCCGATATACCGGAACCCGAGCGCCTTGCCGAGCGAGCGGCAGAACTCCTTCGCGCCCTCGGTGGTTTGTTCGGTCGGGACGACGATGTAGTTTGCCCCCCGGAAGATCGCGGGATCGCTGTTTTCCACCCCGCAGACCTCGCGGCCCGCCATCGGGTGCGCGGCGATGAACTCCACGTCCGGCCGCAGGATCCGCTGGATCTCATAGACGACGGCACCCTTCACGCCGGTGACGTCGGTAAGGACCGTCCCCGGAGAGAAGAAAGACTGATTTTCCCGGATCCAGTCGAGGAAGACGTGCGGATAGAGCGCAAAGATCGCAACGTCCGCCCGGCCGATCATCTCGGGATCGATCTGTGTCGTTCCTTCGTCGATGATGCCGCGGGAAAGAGCGTAATCCAGTGAGGATTGCTCCTTTGTGATCGCCGAGACGTGATGCCCCCGCGCCCGCAGCGCGGCGGCGTAGCTCCCGCCGATCAGCCCGAGCCCGACGATCAGGATCTTCTGTGTTTTGTCAAGTTTCATCGTACCTTACCTTGCCTCCGAGCGCGCTCAGCCGCTCGAAAAAATCGGGAAAGCTTTTCTCTACGGCCTCCGCGCCCCTGATCTGCCCGCCGTATCGGGTAAGCAGCACCGCCGCCGCCATCGCGATCCGGTGATCGTTATGGGAGGAGATCGGCGCGGAGGGGGAATGGAGCGCCGCTTTTTCTACGGTGATGCGGTTTTCCTCCACCGTGACGCGGGCGCCGAATTTGCGCAGCTCCGCCGCCATCGCTTCGCCGCGGTCGCTTTCCTTCAGCTTCAGCCGCGCCGTATCGGTGAAGACCGCGCCGCCCCGCTCCGCCGCCGCCGCCATCAGGACCGGCGCAAGGTCGGGACAGTCGGCAAGGGAGATCTCCTCCCCCCTGCCGATCCTTTCGGCGAGGGAGGAAAAGACCCGGTCCCCCTGCAGGGTGTCCGCGGGAACGCCGGTCACGCGCACGTCCCCGTGCAGCAGGGCGAGCGCCTCGAAAAAGGCGGCGTTCGACGCGTCCCCCTCGACGGTCGCGTCGACCGGGGAATAGGTCTGTCCGCCGGGGACGGTGAAGCGCGCGCCGCCGTCGAAGGCGACCGATACGCCGAAATCGGCGAGGACTTTTTTTGTGATGTCAAGATAGGAGAGACTCTCCGCCCTGCCTGTGAGGATCAGCTCGCTGTCCCCGTCGAGCAGGGGAAGGGCAAAGAGCAGCCCTGTCGCAAACTGGCTGCTGATGCCGCCGGGGATCTCGTAGCGGCCCGGCGTCAGCCTGCCGCACACGGTCAGGGAATTTGCGGTTTTCTCAAAGCGGAATCCCCGCTCGCGGCAGAGCGTTTCGTAGACAGAGAGAGGTCGCTCGAAAAGCCGTTTCGCGCCCGAAAAGGTGAACGGAACGCCGGACAGGAGACAGAGCGGAATCAAAAAGCGCAGCGTGCTGCCGCTCTCCCCGACAAAGAGGGTGGCGGAGCGCCGCGGGATCCCGCAGCCGGAAACGGCGAGCGCGCCGTCCCCGGCGGGGAGAGCGGCGGCGCCGAGCGCGCGGATGCAGCCGAGCGTGGCGGAAACGTCCGCGCTCTCTCCGGCGTTCCGGATCCGGCTCTCTCCCCGCGCCAGCGCCGCGCCGATCAGATAGCGGTGCGCGTAGCTTTTCGAGGGGGGAGCGGCGACGGAGCCGGAGAGACGGGAAGGGAGGACCGTTACCGTCATCCCAGCCGCTCCCGCAAAAGATCCATCGCCTCGCAGTACCCGTCCGTCCCGTGCCCGATGATCACGGCGAGGCAGTAGTCGCGCAGATAGCTGAACTGACGGAAGCTCTCCCGTTTTGAGAGGTCGGAGATATGGACCTCCACCGCCGGGATCTTCACGGATTTGAAGGCGTCGAGGATCGCGATGCTCGTGTGGGTGTAGGCGGCGGGGTTGATCACGATCGCGTCGTAGACCCGGTACGCCGCCTGGATCTCGTCGACGATCGCGCCCTCGTGATTGGACTGGAAAAAGGCGACCTCCACTCCCGTTTTTTGCGCGTGCGCGTGGATCTTTTCGCAGAGGTCGGCGTAGGTCTCGCTGCCGTAGTACTGCGGCTCGCGGAGGCCGAGGAGGTTGAGGTTGGGGCCGTTGATCACAAGTATTTTCATCTTTTTGCTATCTCCGTCAGACGTTCGATATTTTTTTGCAGGTTGGGGACGGCGCGGATCACCTCGTCCGCCGTTTTGTGATAAAGCGCAAAGCGCTCGCGGTAGCGCGCCTCCAGCATTGTGCGGTCCCGGGCGAGCGGACGCCCGGAGATGTTCGGGATCTCGGAGGGCTTGCGGTCGATCAGGACGATCCTGCCGTTTTGCCGGAGGCGGCGGACGTTTTCCGGGTCGAGCACCGCTCCTCCTCCGGTCGCGATCACGGCGCCGGAGAGGAGACTCAGCTCGCGGACGATCTCTTTTTCCTCCCGGCGGAACGCCGCCTCGCCGAATTCTTCAAAATAGGAGGGGATGGAGCGGCCCGCCCGCCGGACGAAGATCGCGTCGGTGTCGTAAAAAGGCAGCCCCAGCCGGCGCGCCGTCAGGCGCCCGATCGTGCTTTTTCCCGCGCCCGGCATCCCCGTGAGGACGAGATTTTCCTTTTTTTTCAGCAGCGCGCGATAGGCGTTCTCCGCCTTTTTCTGCGGGATCTCTTCTCCGAGAAAAAGGGAGGCGGCCTCCCGCGCCTGCATGACCAGCATATAGAGTCCGCCCGCCGCGGGGATCCCGCGCTCCTTTGCCGCAAGGATGAGCCGGGTGCGGAGGGGGTTGTAGATCACGTCGATCACGCCCTCGAGCCGCGGGAAGGCGGCGAGGTCGATCGGCGTCCCGTCCGTGTCCGGGAACATCCCGCAGGGGGTGGTGTTGATCAGGATCTGCGCGTCGGCGTGGAGGGAGACGGCGTCTTCGTAGGTGAGGGCGCCCTCCCGGCCGGTGCGGGAGACCTTGAGGATCTCGCGGGCGCCGGCAAGACGCGCCGCCGCCGCGGCGGTACGCGAGGTGCCTCCGGTACCGAGGCTCAGCGCCTTTTTCCCGGAGAGGGAGATCCCCGCGCGGGTGAAAAGAGCCGCCATCCCGGCAAGGTCGGTGTTATAGCCGCAGAGCCGCCCTCCCCGGTTTACCACCGTGTTGACGGCGCCGATCTCCGCGGCGCCGGGATCCACTTCGTCAAGCAGGGGGATCACCGTCGCTTTATAGGGGATCGTCACGTTGACCCCGCAAAAGTCCCGCCGCCGGAAAAAGTCTTCCAGCTCCTCCCGCCGCACCTCGCAGAGCTCGTACGGGTAGGGGGCGAGCGCGGCGTGTATCTCGGGGGAAAAGCTGTGTCCCAGCTTTTCCCCGATCAGTCCGTATTTCATGGCGTCACCGGGGAGAGATAAGTCTGCCCGAACCGGACCGTCAGCAGATCCGCGAGCGTCAGGGCGGTCACGGCGTCTACGACCGCGCGCGCCCGGTGGACGATGCAGGGGTCGTGCCGTCCGCGCACGGAGAGCGTTTCGTTCCGGTTTTCACGGAAGTTGACCGTCTCCTGCGGCAGGGCGATCGAGGGGGTGGGCTTTACCGCGCAGGAAAAGAGCAGGGGCATCCCGTTCGTGATGCCGCCGTTCACGCCGCCGTTGTGATTGGTTTTCGTTAGGATCCTGCCGCCGTCGCAGAAAAAGGGGTCGTTCGTTTCGCTCCCGCGCATCGAGGCAAAGGCGAACCCGGAGCCGAAGCTGACGCCCTTCACCCCGCCGATCGAGAGGAGCGCGTGGGCGAGCTTGCTTTCCGTACTGTCAAAAAACGGCTCGCCGACGCCCGCGGGCATCCCGGTCACGACCGTCTCGAGGATCCCGCCGACGCTGTCGCCGTCTTCCTTTGCGGCGAGGATCCTCGCCTTCATCTCCTCACCCCGCTCCTCGGAGAGGACGGGGAAGCGGCGCTCCGCGAGGAGGCCGATCTCCCGCCCGGGATCGTCGGAAAAGGGAACGTCCTTCACTCCCGCGCATTCCGCGATGTGGGTCCCGATCCGGATCCCCTTTTCCCGGAGGGCGGAGGCGGCGATCGCGCCGACGGCGCAGAGCGCGGCGGTCACCCGACCGGAGAAATGTCCGCCGCCGCGCCAGTCGGCAAAGCCGCCGTATTTGACGTAGGCGGTATAGTCGGCGTGCCCCGGGCGGGCAAGGGAGGCAAGCTCGTCATAGTCGGCGCTTTTTGTGTCGCGGTTGGGGATAACGACGGCGATGGGAGAGCCCGTCGTCACGCCCCGGAAGACGCCGCTGAGGATCTGATATTCGTCCTCCTCCCGGCGCGCGGTGGAAAACTCTCCCCACGGGCGCCGGTGGGAGAGCGCGCGGGCGATGGCCTCGCTGTCGACGGGGACGCCGGGCGCCATCCCGTCAAGCACCGCGCCGACCGCCGGACCGTGGCTCTCGCCGAAGAGGGTGACGGAGACGAGATCGCCGAAGGTGTTTTTCATATCCTTTTCCTCCCGTCCGATACAAAACGGACGATATCCTGTTGATACTCCGTAAGCGGCATCCGCCGGATCTCAAAGCGCCCCGGCTCCGGGACAAAGACGACGGAGATAGCGTCGCCGTCCGCTTTTTTATCATGACGGACCGCTTCCGCGAGCTTTTCGGGATCGCCGGAGAAAGCGACGGGCAGACCCGCCGAGGCGAGCACCCGCAAAAGCCGCGGCCGCAGCGCGTCCGAGACCATCGGGATCATGCCGAGCGCCACGCACTCCCCGTGCAGATAGCCGGAGAGTCCGTTCTCGCTTTCGATCGCGTGCGCCAGCGTATGACCGAAGTTGAGGACCCGCCGCAGGCCCGCCTCCTTTTCATCCTGCTCGACCACGCTCTTTTTGACAGCGAGCGAGCGCAGGATCACCGTGTCGGGATCCCGGAACGCTTCCCCCGTCTCAAAGAGGGAGAAGAGCGCGGGATCGGAGGTCAGCGCCATCTTGATCGCCTCCGCCGCGCCGCTCGCAAGCTGGCGCCGGGGGAGGGTGGAGAGGACGTCCGGGTCGATCAGGACGCCTCTCGGCTGCCAGAAGGCGCCGACGAGGTTTTTGTAGCCGTCGAAGTCGATCGCCGTCTTCCCGCCGATCGAGGAGTCCACCTGCGCGAGCAGGGTCGTCGGGACGTTGTAAAAGTCGATCCCCCGGAGATAGGTCGCGGCGGCGAAGCCGGCGAGATCTCCCGCGACTCCGCCGCCGACCGCGACGACGCAGTCGGAGCGGGTGAAGGCGTGCTCCACCAAAACCGAGAGGATACGCCGGTAAGAGTCAAAGCTTTTGCTCGCCTCCCCCTGCGGGAGGGTCACGGTCACGGGAAAAGCGCAGCGCGCCGCGAGCGTTTCCGCGTAGACGGGGGGCACGCCGTCGTCCGTTACGACGAGGACCTTGCGGTCAAGGGAGAAGAAGCGGTCCGCCGAGGCGAGCAGCCCCCGCCCGACGGTGATATCGTAGCTTCGCTCCCCGAACTCCATCCGGATCGTTTTCATAGCTTCCGTTCCTTTTTGAAGCTCCCGGCGATCCGGATCCCGCTGCAGACGGGAGAGATCGCCTCGATCAGCTCCTTGCCCTTTTCTCCATAGATGTTGCCGTTGCCTTCGACAAAAAAGTAGTATTCCCAGAGGGAGTCGCGGGTCGGCCGGCTCTTGAGGGTCTTGAGGTTGAAGCCCTTTTCGCCGATCACCGAGATCACGCGCCCGAGCGCGCCCGCTTCGTTCTTGACCGTGAAGAAGAGGATGAACTGGTCGTCCTCCGGGGAGATCTTGTTCTGCGCGCGGGAGAAGACCGCAAAGCGCGTGGTGTTGTTGCTTGCCTCGTTGATCTTCGCTTCCAGCACTTCCAGCCCGTAGAGCTCCGCCGTTTCCCGGCTGGCGATCGCGCCGAGATCGGCGCGTCCGCTTTCCCGCACCGTCTGGGCGGCAACGGCAGTGTTGGTCGCCGCCAGCGGTTCGTAGCCCTGCCGCTCCAGATAGCGGGCGCACTGGGCCAGCGCCTGCGGGTGGCTCGTTACCGTGCGGATCGTCTCCTTTGTTGCGCCTGGGTTGCCGAGCAGGTTCTGCACGATCTCAAGGTCGTAGACGCCGGAGACGTAGAGCGAGCCGAAGAAGGTCAGGTCGATCACCGAGTCCACGTCGCCGGAAAAGCTGTTTTCGATCGGCAGGACGGCGCAGTCGCAGGCGCCGCTCTCGACCGCCTCGTAAGCGTCCTTGAAGGAGGGATACGCCGCGGGGATCCCGTCGGGAAAGATGCGCGTCGCCGCGATGTAGGCGAAGGCGCCGGGCACGCCGCTGTATGCGACCCGCCTCCCCTCGAGGAGAAGATGCTGATAGTCTTTCGAGAGGGTCATCATCGTTTTGAGCATCCGGATATAGTAGGAGCGGAGCGTTTCGTCCGGGATGAGAGCGCCGTTGCGCTCGATCAGGGCCTGCTCCCGCGCGGGGTCGAAGACGGGCAGGCCGTTTTCCTTTTTATAGGCGGCGACGGCGGCGGCGGCGCGCATCCGGCGCTCGAACGCCCGCGCGATCTCCTCGTCCGCCCGGTCGATCTCGCTTCTCGCTTTTTCCAGTTCAGTCATGTCGTTTCTCCGTTTCATATTCCGCAAAGAGCGCTTCAAACGCGGGCAGCGCCCCGAGGATCGTTTCCTTTTTTACGCAGTAGGCGATGCGGACGTAGTCGGGGGAGCCGAAGGAATTGCCCGGGACGAGCAGGAGCTCCTTCTTTTTCGCCCGCTCGCAGAAGGCGGCGGCGTCTCCGTCCGGCGCTTTGAGGAAGAGATAGAACGCGCCGTCCGGCGGGGCGAAGGAGTAGCCGATGCGGGAGAGCCCCTCGGTGAGAAGACGCCGGTTTTCCGCGTAGACGGCGAGATCGGCGCTTCCGTCCGCGCAGGAGGCGATCACATACTGCATCAGGCTCGGCGCGCAGACGTAGCCGAGGGAACGCGCCGCGCCGCAGACGGCGGCGAACAGATCGCGGGAGGCGGCGCAGGCGGGCGAGACGATGACGTATCCGATCCGCTCGCCCGGCAGGGAGAGGGACTTGCTGAAGGAGCTGCACACGACCGTGTCGGGGTAGAGCGCGGCGGGGAAGGGGACGGTCTTGCCGTAAGCGAGCTTGCGGTAGGGCTCGTCCGAGATCAGGAAGACGGGACGGCCGGTCTCCCGCTTCTTCTCTTCCAGCAGGGCGGCGAGCTCTCGCAGCACGCCCTCCGGGTAGATCACGCCGGTCGGGTTGTTCGGAGAGTTGAGGAGGATCGCTTTCGTTCGGTCGGTGAGCGCGCGTCCGATCGCGCCGACGTCCGGGAGGAAGGTCTCCGCCGCCGTCGGCACGACGACGACCGCCGCGCCCGCCTTTTCGGCAAAGACGCGGTATTCCGGGAAAAAGGGGGAGAGGAGGATCACCTCGTCTCCGGGACAGATCAGGGCGCCGAGGACCGACGTGAGCGCGGCGGCGGCGCCGCAGGCCATATAGACGAGAGAGGAGGGGATCTCCAGACCGGATGCGGCGGAATAGGCGCGGGCGACGGCCTCCCGCGCCTCCGGCGCGCCTGCGGCGGAGGTGTAGCCGTGGAGGAGGGTCGGTTCGCGCGTGTCGAGCAGGCGGCGGATCTCCCGTTCCACCGACGGGGGAGCGGGGATGCTGGGATTCCCGAGGCTGAAGTCGAAGACCCGGTCCGCGCCGATCTCGGCTTTTCTTTTTCTTCCGTATTCAAAGATCTCGCGGATCACCGAGCTCTCCTTGCCGAGAGCGAGCATCTTTTCGGAAAACATAGTGCCTCCTTAACAAAAAAGGCGATTCTGCGTCAAGCAAAACCGCCCGAAGAGCGAGGGACCGTTCAATCCCTGTTTTGCTTGTTTGCTTGCGCGTTTGCGGCGGCGGAGCCGGCGTAACCGCAGGTGAAGAAAAAATAAGCAAAAAAAGCCCCCGCGGCAGAGCGACGCCCCGCAAGGGCAGGACGGGAGAGGAAAGAAGAGAGAGCGCAGGGCTTCATGGAGGACCTCCCGTCAAAAAACTTTACTTCATTATACATCACTCTGTTGGAATGTGCAACAGTTATTTTGCAAAAAAATCGCGCAAATTCTCCTCTGTTT
Source organism: uncultured Ruminococcus sp. (assembly GCA_902778725.1). Taxonomy (GTDB): domain Bacteria; phylum Bacillota; class Clostridia; order Oscillospirales; family CAG-272; genus RUG12395. The sequence goes on from CACYYS010000024.1 coordinate 24,793, forward strand.
CCGGAAAAACGCCGAAAAAAAGGGCAGGGAGCGGAGGAGATCCGCTCCCTGCGCGGGGTCATCTCACAGAGTCGGTAAAACGCAGGAAGGCGCGCCGACCTTCTTCGGGGCATTTGTAGACGCCGGCGTCGCAGAGGACCCGGCAGAAGACCTTGCCCACCTCGTCCCGCAGCACAGCGTCCGCCTCTTCTTTGGAGGAGAAGGGAGCGTGCGCGCGCGCGATCTCCTTTGCCCACGCCGCGTGCTTCTCGGTCAGGGGGTCGGCGGCGGGGTCGCCGCCGGAGACGAGCAGATCGGCGAGGCGGGAGAGCTCCGCCTTGAGACGGGCGGGCAGGACCGCCAGCCCCATCACTTCGATCAGGCCGATGTTCTCCTTTTTGATATGGTGGAGCTCGGCGTGCGGGTGGAAGTACCCGAGCGGATGCTCCTTTGTCGTGATATTGTTGCGGAGCACGAGATCGAGCTCGTAGTCTTCTCCGCGTCTGCGCGCGATCGGCGTCACGGTGTTGTGCGGCACGCCGTCCGTCTCGGCAAAGACGAAGGCGTCGGGGTCGGAGTATCCTCTCCACGCGGCAAGGATCCGCTCGGCGAGGGAGGCGAGGCGGTCTTTGTCGCCGGAGCGGAGACGGATCACCGAGAGGGGCCAGCGCACGATCCCGGCGGCAACGTCGCCGTAACCGGGGAAGGAGAGCTCCCGTTCGATCGGCGCCTTCGCCATCGCAAACTCATAGCGTCCGCCCTGGAAGTGGTCGTGCGTGAGGATGGAACCGCCCACGATCGGCAGGTCGGCGTTGGAACCGATGAAATAGTGGGGGAAGATCGTCACAAAGTCGAGGAGCTTCTCAAAGGCGGCGCGGTCGATCTTCATCGGCGTGTGCTTTTCATTGAGGGCGATGCAGTGCTCGTTGTAGTAAACGTAGGGGGAGTACTGCAGGTACCACCGCTCGCCCGCCAGGGTGAGGGGAAGGATACGGTGGTTCTGGCGCGCGGGGCGGGTCAGATGCCCGGCAAATCCCTCGTTTTCGCGGCACAGGAGGCACTTCGGGTATTCCGCCGCCTTCTGGGTCAGGGCGGCGGCGATCGCCTTGGGGTCTTTTTCCGGCTTGGAGAGGTTGACGGTGATGTCAAGATCGCCGAACTCGGTGGAGGTGACCCAGCGCAGGTCCTTTTTTACCCGGTCGGTGCGGATGTAGTTGGAGGCTTTGGAGAGGGAGAAGAAGTACTCCGTCCCGCATTCGGGCGAGCGTGCGTATTCCTCTCTGAAGCGGCGGATCACCTCGGAGGGAGGGGGGACGAGCTCGCCCATCAGCCGGGTGTCGAACAGATCCCGGTAGGTCACGGTGTCGTCCGGCAGCAGACCGTTTTCCGCCGCGTAGTCGCAGAGACTGTCGAGGATCTCCGAGAGGGACGTCTCCTCGCCGACGGCGCCGGAGGGCGTATGCTCGGAGAGACGGAGAACGTCAAGGAGGCGGTTGGTCGCCCAGATCCGGTCATCCCCGCCGATCAGGCCGTTTTTCTCGGCGTAAGCGACGAGGAGGTCGATGGATTCATGTACGTTCATCGGGCGCCTCAGGAGAACCGGTAGACGGTCATCGTGTCATATTTTGCGCCGGCCTTGAGCAGGTTTTCTCCTCTGGAGGGAGCGTCCGGCTCGACCTGTGTCTCCAGTGCGATCGCCATCCTGCGGTGCTGGATCACGCCGCCGGAGAGCGGGTTTTCGGTGTGCGCGAGGAACCCGGAGGTATAGCACTGCACGCCCGGCAGATCGGTGAGGACGTCCATGGTGATCCTGCCGTTGGAGAGGGTGGCGCCCAGCGCGAGGTCGCGTCCGTCCACCGTCTCGCGGATCCTGCCGTCGAGGTTGAAGTTGTGGTCGTAGCTGTAGTCGGGGTCGGACATATCCTTGCCGTGGAGGTCGCGGCCGATCTTTTTCGCCGTGCGGAAGTCAAAGCGCGTGTTCTCCACGTTTTTGCGGCCGACGGGGATCAGATCCTTGTCCACGTCGGTGTAGGTGTCCGCGTGGATCTGCAGGGTGTGGCCGAGGATATCGCCCTCGGTCGAGGCGCCGTCGAGGTTGAAGTAGACGTGGTTGGTCAGGTTGACGAAGGTGTCCTTGTCGCTGATCGCCTCGTAGCGGATCTCCAGCGCGTCGGGGAGGAGCTTGTAGGTGACGCGGACGTCAAGGTTTCCGGGATATCCTTCCTCTCCGTCCGGGCTGCGGTAAAAGAGGGCGAGCTCGCTCTCGCCGAAGGGCTCGGCGCGCCAGAGCTTGCGGTTGAAGCCGTACTTGCCGCCGTGGAGGTGGTTGACCTTCGCGGTGTTGGCGTAGAGCTTGTATTCCTTGCCGTCGATCACGAAGCGGGCGTTGTGGATCCGGTTGCCGTAGCGGCCGACGAGGGATCCCTGATACGAGGTGTCCTCCAGGACCCCCTCCAGCGTGTCAAAGCCGAGGATCACGTTCTGCCCGTTTACCGAGAGACGGGAGAGGATACCGCCGAGGTCGAGGATCCTTGCTTCCATTTTGCCGTTTCTCAGCGTGTAGGCGTGGACCTCGCAGCCGTCCGGCATTCTGCCGAAGAGTTCTTTTTTCATTTTATACCTCCCGAAATGCTATTAAAGATAGATAAAATATATCATTGCTAATCCTATCATATTTTTTCCGGTTTTTCAAGTGGGGAGGGAAGAAAAAAACGGAAGATCCCCCGCCTCGTTGACTTTTTTTGTCCGCGGGGGTATAATGGGATCGCCCCGCGCGGGAATCTTATATAGAAAGAAGAATAACCGATGCGTCCGATCGCCCGTATCCGTACTCCGTTCCCTGATAAGTTCGGCGTGCCGCGCCAGAGCGGACTCGCCCCCTCGCCGGAGGGGAGGATCGTCTTTCTGCCGGAGTTCCGGTCGCCCGAGGCGCTGCGCGGCATCGGACAGTTCAGCCATCTCTGGCTTTTGTGGCAGTTTTCCCTCTCCGAGCGGGAGGGATGGTCCCCCACGGTCCGTCCGCCCCGCCTCGGCGGCAACGAGAGGGTCGGCGTCTTCGCCACCCGCTCCCCCAACCGGCCGAATCCCATCGGGCTTTCCTGCGTCCGCCTCCTCTCGGTCGAGCAGGAGTCGCCGGAGGGGCCCGTCCTGCTCGTCTCCGGCGTGGATATGACGGACGGCACGCCGATCCTCGATATCAAGCCCTACCTCCCATACGCCGACAGCCGGCCGGAGGCGACCGGGGGCTTTGCGGAGCGGGAGAGGGGGCGGCTCCTTGCCGTCCGGATCCCGGAGGAGCTCCGGCGCCGCCTGCCGGAGGAGTTTTGCCGCTCGCTTGAGGAGATCCTCGCACAGGATCCCCGTCCCGCCTATCACCGGGACGGAGAGCGCGTCTACGGCTTTCCCTTCGCCGGGCGCGAGATCCGCTTCCGCGTGGAGGAGGGGGTCCTGACCGTCCTTTCCGCCGAAGAACTCTCCGGGGAAAACGCGGGCGCGTCCGCTCCTCATTCCCGTCTTGACTAAAAACCGGCGTTATGCTATGATAAAATGTAAAAAAACGGAGCGGATCAAACGCTGAAGGAGAAAACCGATGAAATTTTCCGAAATGAAATATACCCGCCCGGACATCGACGCGCTGCGCGCCGCTCTGGCCGGAGTGGAGGAAAGGATCCGGACGGCGCGGTCCGCCGGGGAGCAGATCGAGGCGTTTTACGAGGAGGAAAAACTGCTTTCCGCCTACGCGACGCAGCGGGAGCTCGCCTCGATCCGCAACACGATCGATACGAGAGATCCCTTTTACGAGGCGGAGCGCGCCTTTTTTGACGAGCGCTCGCCCGAGGTGGAGGAGGCGGACCACAAGGTCACTCTCGCGCTGCTCGCTTCCCCCTTCCGCGCGGAGTTAGAGGAGCGTCTCGGCTCTCTCCTGTTCCGCAACGCGGAGATCGCCGTCCGCGCCTTCAGCCCGGAAATCATGGACTCCCTCGCCCGGGAGAACAAGCTGATGAGCGAATACCAGACCCTGTACGGGCAGGCGGCCGTCGAGTGGGAAGGGAAGACCATCCCCCTGCCGATGCTCGGTCCGTATAAGGAGAGCACCGACCCCGCCGTCCGCCGCGCGGCGTATGAAAAGGAAGGCGCGTTTTTCGACTCGAAGAGAAAAGAACTGGACGAACTCTACGGCGAGCTGGTCCGCCTCCGCAACGAAATGGGCAGGACACTCGGCCACGAAAACTTCATCCAACTCGGCTACGACCGCCTCGGCCGCAACTGC